>NZ_JBFAJD010000058.1:0-41959 GCF_040655035.1 Streptomyces sp. NPDC050549
TTGCCGCCGTCCACGACGACGTCACCGGGCTCCAGGAGCTCGCCCAGCTCGTCGACGGTCGACTGGGTGGCGGCACCGGCCGGGACCATCACCCACACGACGCGAGGGCCCTTGAGCCTGTCCACAAGCTCTCCCAGGCTGTGGACATCGGCGAGGTCCGGGTTGCGGTCGTATCCGATGACGGTGTGGCCTGCGCGGCGGATGCGCTCTCGCATGTTGCCGCCCATCTTGCCGAGGCCGACGAGACCGAGCTCCATCAGTTGTTCCTTAAGGTGCGACGTGGCATGAAGGCACTTGCGTACCTGTGTCCGAGCCTAGACCCGGACGGTCATGCACACCTGTGGGCATACGCGCTCAGAAGCACCCGCCCGTATGCCCCGACCTGCGGTGTTCTCGTCGGATTGGGTCAGCCGCTGAGGCGGACCGGCATGATCAGGTACTTGTAGGCCTCGTCCGCCTCGGCGTCCAGGGCCGGCTTGCCGCTGAGCAGCGCGGGCTTGGTCGAGGTCGTGAAGGACAGCTGGGCCACCGGGGAGTCGATGGCGCTCAGGCCGTCCAACAGGAACGTCGGGTTGAAGGCGATCGACACGTCGTCGCCCTCCAACTGCGCGTCGACCCGCTCCACAGCCTGTGCGTCGTCGCTGGAACCGGCCTCCAGGATCAGCACTCCCTGCTCGAAGCTCAGCCGCACCGGCGTGTTGCGCTCGGCGACCAGGGCCACGCGCTTGACGGCCTCCACGAAGGGGGCGGTCTCGATCACGGCGATGGAGTTGAACTCCGTCGGGAACAGCGAGCGGTACTTTGGGAGGTCGCCCTCCAGGAGGCGGGTCGTCGTACGACGGCCGGCGCCCTCGAAGCCGATGAGACCCTCTCCCGCGCCCGAGCCGGACAACGCCAGGATCACGCTGTCGCCGCTCGTGAGGGCCTTGGCGGTGTCCAGGAGCGTCTTGGCGGGCACCAGGGCGACCGCGGACGCCTCCGGGTTCTCCGGCTTCCAGAGGAACTCGCGGACCGCGAAGCGGTAGCGGTCGGTGGACGCCAGCGTCACCGTGTCGCCCTCGATCTCGATGCGCACACCGGTGAGGACGGGCAGCGTGTCGTCGCGCCCGGCGGCGATGGCCACCTGGGCAGCGGCGGAGGCGAACACCTCACCGGGGACGGTGCCGGTCGCGCCCGGCATCTGCGGCAGTGCCGGGTACTCCTCCACAGGGAGTGTGTGCAGGGTGAACCGGGAGGAACCGCAGACCACCGTCGCCCGTACACCGTCTGTGGAAATCTCCACCGGCCGGTTGGGAAGGGCGCGGCAGATGTCGGCGAGCAGCCGGCCGGAGACGAGGACCGTGCCCTCCTCCTCGATCTCCGCGTCGACCGAAACGCGCGCGGAGACCTCGTAGTCGAAGCTGGACAGGCTCAGCTGCCCCTCCTCGGACTTCAGCAGGAGGCCGGCGAGGACCGGCGCCGGCGGACGGGCCGGGAGGCTGCGTGCCGCCCAGGCAACTGCCTCCGCGAGTACGTCGCGTTCCACCCGGATCTTCACTGTTGCCGCCTCCTGCTGTTGCCGGCGCTTCTCGGCCTGCCTGGCTTCGTCGTCTGTCTCGGTGTCGTCGGTCCCTGTGAGGGGAAGGACATCGGGGAACAGTCTGACGCACGGCACTGACAGTAGGTGCCTCTCGGGGTCAAGTCGTGACGAGGGGCGGTCGGGCAACGAAGCGCGAGTTGTGCACAGGCCCCGCTTCGAAACGGTTTCCCAGCTCTCTCTAGTTGCTAGTAGTAGTAGGGGCTGTGGATACCGTGGATAACCCCGTTTTCCCAGCTCAGAGCGGGAATTTTGTCCACCGGTCCTGTGGGTGACGGCAGTGGACAACCTCGGGTTTCTGTGGAGAACGGAAAGTTCTGCACACCCCATGCACAGCCGAGGGCCACTTCTCCCCAGCGCCGTCCCCAGCTTTACCCACCTTTCCCACAGCCCAACCCGGCACCTTCGTGTGACGCCTTTCACTCGACACGGTGAGATGGCGCGTCGCGTTGCCGAACAGTGGACAGCGATGTGGAGAAGCTGGGGATCACTGGGGACAACCGCCCCCAGCCTGTGGGTTGTCGGTGGACAACTCCGTCCCCAGCCTGTGGATCACGGATTTGTCCACAGCCTGTGGAGATCTTTTGTCCACGAATCCACAAGCACCTGACCTGGACTGATGGTCTCGCATCCGAGACGCCTGTGGACACGATCTGGACAACTTCGCAGTCCCCAGGATGTGGACGGAAGAAAGTCACCAAATCTGTGGAGGGCGGCCGTAACCCGGCAGCTATTCGAACAGCGGGCGGTCTGCGCACAGCTGTGGATGGGCGGCGGACACGTCCCGAGGGGCTGCGAGATCGGTCTCGGAAGGGCGCTGGACCGCTTAGAAGCGGCTCCCCCTCTTGCTCCGGATCGCCTTCGGACCGGCTCCGGACTGCCTCCGGAACGGCTGCGGATCGCCCTGGAGGACTCCGTGGCGCCTTCGGACGCCTTTGGGCCGCCTTCCCCGGTGGCCGTTGAAGCGTCTTCCGTCTCCTCCGAGCGCCGCCGCGGCCGGCCCCGGCAAGCCGAAGGGCGCCTCAGGGGAAATCCCTGGGCGCCCTTCGGTGTCGTAACTCCGCGGCTGTCAGCCGTTCTTGATCCGGTTGGTCAGCTCGGTGACCTGGTTGTAGATCGAGCGGCGCTCGGCCATCAGCGCGCGGATCTTGCGATCGGCGTGCATGACCGTGGTGTGGTCGCGACCGCCGAACTGCGCGCCGATCTTCGGCAGAGAGAGGTCGGTCAGTTCGCGGCACACGTACATGGCGATCTGCCGGGCCGTGACCAGCTGGCGCCCGCGTGAACTGCCGCACAGGTCCTCGACCGTGATGCCGAAGTAGTCGGCGGTGGCGCCCATGATCGCCGACGCCGTGATTTCCGGGGTCGAGTCCTCGCCGCCCGGGATGAGGTCCTTGAGGACGATCTCGGTGAGACCGAGGTCCACCGGCTGCCGGTTGAGCGACGCGAACGCCGTCACCCGGATCAGCGCCCCCTCCAGCTCGCGGATGTTGCGCGAGATGCGGGAGGCGATGAACTCCAGTACCTCCGGCGGGGCGTTGAGCTGCTCCTGCACCGCCTTCTTACGAAGGATGGCGATACGGGTCTCCAGCTCGGGCGGCTGGACGTCGGTGATCAGGCCCCACTCGAAACGGTTCCGCAGCCGGTCCTCCAGCGTGACCAGCTGCTTCGGCGGCCGATCGCTGGACAGCACGATCTGCTTGTTCGCGTTGTGGAGCGTGTTGAAGGTGTGGAAGAACTCCTCCTGCGTCGACTCCTTGTCCGCGAGGAACTGGATGTCGTCGACAAGAAGGATGTCCATCTCGCGGTACCGCTTACGGAAGCTGTCGCCCTTGCCGTCGCGGATCGAGTTGATGAACTCGTTGGTGAACTCCTCCGAGCTCACGTACCGCACGCGCGTGCCGGGGTACAGGCTCCGCGCGTAGTGCCCGATCGCGTGCAGCAGGTGCGTCTTGCCGAGCCCCGACTCCCCATAGATGAAAAGGGGGTTGTACGCCTTCGCGGGCGCCTCGGCGACGGCGACCGCGGCGGCGTGCGCGAAGCGGTTCGAGGCGCCGATGACGAACGTGTCGAAGAGGTACTTCGGGTTCAGGCGCGCGGTCGGTTCACCGGGGCCGGCCGCCGGCGCGGGCTTGGAGCCCAGCGGACCGGGCGACCCCGGCCCGCCGCGGTGCACATGGCCGGAGTTCGACGACGAGCGCGAGTCGGACAGATCGCGGCGCGCGTCACGCTGGTTGTATTCCGCGCGGGACTTCTCGTACTCGGCCCGCGACTGCTCGTACTCCGCGCGCTGCTGCTCGTACGACGGACGCTCCATCGACTGCGGGCGGTAGTCCTGCGTCGGCGGGGCGTACTGGTCCTGCTGCGGCTTGTAGGAGTCCTGGGGCGGCGCTCCGTACTGGTCCTTCGACGGTGCTCCGTACTGCTCCGAGGACGGCGAGCCGTACTGATCCTGTGCCGGCGGGGCGTACTGGTCCTGGGACGGTGACGCGTACGGGTCCCGCTCGGGGAAGCCGAGCCGCTGCTGCTGCCAGCCGTAGTCGTCCTGCGACGGCCGCGGCCAGGCGCCGGGCTCGGGCCGCTGGTACTCCGACGGGTAGGCGGGACGGGCGGTGGGCAGCTGGTCGCCGGGGCCGCCCGGGAGCGGCTCGGCGCGATGACGGCCGTAGCCGCCCTCGTACGGGTCCCGGTTCTGTTCGGGTTCCTCGTAGCGGCGCTGGGGCGGGGCGGGGGGTGTCGGCGGTCCCGGGGGATCGCCCGCGGAGTCGTCGACGGTGATCGCGATACGGATCGGTCGGCCGCACTCGCGGCTCAGGGTCTCGCTGACGATCGGCGCGAGGCGGCCTTCGAGCACACCTTTCGCAAATTCGTTCGGTACGGCGAGCAAAGCAGTGTCTGCGACGAGTGCCAGGGGCTGGCAGCGCCGGATCCAGTGCTCGTCCTTGGTCTCGACACCCTGCCCACGCCCCTCACCGAGAAGTTGCTCCAGCACTCGTGGCCACACTGCGGCAAGATCGGCAGGTACGTCAGCCACAGGGCACGCTCTCTCACGGGTCCCACGAACGTGTGGTTCGCGGACGGGACGGGATGTAAATCGGGTGGGACGCAGGGGAAAAAGGTGTCGGGGCGGGGGACAAAGGAACGAATCAGAGTCCAGCCACGGTAGTCAGGGCGACGGGTGCGGTTCAAGTTGTTGTCCCCAGCCTGTGGATAGTGTCTCGCTGTGACCGCTGGTTTGACCGGATGGCGTAGCCCCGCGTACCGTGACCAGGTCGAGTTGTCGATGGCTGCTGCCGCCTGCCTCCGATGGGCACAGATCGCATGTGGGTGATCGGTCAGCGGTGCACTCGGGCGTTACTGCGAGCTACTCGTGGGCGCACGGTGACAGCCAGGACGGCACCCGCAACCACCGATTTATTTCTGGAGCCCCCTCGTGAGCAAGCGCACCTTCCAGCCGAACAACCGTCGTCGGGCCAAGACCCACGGCTTCCGCCTGCGGATGCGTACCCGTGCCGGTCGCGCGATTCTCGCGAACCGTCGTGGCAAGGGTCGCGCCAGCCTGTCCGCCTGATCCCGATCAGGTCATGACGTCGTGCTGCCTACCGAGCATCGGCTGAGGCGGCGCGAGGACTTCGCGACCGCGGTACGACGGGGTCGCCGGGCCGGCCGCCCGCTTCTCGTCGTCCACTTTCGTAGCGGTGCCACGGACCCGCACGCGCCAGGGGAGAGCGCTCCCCCGACGCGTGCGGGTTTCGTCGTCAGCAAGGCAGTGGGCGGCGCCGTGGTGCGGAACAAAGTGAAGCGCAGACTTCGCCATCTGATGCGTGAGCGAGTCGCTCTGTTTCCCCCCGGTAGCCTGGTAGTCGTACGAGCGCTGCCCGGAGCGGGTGACGCCGACCATGCACAGCTGGCCCAAGACCTGGATGCCGCCGTTCAGCGGCTGCTGGGAGGGGGCGCGCGATGAAGTACCCACTACTGGCACTGATCAAGCTGTACCAGTGGACGATCAGTCCTTTGCTCGGGCCGGTGTGCAAGTACTACCCGTCGTGCTCCCACTACGGCTATACGGCCATCGACCGGCACGGCGCGATCAAGGGCACCGCGCTCACGGCCTGGCGCATCCTGCGGTGCAATCCGTGGTCGCTCGGCGGTGTGGACCATGTCCCGCCGCGCAAGCGTCCGCGGTGGCACGAGATGCTGCGGGGCGCACGGCGCGCAGACAAGGGCGGGACCTCCGCCGCCGAAACGGCCACTGAAGGGCTGAGTCCTTCGAGCCCGGCCGCAGAGACACCGTCCCATGCCCAAGGAGCATGATTAGTGGACACGATTGCCAGTCTTTTCAGCTTCATCACGACACCCGTTTCCTGGGTCATCGTCCAGTTCCACTCGGTGTACGGGAAGGTCTTCGGTCCCGACACGGGCTGGGCCTGGGGCCTGTCCATCGTGTCCCTGGTGATCCTGATCCGCATCTGCCTGATCCCGCTCTTCGTGAAGCAGATCAAGGCGACCCGGGCCATGCAGACCCTGCAGCCCGAGATGAAGAAGATCCAGGAACGCTACAAGAACGACAAGCAGCGTCAGTCCGAAGAGATGATGAAGCTGTACAAGGAGTCGGGTACCAACCCGCTCTCCTCGTGCCTTCCCATCCTGGCGCAGTCCCCGTTCTTCTTCGCCCTGTACCACGTGCTCAACGGCATCGCGACGGGCTCGACGATCGGCGTCATCAACGACTCGCTGCTCGCCAGCGCGCGTAAGGCGCACATCTTCGGCGCTCCGCTCGCCGCGAAGTTCACGGACAGCAGCAGCAAGGTCGAGGCGCTCGGCGCCACGCTGACCGACGTCCGGGTCGTCACCGCGATCATGATCGTGATGATGTCCGCGTCGCAGTTCTACACGCAGCGCCAGCTGATGACGAAGAACGTCGACACCACGGTGAAGACCCCGTTCATGCAGCAGCAGAAGATGCTGATGTACGTCTTCCCGGTCATGTTCGCCATCTTCGGCATCAACTTCCCCGTCGGTGTCCTCGTCTACTGGCTGACCACCAACGTGTGGACCATGGGCCAGCAGATGTACGTGATCCACAACAACCCGACGCCGGGTTCCAAGGCCCAGGCCGCCTACCTGGAGCGCCTGACCAAGCACGTCACGCACCACGAGAAGACCCGCAGCCGGGGCGAGAAGGCCATCATCAAGGCGATCGTCTCCAAGGGCCGCGAACGCAACGAGTTCGAGCGCAAGTTCATCAACAGCCTGACCAAGGTGGGCCTCGTGGCCCAGGCCGACGGCACTGTGGTGAAGGGCGAGGCCGCGGTGGAGTCCGAGGACGGTACGCCGACCACGGCCGCTCCCCGGCGCCAGCAGCCCAAGCGGCAGACCAAGTCCCAGCGCCAGTCCGCCGCCGCGAAGGCGGCCGAGGACAGTGCCGGCAACACGCCCGACGACGCCGAGCCGAAGACTTCGTTGAGCAAGTCGGACGAACCCGAGGACGCCAAGCCCGCCACCGCTGCCAAGAAGGCCGCCCCGAAGCCCGCCGGCGGTACCCGCAGCAAGGCCCAGTCCGGACAGCGCAAGGGTCCGCAGCGGCCCAAGTCCCCGTCCAAGAAGTAAGAAGGAGTCCATCCCGTGACGGAAGGCACCACCACCTCCGCCGCTGCCGAGGGTGCAGACACCCTGTCCCGCCTGGAGCAGGAGGGCGAGATCGCGGCGGACTACCTTGAGGGTCTGCTCGACATCGCCGATCTCGACGGCGACATCGACATGGATGTCGAGGCCGACCGCGCCGCTGTGTCGATCATCAGCGACAGCGGCGGCCGCGACCTGCAGAAGCTCGTCGGCCGTGACGGTGAGGTGCTGGAAGCACTCCAGGAGCTCACCCGCCTGGCCGTCCACCGGGAGACGGGGGACCGCAGCCGGCTGATGCTGGACATCGCCGGCTACCGCGCCAAGAAGCGGACCGAGCTCTCCGAGCTGGGCGCCAAGACCGCGGCCGATGTGAAGAACACCGGCGAGCCGGTGAAGCTGAACCCGATGACCCCGTTCGAGCGCAAGGTCGTGCACGACGCCGTCAAGGCCGCGGGACTGCGCAGCGAGTCGGAGGGCGAGGAGCCGCAGCGCTTCGTCGTCGTACTTCCCGCCTGATCTGTCCCCACGTTCCACCGGCCCCGTCTGTTGAGCAGACGGGGCCGAACTTTGTCAGCCTGATAGTCCTGTAGTTCTGGTGGTCCTGATGGTCAGCGCCCCATGCGCTTTTGCGGTACGGAAGGACGGTCCCCCGTGACGGAGGCAGCGGAGCTTCCCCCTGCGCCCGAGCAGGCGCGCGAGGTGTTCGGCGATCGCTTCGAGGATGCGGTCCGATACGCCGAGCTGCTCGCCGACGCGGGCGTGCAGCGTGGTCTCATCGGCCCACGTGAGGTGCCCCGCCTGTGGGAACGGCACATCCTGAACTGTGCGGTGCTCTCGGAGGTCGTGCCGGAGAGCGTGACCGTCTGCGACGTCGGTTCGGGAGCCGGCCTGCCAGGCATTCCCCTGGCGCTTGTCCGGGAGGATCTGAAGATCACGCTCCTGGAGCCACTGCTGCGTCGGACCAACTTCCTCGCCGAGGTCGTCGAATTGTTGGGCCTGGACCATGTGACCGTGGTGCGGGGTCGGGCCGAAGAGGTCATGGGCAAGCTGCAGCCCGTCCATGTGGTGACGGCCCGGGCCGTGGCACCGCTGGACCGGCTGGCCACCTGGGGTATCCCGTTGCTGCGTCCCTACGGAGAGATGCTTGCCCTCAAAGGCGACACCGCCGAGGAAGAGCTCAAGGCGGCGGCAACAGCCCTGAGCAAGCTCGGTGCTGTGGAGACGTCCATCCTCCATGTGGGCGAGGGCGTCGTGGATCCGCTGTCCACGGTCGTGCGCGTCGAAGTAGGGGAGAGTCCCGGCGGCGTGCGCTTCGCCGCCAAACGCGCGAAGGCGGCTCGCACCGGACGGACCCGGCGTCGTCGCTGATCCGTCCTGACGACGAGACTTACTCCACACAAGCTGCCTAACCTACGCATGCCGGAGTGTCGCGGACAGTTCGGCCTCGGCTGCTGTGCATCGTGTTTCACGTGAAACGTCGCTCACTGCTCCACGGCATCATCAGCCGCAGCCGCGCGGCCGAACCCCGCGATCGGAAGCCTCTCGGATCACTCGGAGAGGGCACGGAGTTGTCCACAGAGGTGGAATTCTCCACAGAACAACAGGCCTCACTGGTTCACGACCCTGAAGACATGGGAGGCTCTGTTCATTGCGAGCCTGAAGTCGAGGAGAGTGAATCCTTGCGGTCCGACGCCAACATCGCGGGACCGATGACCGATCCGGTCCCCGGTCCCCGTACCGAGTCGATGGGGGAGGATGTTTCACGTGAAACACCGCCCCCTATGGACGACACTCCCATCGGTCGTGCTGCCCAACTGGCTGTGGAAGCCCTAGGTCGTGCGGGCGAGGGTCTGCCACGACCCGAGCAGACCCGAATCATGGTTGTCGCCAACCAGAAGGGCGGGGTGGGCAAGACGACGACGACCGTCAATCTTGCCGCTTCGCTGGCACTGCACGGTGCCCGTGTTCTGGTGGTCGACCTCGACCCACAGGGCAATGCCTCCACGGCACTGGGGATCGATCATCACGCGGAAGTTCCTTCCATCTATGACGTGTTGGTCGACAGCAGGCCTCTCTCCGAGGTTGTTCAGCCAGTTCCCGATGTCGAGGGTCTCTTCTGCGCCCCTGCCACGATCGATCTCGCCGGTGCGGAGATCGAGCTGGTGTCCCTGGTGGCGAGAGAAAGCAGACTGCAGCGGGCGATTCAGGCCTACGAGCAGCCGCTCGACTACATCCTCATCGACTGTCCGCCCTCGCTCGGCCTGCTGACGGTCAATGCGTTGGTTGCCGGTGCGGAGGTGCTCATCCCGATCCAGTGTGAGTACTACGCGCTGGAGGGCCTCGGACAACTGCTCCGCAATGTCGACCTGGTGCGGGGGCACCTCAACCCCAACCTGCATGTGTCGACCATCCTGCTTACCATGTACGACGGCCGGACACGTCTCGCGTCCCAGGTCGCGGACGAGGTGCGCAGCCACTTCGGCGACGAGGTGCTGCGGACGAGCATTCCCCGCTCGGTTCGTATCTCCGAGGCGCCGAGTTATGGGCAGACGGTACTGACCTACGATCCCGGATCGAGCGGTGCCCTCTCCTACTTTGAAGCAGCAAGGGAAATCGCACTGAAGGGTGTGGGCGTCAGCTACGACGCACCACATGCGCACATCGGCGCGCAGAGCGACCAGAGCATGGTGGAGGGCATTCAGTGAGCGAGCGACGGAGGGGTTTGGGCCGTGGGCTCGGCGCACTGATCCCCGCAGCCCCGACCGGGGAGAAGACGGTGGCTCCGGCCGCCATGGGAGGCGGCACTGCTTCCGCGTCCCCCACGGCCGTTCCGGTCATCACCGGCGACCGAGGAGTGGCCGCGGCGAAAGTCACCACCCTGCCGCCGGCTTCCTACGACACAGAGGAGCCGTCGTACGGCGCCGTGGAGACGTTCGCGCCTCCCATCGGTGCCCACTTCGCCGAGCTGCCTCTCGACTCCATCACGCCGAACTCGCGCCAGCCCCGTGAGGTGTTCGACGAGGATGCGCTGCAGGAGCTCGTCACCTCCATCAAGGAGGTCGGCCTTCTCCAGCCCGTCGTCGTACGGCAGATCGCCCCGACGCGCTACGAGCTCATCATGGGCGAGCGGCGCTGGCGGGCCTGCCGTGAAGCAGGTCTTGATGCGATCCCGGCGATCGTGCGGGCCACGGACGACGAGAAGCTTCTCCTGGACGCCCTCCTGGAGAACCTGCACCGCGCCCAGCTGAATCCGCTCGAAGAGGCGGCTGCCTACGATCAGTTGCTCAAGGACTTCAACTGCACGCACGATCAGCTGGCGGACCGTATCGGGCGTTCCCGCCCGCAGGTCTCCAACACCCTGCGTCTGCTGAAGCTCTCGCCGTCGGTCCAGCGTCGGGTCGCGGCCGGCGTGCTCTCTGCCGGTCATGCCCGGGCGCTACTCTCCGTCGACGACTCGGAGGAACAGGACCGGCTGGCTCACCGGATTGTGGCGGAGGGGCTCTCCGTGCGGGCCGTCGAGGAGATCGTGACCCTGATGGGTTCACGGCCCCAGACCGCTCAGCGCTCCAAGGGACCGCGGGCCGGCGCTCTGGTTTCCCCAGCGCTGTCCGACCTCGCCACGCGCCTCTCGGATCGCTTCGAGACCCGGGTGAAGGTCGACCTGGGGCAGAAGAAGGGCAAGATCACTGTCGAGTTCGCCTCGATGGAGGACCTTGAGCGGATCCTCGGCTCGCTGGCTCCGGGTGAGGGGCCGGTCCTGCAGCGCAGCCTGCTGGACGACGACTCGGAGGACGAGGTCTGATCCGTCCGTCTACGGCCTGGATTTCGTTCGACCTGCAGAGCGGGCCGTGTCCGGTGTGTACCGGAACACGGCTCGCTCTTTGCTTTCTGTCGGTATCGATGGAATCGCATCATGGATACGATGCGTTCGGGTATGGCGCATCCACCTGGCAGCACCTCTTAGGGGAGGCAGGGGCCATGCGAACGGTGAGCCGCACCGGACTGGTGAGCGCGGGTCTGGGCCTGGGGGCGGTCGGCGGGTTCGTCGGCAGTCTGCTCAGGGAACGCAGCGCCCTGACAGCCGCCCGCGATGCTGCGGGCGAAGGAAGCGAGGATCAGCCTTCATGGGGCGTCGGCTCGTACCGCTCACGTTGGACAACCTCCCGGACGTTCCCCAGCGTTGCCGGTCGTGCGTCTTCTGGGAGCTGGACCCCGTCAGCGGCCAGGCCGCGGTAAGAGCGGGCACGACGGCCCTGGAGAAGGAAGCCTGGATCTCCGCCGTCCTACTGGACTGGGGCTCCTGCGGGCGGGTCGTCTACGTCGATGACGTCCCGGTGGGCTTCGTCCTGTACGCGCCCCCTGCCTACGTTCCCCGCTCCACGGCGTTTCCCACGAGCCCCGTGTCGCCGGACGCCGTACAGCTGATGACGGCGTTCATCATGCCGGGCTACCAGGGACAGGGGCTGGGTCGGGTCATGGTCCAGACGGTCGCCAAGGATCTGCTGAGGCGGGGCTTCAAGGCGATCGAGGCCTTCGGCGACACTCGCTGGAAAGAGCCTGCCTGCATACTGCCTGCCGACCATCTGCTAGCTGTGGGCTTCAAGACGGTCCGCCCGCATCCCACCAATCCACGGCTGCGGCTGGAGCTGCGTACAACGCTCTCCTGGAAGGAGGACGTGGAGCTGGCACTCGACCGGCTGTTGGGGGCCGTACAGAAGGAACCAGCGCTGCGACCGCTCTAGGAACAGTCAGGAACAGCTCCAAAGCAAATGGGCCGACTCCGGGGAGTCGGCCCATCCATGTTTCACGTGAAACATCACTCGGCGATGAAGTCCTCAAGGTCGCGGACGATCGCGGCCTTCGGCTTCGCACCGACGATGGTCTTGGCGACCTCGCCACCCTGGTAGACGTTCAGGGTCGGGATGGACATCACGCCGTACTTGGCGGCCGTACCCGGGTTCTCGTCGATGTTGAGCTTGACGATCTCGATCTTGTCACCGTACTCGGCGGCGATGGCTTCGAGGGACGGAGCGATCTGACGGCACGGACCGCACCAGGCGGCCCAGAAGTCCACGAGGACGGGCTTGTCGCTCTTGAGGACGTCCTGCTCGAAGGAATCGTCGGTCACATTCTTCAGAGTGCCGGCCACGGCGGGCTCCTTAACTTGATCGTGCGGTGGGGCGGATGGGGGTCAGACGGTGGTCTTCGCGGGCTCTGCCTTCTCCTCGTCCGCGAGGGCGGAGAGGAAACGCTCGGCGTCAAGAGCCGCGGAGCAGCCGGTGCCGGCGGCGGTGATCGCCTGGCGGTAGGTGTGGTCGACGACGTCACCGGCGCCGAAGACACCGGTCAGGTTGGTCCGGGTCGAGGGTGCCTCAACCTTCAGGTAGCCCTCCCCGTCCAGGTCCAGCTGGCCCTTGAACAGCTCCGTGCGGGGGTCGTGGCCGATCGCGATGAACAGACCCGTCACCGCTAGGTCCGAGAGCTCCCCGGTCTTCAGGTTGCGCAGCTTTAGGCCGGCCAGCTTCGGGTCGCCCTCGATCTCGGCGACCTCGCTGTCCCAGACGAACTTGATCTTCGGGTCGGCGAAGGCACGCTCCTGCATCGCCTTGGAGGCACGCAGGCTGTCCCGGCGGTGCACGATCGTCACGGACTTGGCGAAGCGGGAGAGGAAGGTCGCCTCCTCCATCGCCGTGTCGCCACCACCGATGACGGCGATGTCCTGGTCCTTGAAGAAGAATCCGTCACAGGTGGCACACCAGGAGACACCCCGGCCGGAAAGCGCGTCCTCGTTCGGCAGGCCCAACTTGCGGTGCTGCGAGCCAGTGGTGACGATGACGGCCTTCGCCTTGTGCACGGTGCCCGAGGTGTCGGTGACGGTCTTGATCTCACCGGTCAGGTCGACGGAGACCACGTCGTCCGGGATCAGCTCGGCGCCGAACCGCTCGGCCTGGGCGCGCATGTTGTCCATGAGCTCGGGGCCCATGATGCCGTCCTGGAAGCCCGGGAAGTTCTCCACCTCGGTGGTGTTCATCAGCGCGCCACCAGCGGTGACGGCGCCCTCGAACACCAGCGGCTTCAGCGACGCGCGCGCGGTGTAGAGCGCCGCCGTGTAGCCGGCGGGCCCTGAGCCGATGATGATCACGTTTCGGACGTCGCTCACGGCTTGGTTCCTCGTCTCTGGACTGCGTCAGTACGACCGGTGGGAGCCCCTGTCGGAGCCTCCACCCCACCCAACGGATCCTACGGGGCCCGCATTCCCGCTGTGTCCGGGCATACGGAGACGGCACACAGCAGGGATGTACCACACCGGTCGGCGATGAGGCGTCCGAAGTCAGGAACGGGCGTACGACCGCGTCAGGAGAACCTTGCCAGGGGCGGATGTCTGCCCACTGACACAGGCGGCGTCGACGACGTACGCCGTGACCCGAGTGCTGTCGGAGGCATCGGGTAGCACCACGAGATACGCGGCGTTCCCGTTGTAGGTGCCCTTCTTGGCCCCGAGGACATCTTCGTTGCCGCGGTTGATGCCCTGCCTGATGCAGTTCGGAATGGTGCCGGAGGGCTGGATCAGGGTTTGAGGGGTCTTGGCAGAGGACTTCGGACCGTCCGGCACACTTGCGGCGTTCCAGGAGTCCCCTGTGCCGGCACCCCGACTCGTGGCGGTCTTAGCGGAGAGAAGATCCGCGACCTCGCTCTCCAACTTTCCCTTTGAGAACGTGTCTGCGGCGTTGGTCGGGTTCCCATGAGCCGCGTCGGACGTCTTGTGGTCCCCGAGCGACTGGAGGAACAGAGAGCCGGCTCCGAGGACGGCTGCCGTGAACACGGCTCCCAGGACGATCCTCCCGCGGCGACCGCCGCGACTACGGTCCTTGCGTCCGGGACCGGTTGCCGCATGCGCACGTCCTGACGGGCGGTCCGCCGAAGGCGATGTTTCACGTGAAACATGCGTCGCGGTGTCCTCGCCGGACACGGATCGGGATGCGCTCACCAAGGTCGGCGCGGCCAAGGTCTCGGGGGTGGTGGCACCCAGCAGGGCCTCCGCGGCGAGGGCCGCGTCGATACGGCTCGCGATCTCGGTCGGCATCCGCGGTGGGCCGGGCAGTGTGCCCAGCAGCCCTCGGATCTCCTCCAGCGAGTCAAAGACATCCGCACAGAGCTCGCACTCGTCCAGATGCTGTCGTACCTCGGTCGTCCTGGACGGCGGGAGGAGGCCCTCGGTGAGGTCGGAGATCTCCGCGACGTCCGGGTGCCCGGCCATGTCCGTGGATGTCACGCTCGCCCACCTCCGCCCTTCACCGCAGCTGAATCGCTCGGCCCTGCATCCTTGGGACCCGACGATTCGCGTGGTCCCGCTGCCGGTGGGACGGATGTCCCCTGCGCCCGGTTCCGTCGTGCACCCGGTTCCTCGTCGTCAGCGGCTCTTTCCGGCCGCAGATGCGTGAGGAGCGGAAGCAGCCTGGCTCTTCCGCGTGCGCAGCGGCTCTTCACCGTGCCCGTCGGCACATCGAGCATGCGGGCGGCCTCGGCGACCGGGTAGCCCTGCATGTCCACGAGGACGAGGGCGGCGCGCTGGTCTGTCGGGAGGGTACCGAGGGCTTCCAGCAGTTGGCGGTGCAGGTCGTTGCGCTCTGCGGGGGCAGCGGCCGACTCGTGCGGTTCCAGGAGCTGTTCGAGGCGCTCGGTGTCGTCGACCGGAGACGTTTTCCTGGAGGCGGCTTTGCGTGCACGGTCCAGGCAGGCGTTCACGGTGATCCGGTGCAGCCAGGTCGTGACGGCCGATTGGCCGCGGAAGGTGTGGGCGGCCCGGTAGGCGGAGACCAGGGCGTCCTGGACCGCGTCAGCGGCCTCCTCGCGGTCGCCCAGCGTGCGGAGGGCCACGGCCCAGAGACGGTCCCGGTGACGCCGTACGAGCTCACCGAAGGCGTCCGGGTCGCCTTCGACATGACGGGCGAGCAGATCCTGATCGCTCATGCCGTCGTGCCCGGCGCCTTCCGCCATCGGATCCCCTCCCCCTCCGGTGAGACGTCAGCCCGTGAACTTCACGTCGGTGATGGCCTGCTTGTAGCCGGCATCGCTGTATCGGTCGCTCGCCGCGTGGGGCAGAGCGGTGAGCCAGACAAGAACGTACCGGGTCTTCACCTGCTTGGTGACCTTCACCGTCGCACTGGTCCCCGTCGTCGTCACGCTGCCGATCTGCGTCATGGAGTCCAGGGAGGAGGGCGACAGCGAGCCGGCCGCGTACAGCTTCACCGTCGTGTGATCGCCGCGGTAGTAGAGCCCTATGGTCGCCGTGGAGACGCTCTGCGCCGAACCGAGGTCGTAGACGATGCCCACGCCCGGCTTGTACGGCGCGAGCACCGGGCCCCCTATGAAGCTGGAGGTCCGCCAGTACGTCGACGGATCGCCGTCGTACGTCTTGCCGACGTCGTTGGGGTGCTGGGCGTCGCCCTTTGCTACGAACTCCTGGGCGGCCTGGATGGAGAGCGTCTTGACCGGCTTGGTCTTGTCGCCGCTCTTGTCGTTCCCGTCCGTCGGCTGCGTCTGCTTCGTGTCGTCGGACTTGTTGCCCTGATCCATCAGAGCGTCCGCGAGCTGCCAACTGCCCAGACCCAGCGCGGCGATCAGCAGCGCGGACACGGCCCACTTGAGTACCTTGCCGGTGCGGCTCTGCAGCGGGGGCGGCGGGGTCGGCACTGCCTGAGTGGCCCCGGGACGCGGCGCGGGGCGGCCGTACGAGCCTTGTTGGTAGGTCGTGCGCTGGTACTCGGGAGGCGCGGTGAACGCGGGCTCCGGCGGGCGGATGCGGGGCATCTCGCCGATCGCCTTCACCAGCTCCTCCGGAGTGGTGCACGCCGCTTCGTGCCGGGAGGCCGTGGCACCGTCGTTGGCGAGCGCCCGCATGGCGAGTTCCGAGAGGCCTCGGTGGACACCTGCGCGCACCTGGTCGGGGGCGATGAGACCGACGCCCTTGGGCAGCCCGGACAGGCCGTAGGCGTCGCTCTCGTACGGCCAGCGCTGGGTGAGAGCGGCGTACAGCAGGGCGCCGATCGCCTCGGTGTCCGTGCGCTGAGGGGTGTCCGAACTGATGCCGCGCAGCGCGGCGTTGACGGCAAGGCCCCGGATGCGCCACTGACCGGACGAGGTGCGCAGCACCGCGTTCGGGTTCAGGCGCAGATGGGCGAGGCCCTCGCGGTGGGCGGCTGCCATCGCGGAGGCGATCTGACTCACCATCTGGTAGGTGTCATGCGCCTCCAGCGGGGCGGGCGCCAGAAGTGCCGTCAGTTCCGTGGCGTCGGGCAGCCATTCGTGCACGACGTAGACGAGGTCGTTCTCCTCCACGGCGTCCAGGACCTGGACGAAACGGGGATCACCCAGCAGTGCCGAGGAACGGGCCGCGGCCAGCACCGAGCGGGCCCGCGCATGGTCCGCGGGCAGGATGTGCACACCGACGGCACGGCGGAGCTTCTCGTCCACCGCGCGCCAACTGCTGAAGCCGTCCAGACGGGTGACGCACTCTTCGAGGCGATAGCGTCTGGCGAGCTTGTGTCCGCTGTGCAGTTCGGGAGGTGAGGCCTTCCCGGTTTCCTCGATCCCGCCACTCCCCTGTGCCTCGTCGTTGTCCGTGTCCCGCTCCGGGTTCTGGGCCACCCCGTCGGCCGTGGACTGGTCCGCCTTGGCGGTCAGCGGCTCGTCGCCGCTGTTGTCTGCCACGTCGACGGCAGCCGTGCTCCGTTCCGCCACCGCCGCTCCTGCCTCCCCATCCGTTGCACGCTGTCCGACGCCGAAACCAATTGTGCCCACAGTCTGCCGCTATGCACGACACACAGCGGCGGACGATGGTTGTGCGTGTGCCCCCGCCTCAGCGCCCCAAGCGCCCGCGCACCATGCCGACGAGGGAGTTGAGCTCCTCGATGCGCATGCGCCGGGCGGCGACGTAGAAGATTCCGAGCAGTACGGCACCGCCCACCAGAAGGGCGGCGAACGAGCCGACGACCCCCTGGCCGAGCGTATGTCCGATCCCGTAGCAGGCCGCACCACTGAGCAGTGCGGCCGGCACGGAGGCGATACAGAGCCGAGCGTACGTCCGCAGCACCCGGGCGCCGTCCAGGTCGCCGTCCAGCCGCTTGCCCAGCCGGTTCCAGGCAACGCCGACACCGATCGCGTACGCGAGGCCGTACGAGGCCGCCATGCCGACCACGGCCCAGCGGGCCGGGAGCACGAAGTAGCAGACCGCCGAGGCACCCGCGTTGACCGCGGCGACGATGACGGTGTTGTAGAAGGGCGTCCGGGTGTCCTCGTAGGCGTAGAAGGCACGCAGGACGACGTACTGCACCGAGTACGGGATCAGGCCGAGGGCGAAGGCCATCAGCATGAACCCCATGTTCGTGGCCGAACTGGTGCCGGAGGAGCCGAAGATCAGGGTGCACATCGGGATGCCCAAGGCGAGGAGCCCGAAGGCGATGGGCACGATCGCGACGGCGGTCGTACGGAGGCCCTGGGAGATGTCGTCGCGGACGGCTCCACTGTCGCCCTCGGCTGCAGAACGCGAGATACGGGGCAACAGGGCGGCCATCAGGGAGACGGTGATGATGGCCTGCGGCAGACCCCAGATCAGCTGGGCGTTGGCGTAGGCGGCAAAGCCTGTGCCCAGGACGCCGGAGTCCTTGCCGGAGGCTGTGGACAACTGGGTGACGACCATGGCGCCCGCCTGGTTGGCGAGGACGAACAGGACTGTCCACTTGGCGAGCATCGCGGCCTTGCCGAGGCCGTGGCCCTTCCAGTCGAAACGCAGTCGCAGGCGGAATCCCGTCTCCCGCAGATACGGGATCATCGCCAGGGCCTGTACGACGAGCCCGAGGAGAACTCCGATTCCCAGGAGGCGTTGGCCCTCCGCCGGGATGTTCCCGGCGGTCATGCCGGAGCTGCCGGCGGTGCCGTAGACCCAGATGAACATGCCCAGCGTCACGATGATGACGATGTTGTTCAGGACCGGGGTCCACATCATCGCGCCGAACCTGCCGCGGGCGTTGAGGATCTGGCCCATCACCACGTGGATGCCCATGAAGAAGATCGAGGGCAGGAAGTAGCGGGTGAAGGTGACGGCGACTTCGCTCGCGGCGGGGTCGTTGGCGACCGATGTCGAGAGCATGCGCACCAGGAGCGGCGCCGCGAACATCGCGAGGATGGTGAGGCCACCGAGGGCCACCACGACAAGGGTCAGCAGGCGGTTGGCGAAGGCCTCACCGCCGTCCTCGTCGTCTTTCATGGCGCGCACCAACTGCGGCACGAAGACCGAGTTGAGGCCACCGCCGACAGTCAAGATGTAGATCATGGTCGGCAACTGGTAGGCGACCTGGAAAGAGTCACCGAGCAGGCCGAGGCCCAATGCCGAGACGATCAGCGCGGAACGGACGAAGCCCGTCAGGCGGGAGACCATCGTGCCCGCCGCCATCACGGCACTCGACTTCAACAGCCCCGTGGCCCGACCGCCCTTCGCGGCCGCAGGCGCCGCTGCAGGTGCCGTAGGAGTGAGCTGCATCGTGGCGTCGGACACCGGTGCCGGGGGCGGCGTGGTGGGACCGTGACCCGAGGGTGGTGCCGGGGACGGGCCCGGGACCGCCGGGGAGTCCATCGGCGGGCGTCCGCCGCCCTGGCCTTGTCCCTGGTCCCGGAAGAGATGAGCGAAGGCATCCGGCTCGTGGTACTCCTCGCCGGCCCCGGTCACCAGGTCGTCCACGCCCACGAACTGGGTCGTCCGGGCGTCGTCGCCGTACGGCAGGTACTGGGTCGGGCCCTCCGGCTCGGGCGCCGGGGTCTGCGCCCACACACGGGGATCGGGGGCGTACGGGGACTGGGGCGGCTGGGCGTAGAGCGGGGGCTGCGGCTGGTACGTGCCCGGCGGCGGCGGGGGGTGGGCGGCGCGGTCGTAGAGCGCCTCGGCGACCGGGTCCTGGGCGGAGAGGTCCTGCGCCCGGTAGGGGTCCTGGTCGTAGGCGTCCTGGAGGTACATGTCCGCAGGGGGCTGCGGCGGCACCTGGCCGTGTTCGGGCGGCGGACCCTCGGGGTAGCCCGAGCTGCCCGCGCCCTGACCGCGGTCACCCTCGTACGGCGCGTTCATGGTTACCCCACCTCATCGTCCCCGGGCCCACCGGCCACGACATCGCTCAACGGTCCACTCTCTCACCCGTGCCGGACGGGTCGGCGCTTTCCGGTGCGGTGTCCGGTGTCGGGTCACTCGGGTGCTCAGGGTCGTCTGCCCGGGACGGGGTGCCGGACTCCTCCTGGAGACGGTCCTGCGGGCCCTCTGGGTTCTCCGGGCCCCCGGGTGCTTCGCCCGCCGCGTCGTCGGGCCCGTCGGGACCCTCCTCCTCGGCCTGACGGGCGGCGGCGCGCTTGCGGTGCGTGTACATCCGGAAGCCGGCCAGGACGAGCAGCAGGACACCGCCGCCGATGACCAGCATCACCGTGGCGGTGACCTCGGTGACCTTCACGTCGAAGTTGACGGCCTGCCCGTACTCCTGGCCGTCCTCCGTGTACAGCTGAGCGACCACGCCCACCTTGCCGTTGGCGTTGGCCGTCGTGGTGAACTTCACCGACTGGCTGTGCCCGCCGTTGACCGTGACCCGCTGCTCCGTGTAGGCCTTGCCGCCGATCTTGAGGCGCGTGGGGTTCGTCGAGGTGAGGCGCAGGATCAGGTGGTCGACGCCCTGCACCAGGTTGTTCTGCACGGTCACGGGGATCGTGGCGCTGCGGCCCGAGAGCTTGGTCTCTGACTTGTCGATCAGTTTGACCTGTTCGGTGAGGTCGTCGAGATAACTCAGCACGCCCTGGCGGAAGTTCTCCGCCTCTCCTGCTCGGCCGCGCCACGACGTGGACATCTCGCGGTTCATGGCCCGCCCGAAGGGGGTCACCACGCGGGCCTCGTTGCTGAGGATCACCTGGAAGTTGTCGAGCTTGTCCTGAGTCGTCGCGATCTCCTCGAAGGCCGACCTCGGCAGCTCCTGCTTGCGCAGCGAGGAGGGGTACCTGGAGGACGACGGGATCTTCGTGGTGGCACCCGGGTCCGGCTTGGCCTTGGCCGCCGCCGCGAGATCCTGGGACTCGGTCCAGGTGCTGCCCTGAAGGGCCGTCAGTGCCTCGGCCATCGCCTGGGCCTGGCTCGCGGTCGGCATGCGCTGCGGCGCGACGACGATGCTGCGCTGCTTGTCCGTCTGCAGGTCCAGCGCCAGGCTCTGGGCCAGGAACTGCTGCTCGGCGAGCGTGGCCGCCCCGGCCTTCGTCAGATCGCCCTCGAACGCCGTGGAGAGGCGCGCGTCGGCGACCACCGCCGTCGTACCGCCACCGATGGGGCGGGCAGCGGAGGGCGTGTACGGCAGGCCGCCGGTCTCCTGGAGGCTGTCGCTGCGGGCGATCACCTTGTCGGCGCCGGCCGAGGTGGCGACCTTGATGATCGACGGGTCCACGGCGCCACTCACCGGCCACGCGAAGTCGGTGGTCGGTGTCACGTGGAGCACCGTTTCCACGGTGGTCGCGGCGACGTCCGTGGCGTCCTTGAGGTGGCTCAGCGAGCCGGTGACGCTGGTGCCGTTGTGGGCGAGGGACGCCAGGTCCGGGTCGGCGAAGGGAAGGGCGACGACCTCCTTGTCCGCCACCGCCGACTGCAGCTGGGCCAGCCACGCCTTGGCGACCGCCTGGTGGGTGCCGGTCGTGGTGGTGTTGCCGGCGCCCTGGATCTTGTAGCTGCGCGTCATCGCGTCGACGGAGGCCAGCAGGTCAGGGTCGATCACCCAAGTGACGTCGAGGTCCTTGCCCAGAGAGAGCATCTGGTCGAGTCGGCCGCCCGGGGCGATCTCCTTGGCGAGGTCGTCGTTGAGGAAGACCGGCGTCTGCTGTTCGTTGGAACCCGTCTGTGCCGTCATGTGGACGTCGGAGACGAGCGGCCACAGAAACGTCGTCTTCGTCTTCGTGTCCGCGTCGTCGGGCTGCCACGGCAGGAACGTCCGCTGGATGCCCAGCACCTGGTCCCACGGCTGGGCTGAAGTCTGGCCGGAGAGCGATACACCGAGCGGGTAGACGCCGTCTTCGCCGAGGTCCAGCTTGTCGACTGGCACGGAGAGGCTGAAAGGCTCGGCGACGCCCGGAGTGAGCTTGGAGAACTTCTGCGAGTACTTGTCGTCGATCTCCGAGCCGTCGACACCCTGGACGAAGTCGGTGCGCTGAGCGACGCTGTCGATCGCCGAGCGGGTGCTCAGCGCCTGTCCCGGACGCAGGCCCACGTGGGCATCGGTGACCGCCTGCTTGCCGTTGTTGGTCACCGTCCCGGAGACCGTCACCGTGTCCCCGTCCGTGGGGACACTGGGGGTGAGCGTGTCCACGGAGACGGACACCGTCTGCGAGCCGGAGGCGGCCCGCGCGGAGGTCTGTTCGGCCGCACCGGCGGGCGCGGCGACGGACATCTGGAGGAGGCCGGCCAGCAGAGGCGCCCCGGCGAGCAGTGCGCCGGTGCGCCGCAGCCACCGGCGGGCAGGTGAGGGACACGTCCCCTGGAAGTCTGCCGCCTCGGCCACGCGCTCGCCCGTCCCTCGTCGTCGTCAGTGGTCGTCGCAATGTGCGTCCACGCATGGTAACGATGCGCGCTGAGGGGAAGTGCCGCGGACTGCTCCACAAGATCGCAGATCGATATCGGTGCGCCCCGTATATGCGGTATAGGGATGAGTAATCCAGTAAGTCGCAAAAGCTCGGCTTGCGCTGATATCGACGGACGTGTCTGTAGACGTTTAATGGAGGCGCTCGGGGTCGCCCGGGCCACGTACCCTTTTTTCTTGTGCCGAACGCCAACGAAGACAACCTCAGTGCCCTGAGCCAGGTGCAGCATCGCGCGGTGAGCGAACTGCTGCGGGTGGCTCCCGTCGCCGACGACCTCGCCCGCCGCTTCCAGGAGGCCGGGTTCTCCCTCGCCCTGGTCGGCGGCTCGGTACGCGACGCGCTGCTCGGCCGGCTCGGCAACGACCTGGACTTCACGACGGACGCACGACCCGAGGATGTGCTGAAGATTGTCCGGCCTTGGGCGGACGCCGTGTGGGAGGTCGGGATCGCCTTCGGAACGGTGGGGGTGCAGAAGGACGCCCGCGTCGGAGACGTCGACCGGAGCTTCCAGATCGAGGTGACCACCTATCGGTCGGAGGCGTACGACCGGACCTCGCGCAAGCCCGAGGTGTCGTACGGCGACTCCATCGAGGAGGACCTTGTCCGGCGCGACTTCACGGTGAACGCGATGGCGGTCGCGCTCCCGGAGAAGGAGTTCATCGACCCGCACGGCGGTCTCGGCGACCTCGCCGCCCGGGTGCTGCGTACCCCGGGTACTCCCGAGGCGTCCTTCTCGGACGATCCCCTTCGGATGATGCGAGCGGCCCGCTTCGCCGCGCAGCTCGACTTCGAGGTCGCTCCCGAGGTCGTCACGGCGATGAAGGAGATGTCCGGGCGGATCGAGATCGTCTCGGCCGAGCGGGTAAGGGACGAGCTGAACAAGCTGATCCTCTCCACGCACCCCCGCAAGGGCCTGGCGCTGCTCGTCGACACCGGTCTCGCCGATCATGTCCTGCCCGAGCTGCCCGCCCTGCGCCTGGAGAGCGACGAGCACCACCGGCACAAGGACGTCTACGAACACACGCTGATCGTGTTGGAGCAGGCGATCGAACTGGAGGAGAACGGTCCCGACCTGACCCTTCGGCTGGCCGCCCTGCTGCACGACATCGGCAAGCCGCGCACCCGCCGCTTCGAGGACGACGGCCGGGTCTCCTTCCATCACCACGAGGTGGTCGGCGCGAAGATGACCAAGAAGCGCATGCTGGCGCTCAAGTATTCCAACGAGCTGGTGAAGGACGTCTCGCGTCTCGTCGAACTCCACCTGCGTTTCCACGGCTACGGAACCGGCGAGTGGACCGACTCGGCAGTCCGGCGCTATGTCCGCGACGCCGGCCCGCTCCTGGAGCGACTCCACAAGCTGACCCGCTCGGACTGCACCACGCGGAACAAACGCAGGGCTGCCGCGCTGTCCCGTGCGTATGACGGGCTGGAAGAACGTATCGCGCAGCTTCAGGAGCAGGAGGAGCTGGACTCGATCCGTCCCGACCTCGATGGCAACCAGATCATGGAGATCCTGGGCGTGACGCCGGGGCCGGTCATCGGTCGGGCCTACAAGTTCCTGCTGGAACTGCGGCTGGAGAACGGGCCGATGGAGCATGAGGCGGCGGTGGCCGCGCTCAAGGAGTGGTGGGCCTCCGGGAGCTGAGGTCGTGAAACGGGGTCATGTTTCACGTGAAACATGACCCCGGACAGCATCAGGGGCGGTGTTTCACGTGAAACATGAGACACCGCCCCGCGCTGTAACTGCCTTACTTCTTGTAGTCCTTCAGGCAGAGCAGGAAGTCGCTGCCGTCACCGCTCTCGGTGTACGAGTACTGGAAGTCCTTCGCGGCCGCCGTGCACTTGGTCTGCGCCTCAGCCTCGGAGTAGTTTCCGCTGATCTTGGCCAGCACCTCGTACTGGGCCTTTGCGTCGCTGCACTTCACGACCTTGAGGTCCGGGTTGGTGTCGCTGGTGCTGCCGCGGTGCATGCAGTCGCCGACCTTGGCGGTGTCGGGGTCGTTCTGGCTCGATATGACGCCGTAGATGGCTGCGCCGATACCGATCACGATGATGATGGCGAGCCGGATCAGCTTGGGGCTGAAGCGGCGCCTGGGCTGCGGCGGGACCGGGGCGAACGGAGCCGCGCCCTGCGGCGGGAACCCGGGCTGGCCCGGCTGCTGCGGGTAGCCGCCCTGGGGCGGATACGGGGCCTGGCCCTGCGGCGGGTACGGAGCTTGCGCCTGGGGCTGGCCGTAGGGCTGCTGGCCCTGGGCGTATGGGTTCGGGCTCTGAGGCGGCGGAGTTGTCATCGGGGTCCCCCCTGGAACGTGGGCGCATGACGCGGCATGGCACGCGGCATGGTGCGAAGTAAGACGCACGTAAGTTACCGGCACCCACTGACACCGCTGTGACCCGGACCGACTCCGTGTCAGTGATGTGACACTTTCCGGCGCTCAAAGTGGGCCATAGCCGCAGCAACCGTCGAGTAGATAACGGCGACTGTGACCACCAGCGTCACCGAGCGGCCATCCGGCGGCAGCACCAGGGCGGCCATCGCCGCCGCGCCGACGAAGGCGACATTGAACAGGACGTCGTAGACGGAGAAGATCCGGCCGCGGAAGCCGTCGTCGACCGAGAACTGCACGATCGTGTCCGTGGCGATCTTCGCGCCCTGTGTGGTCAGGCCCAGGACGAAGGCCGCTGCCAGCATCGGGGCGGTGGTGAACGGGAGGCCGAGGGCCGGTTCCAGGACCGCGGCGGCCGCGGCGCACACGGCGATCCAGCGGCCGGGGCCCAGGCGTCCGGCGGCCCAGGGTGTCACGACGGCCGCCACGAAGAAACCGGCGCCGGAGACCCCCAACGCCAGCCCCAGGAGCCGCAGTCCGTCGTCCGGGGTTGACGACAGGGCGTACCGGCAGAGCATCAGCACCAGGACCGTCAGGGCGCCGTAGCAGAAGCGCATCAGTGTCATCGCGAGGAGGGCCCGGACCGCCATCCGGCGCTGTGGCGCGGCGAGATGCTGTAGCGCCGCGCGCAGGTCCCGGGCAGTGCCGACGAGGGCCGTTGCCAGGTGGGGTCGGGTCAACGCGAGGTCGGGGCCGAGGAGTTCGGGGGCCATGCGCAATGACGTGAGGGCCGCGCACAGATACAGGGCGGCACCCAGCAGGACCACGGTGGCGTCGGTGTCCGCGACCAGTAGCCGGACGACGAAGGCGAGGCCGCCGCCCGCGGTCGCCGCGAGTGTTCCGGCCGTGGGGGCAAGGGAGTTGGCGAGGACGAGCCGTTCGTCGTCGACCACGCGAGGGAGCGCGGCGGACAGGCCGGCGAGGACGAAGCGGTTGACGGCGGTGACGCACAGCGCGGAGACGTAGAAGAGCCAGTCCGGGACATGACTCACCATCAGGACGGCGCTGGCCGCGGCCAGCAGGGCGCGCAGCAGATTGCCGTAGAGGAAGACCTGGCGGCGGCGCCAGCGATCCAGGAGGACGCCGGCGAAGGGGCCGATGAGGGAGTACGGGAGGAGCAGGACCGCCATCGCGGAGGCGATCGCGCCGGCCGAGGTCTGTTTCTCCGGGGAGAACACGACGTAGGCGGCGAGTGCGACCTGGTAGACGCCGTCGGCGCCCTGGGAGAGGAGTCGTACGGCGAGCAGGCGGCGGAAGCCCTGGAAGCGCAGAAGGACGCGCAGGTCACGGACGACGGCCATGGGCACAGCCTCACATACGAGGAGGGTCCCCGGGCGGAATGCCCTGGGGACCCTCGACGACCGAACCGGCGGGTCCTAGCGCTCGACCTCGCCCTTGATGAACTTCTCGACGTTGGCGTAGGCCTCGTCGTCGAAGTACTGGACCGGCGGGGACTTCATGAAGTAGCTCGACGCGGAGAGGATCGGGCCGCCGATGCCGCGGTCCTTGGCGATCTTCGCGGCGCGCAGGGCGTCGATGATGACACCAGCAGAGTTCGGAGAGTCCCAGACCTCCAGCTTGTATTCCAGGTTCAACGGGACGTCGCCGAAGGCACGGCCTTCGAGGCGGACGTAGGCCCACTTGCGGTCGTCGAGCCACTGGACGTAGTCCGACGGGCCGATGTGGACGTTCTTCTCGCCCAGGTCGCGGTCCGGGATCTGCGAGGTGACGGCCTGGGTCTTCGAGATCTTCTTGGACTCGAGGCGGTCGCGCTCCAGCATGTTCTTGAAGTCCATGTTGCCGCCGACGTTGAGCTGCATCGTGCGCTCAAGACGGACACCGCGGTCCTCGAACAGCTTCGCCATCACACGGTGCGTGATGGTGGCGCCGACCTGCGACTTGATGTCGTCGCCGACGATCGGGACACCGGCCTCGGTGAACTTGTCCGCCCACTCCTTGGTGCCGGCGATGAAGACCGGGAGGGCGTTGACGAAGGCGACCTTGGCGTCGATGGCGCACTGGGCGTAGAACTTCGCCGCGTCCTCGGAGCCGACGGGCAGATAGCAGATGAGGACGTCCACCTGCTTGTCCTTGAGGACCTGGACCACGTCGACCGGGGTCTCGTCGGACTCCTCGATCGTCATGCGGTAGTACTTGCCCAGGCCGTCGAGGGTGTGGCCGCGCTGGACCGTGACGCCCTTGTTCGGGACGTCGCAGATCTTGATGGTGTTGTTCTCGCTGGCACCGATGGCGTCGGCGAGGTCGAGGCCGACCTTCTTCGCGTCGACGTCGAACGCGGCGACGAACTCGACGTCACCGACGTGGTAGTCGCCGAACTGGACGTGCATCAGGCCTGGCACCTTGGCCGCCGGATCGGCGTCCTTGTAGTACTCGACGCCCTGTACCAGTGAGGCGGCGCAGTTGCCCACGCCGACGATGGCTACGCGAACCGAACCCATTCCGGTTGCTCCCTGTGTGTGCGAGGTGAGGCCCTGACTGGACCTCATGTGGTGGTTTCGTCGGACGGATCCGGCCCGGGGGTGGCACCCCCGAGCCGGGGCAGGCCGCCCGACTCCCCGGATGTGCTGTCCTGCTGAGCGGTGCCGTCCGGAACGGGACCCTTCAGGTCACGTCCGGCCCGCTCGCTCTCGATGAGCTCGTTCAGCCAGCGCACTTCGCGCTCCACGGACTCCATTCCGTGGCGCTGGAGCTCAAGGGTGTAGTCGTCGAGGCGCTCCCGGGTCCGCGCCAGGGAGGCACGCATCTTCTCCAGACGCTCCTCCAGCCGGCTGCGGCGACCCTCCAGGACGCGCATGCGTACGTCGCGTGACGTCTGCCCGAAGAAGGCGAAACGAGCGGCGAAATGTTCGTCCTCGTACGCGTCGGGCCCCGTCTGCGAGAGCAGCTCCTCGAAGTGCTCCTTACCTTCAGCCGTCAACCGGTAGACGATTTTGGCGCGACGCCCCGCGAGTGTGGCCGTGAGGGCGTCCTCAGGAGTGTTCCCCGCCTCCTCGATCAACCAGCCGTTGGCGACCAGCGTCTTGAGGCAGGGATAGAGCGTCCCGTAGCTGAACGCACGGAACACACCCAGTGACGTATTGAGTCGTTTGCGCAGCTCATAGCCGTGCATCGGGGATTCGCGGAGCAGCCCGAGGATGGCGAACTCGAGGATGCCGGAACGTCGGCTCATCGTCGCCTCCTCTCTGTCCGCGGTCCGACCGTGACGGTCTTTATGCCGAGCTGATGTATCGACTCGATACATCCAGACGATAGAACGGCCTTCCGGATGCGACAAGTGGGGAGATGGTGAGCGGCGTCACATCACTGATTCGTTGGAAGCAAGTTGCCTGATTTGGGGTGAACTTCGGGGCTAAGCAGGTTTTGACGGTGCGTAGTCTGTGCGGCATGCACACCACCGGGAACCAAGTGACGCGTGGGGGCGTCAACGTCCCCGGTGCGGTACGGATGAATGCAGAACCGACCACATCCGTACTTCGGGGGGACCGGAAACCAGCCGCCGTTTCCAGGCGCGCACGGGTGCGCCTGCCCGAGGAGTAATCGTTCGATGAGCGAGCACCGTCGCAAACCGCCGCAGCCGCAGGGAGGCGGACGTGCCGCGGACCGACGCGGCCAGTCCGGACCGACCTCCGGCCGCCGCGCGGCACCGCGAGGCGCCACCACCGGGTCTCCATCCGATTCCTATGGGTCGAACTCCGCCGATTCGGGGGGTGACGACCGCCAGTACGGCAGCCGTGCCGAAGCCCGTCGGGCCGCGCAGAGAGGCGGCGGCCGTCGTAGAGGGGCCGAGCCGGCAGGGCGTGGTCCCGGTGGCCCGAACGGGCCCGGCCGGGGCAGAGGACGCGGTCCCGCGCCCGGCAAGAAGAGGTTCATCGACTATCCGCGCTTCGACAAGTACGGATGGCGCCGCTGGGTGCCTTCCTGGCGGCTTGTCTCCACGCTGTGCCTGTTGTTCTTCGGCAGCATCGTGGCCGCGGTGGGTGTCGGCTACGCGATGGTCAGCATCCCCAGCGAGAACACTGCGGCCAAGTCGCAGAACAACGTCTACTACTGGTCCGACGGCAGCCAGATGGTCGCCACGGGCACCGGCGCCAACCGTCAGAACATCACCATCGCCGACATCCCGAAGGCCATGCAGTGGTCGGTGATCTCGGCCGAGAACAAGAGCTTCTACACGGACTCGGGCGTCGACCCCATGGGTATCGCCCGGGCCCTGGTCAACATGGCCCGGGGCGGTGAGACGCAGGGTGGTTCGACGATCACCCAGCAGTTCGTCAAGAACACCTACCTGAGCCAGGAACAGACGGTCAGCCGCAAGTTCAAGGAGATGTTCATCTCCATCAAGGTGGGCACGTCGCTCAGCAAGGAGCAGGTCCTCCAGGGCTACCTGAACACCTCGTACTACGGCCGTGGCGCCTACGGCATACAGGCCGCCGCGCAGACCTACTACGGTGTGGACGCGGTCAAGCTGACGCCGAGTCAGTGCGCCTTCCTGGCGGCACTGTTGAAGGGTCCGACGTACTACGACCCGATCGGCGCCACGAACATCGACCCCGCGGCGACGTCCGACGCCAACCGCAAACGTTCCGAGGCCCGCTGGAGCTGGATCCTCGAGCAGATGCACAACGACAAGCACATCACGGACGCCGAGTACCAGGCGGCCATAAAGAAGTACCCCGAGCCCCAGGGCCTGAAGGCGACCAAGGGCATGACCGGCCAGATCAGCTACCTGGTCGACACGGCCAAGAAGTACGTCCTGAACCACTCGAACATCTCACAGACCGAGTTCGACAAGGGTGGCTTCCAGATCTACACGACCTTCGAGAAGGACAAGGTCAACGAGCTGAGCGCGGCCGTGAAGAAGGTCCAGAAGGAGCGCATCGACCCGAAGAAGCGCAGTCTGGACAAGTACGTCCAGTTCGGCGCGGCGTCGGTGAGGCCCAAGGACGGAGCGATCGTCGCCCTCTACGGAGGTGACGGATACGAGAACGGCCACTTCACCAACAACGCCGACACTTCGGGTGTCCCCGTGGGCTCGACCTGGAAGCCGTTCGTGCTCGCCGCAGCCATGGAGTACGGAACGTACAAGACCGATGGCGTGGGTATCTCGCCGCTGAGTAAATACAACGGCGACGATCACCTCAAGGTCGAAAACCAGGACGGTTCGTACGTCCTGAACAAGGACGGCTCGACGTTCTACCAGAACAACGAGAGCAACTATCCCTGGGGCTACATCACGCTCCGCAAGGCGATGGAGCAGTCCATCAACACGCCGTACGTGCAGCTCGGTATGGACGTCGGGATGACGAAGGTGAAGGCCGTCGCCCAGTCGGCGGGCATCCTGGACGCCAGTATGGCGAAGGATCTCAACGCGTCCTTCGCCATCGGTACGTCGACACCCAGCGCGATCCGGATGGCCGACGCCTACGCGACGTTCGCAGCCTCTGGCAAGCAGGCGGACCCGTACTCGGTGACCGCCGTCAAGCAAGGCGGACAGCCGGTGTCCGGCTTCGACAAGCCCGCTGTGAAGCAGGCGATGCCGGAGAACGTGGCGAACAACGTCACGGACACCCTGGAGAACGTCATCCAGAACGGTACGGCGGAGAACGCGAAGGCTCTGGGCCGCACGGCGGCCGGCAAGACCGGTACCACCGACAGCAACAAGTCGGCCTGGTTCGTCGGCTACACCCAGCAGCTCTCGACGTCGATCGCGATGTTCAGGGAGAACCCCAAGGACGCCGAACTGCTCTCCATGAACGGTACGGCGGGCGTGGCGTCCATTCACGGTGGTGACATCCCGACATCGATCTGGACCGAGTACATGGAGGCCGCACTCAAGGGGGCCTCCGACCCGGGCTTCCCGGAGGCCACCAAGATTGACAAGGTCCAGAACGAGGACGGCGCACCGTCTCCCAGTCCGACGCCCGTGGTGACGCCCAGCGAGACACCCAGTGAGACGCCGAGCGAGACGCCGAGCGAGACGCCGAGTTCGACGCCGTCGGCAACCGAGTCCTGCCGGTTCAGCTGGCAGTGCAGTAACAACGGCGGCACCACCGGAGGCACGACGTCCACGCCGACGGACACGGCCACTGCGACGGAGTCCACCGGCACTAATAACGGCAACGGCAACGGGGGCATCTTCGGAGGCGCAAACGGTTAGCCGCCATACCGTCCACGATGGGTGTTTCACGTGAAACACCCATCGTGGACGGTTTCACGTGAAACAGGGGCCGTCGCACCCACCGGGTTGCGGCGGCCCTCGGCGTATTCCTAGGTGTGTACGGCAGGATGTGCCCCATGCCCAGTGCAGAACTGACGCCCACGAGCGTGCACAAGCCGGATCCGGTAAAGCCGACCAAGGTCGACCAGGTCGCCGCCGCCGGTAGCGAACTGATCGGTGGCCCCATCGGCCGGCGCGCCCTCCTCGGGACGTCCTGGTGGACTCCCGTACGGGTCATCGCATTGGTGGCGATCGGTATGTTCGCCCTCGGCCTGGTCCAGAAGGCGCCCTGCTACAACAGCGGTTGGTTCTTCGGCGCGAGTTCGCAGTACACGCACGCTTGCTACTCGGACATCCCGCACCTCTACCAGGGGCGCGGCTTCGCCGACGGGCTCGTCCCGTACTTCGACAAGCTCCCCGGCGACATGCAGTACCTCGAATACCCGGTGCTGACCGGGGTGTTCATGGAGGTGGCCGCCTGGCTCACACCGGGCAGCGGCAGCATCCAGCACCAGGAACAGTGGTACTGGATGGTCAACGCCGGGATGCTGATGGTGTGCGCCGCCGTCATCGTCGTATGCGTCAGCCGCACGCACGCCCGGCGCCCCTGGGACGGACTGCTGGTCGCCCTGGCGCCTGCCTTCGCGCTGACCGCCACCATCAACTGGGACCTGCTGGCCGTCGCTCTGACGGCCTCGGCGATGCTGATGTGGTCCCGGGGCCGTTCCCTCGCTTTCGGCGTCCTGTTGGGCCTTGCCACGGCCGCCAAGCTGTATCCCGTCTTTCTCCTGGGCCCCTTGTTCCTGCTGTGCTGGCGCGCGGGCAAATGGCGGGACTTCGGGAAGGCGTTCGGCGGGACCGTCGTCGCCTGGCTGGCTGTGAACCTGCCGGTGATGCTCTTCGCCTTCGACGGCTGGTCGAAGTTCTATACGTTCAGCCAGGAACGGGGCGTCGACTTCGGGTCCTTCTGGCTGATCATGGCCCAGAAGTCCACCGACCCGCTCAGCACCGACACCGTCAACACGTTCGCCACGCTGCTGATGCTGCTGTGCTGCGGAGGTATCGCGGCGCTCACGATGACCGCTCCTCGTCGGCCGCGCTTCGCCCAACTGGCCTTCCTGATCGTCGCGGCGTTCATCGTGACCAACAAGGTCTACTCCCCGCAGTACGTGCTGTGGCTGGTCCCCCTGGCCGTGCTGGCCCGGCCGAAGTGGCGGGACTTCCTGATCTGGCAGGCGTGCGAGGTGGCGTACTTCCTGGGCATCTGGATGTACCTCGCCTACACGACCAGCGGAAACGCCCACAAGGGCCTGCCGACCGACGGCTACCACTTGGCCATCGGCCTGCACATCCTGGGCACGCTCTACCTGTGCGCCGTGATCGTGCGCGACATCCTCATGCCGGAACGGGACGTGGTGCGCCTGGCGGGCGACGACGACCCCTCGGGCGGAGTGCTCGACCGGGCGGAGGACATGTTCGTGTTCGGGGCCGCGGCCCGTCCCGGACGGCACGCGGCCCCCTTCGAAGGACCGCAGGTGGAGTGGGGCAGCGAGGGCCCGACAGGCCGTTCGCTCTGAGCGAACAGCATCCGGCGAGACCACGCGAAAGGCCGTACACGGGAGGTTCCGTGTACGGCCTTTCGGCTGAGCTTGGGGACGTTCAGCGATCGACGATGCGGTCGAACTGGGTTGTGGTGTGCCGCAGATGGGCCACCAGCTCCTCGCCGACCTTCGGCTCGGCCGCTTCCGCCGGCACGAACAGGATCGAGACCTGCATGTGCGGAGGCTCGGCGAACCAGCGCTGCTTGCCGTCCCAGACGAACGGAGAAAGGTTCCGGTTCACCGTGGCAAGGCCGGCGCGGGCGACGCCCTTGGCGCGCGGCATGACGCCGTGCAGCGCCTTGGGGGCCTCCAGGCCCACCCCGTGCGACGTACCGCCCGCCACGACCACCAGATAGCCGTCGGAGGCGGCCTTCTGCTGCCGGTAGCCGAAGCGGTCGCCCTTGGAGACCCGGGTGACGTCCAGGACCGCCCCGCGGTACTCGGTGGCCTCGTGGTCCCCCAGCCACAGCCGGGTGCCGATACGGGCCCGGAAGCGGGTCTGCGGGAACTGCTGCTGCAGCCGGGCGAGTTCCTCGGCCTTGAGGTGGCTGACGAACATAGTGTGCAACGGCAGCCGCGCGGCCCGCAGCCGGTCCATCCAGCCGATGACCTCCTCGACGGCGTCCGAGCCGTCGGTCCGGTCCAGCGGGAGGTGGATGGCGAAGCCCTCCAGGCGGACGTTCTCTATGGCCGAGTGCAACTGCGGCAGTTCCTGCTCGCTGACACCGTGCCGCTTCATCGAGGACATCACCTCGATGACCACACGGGCGCCCACGAGGCCGTACACACCGTCGATGGACGACACCGAGCGGATCACCCGGTCCGGCAGCGGAACGGGCTCCTCGCCGCGGCGGTAGGGCGTCAGCACCAGCAGGTCGCCCCCGAACCAGTCCTTGATCCGGGCGGCCTCGTACGTCGTGCCGACGGCGAGGACGTCCGCGCCGAGACGCGTCGCCTCCTCCGCCAGCCGCTCGTGCCCGAAGCCGTAGCCGTTGCCCTTGCAGACCGGGACGAGCCCCGGGAACTGCTCGGCCACGTGCTTGTGATGCGCCCGCCAGCGCGCAGTGTCGACGTAGAGCGTGAGCGCCATGGCCGGACCTGGAACCTTTCTGGTGGCTGCGGTGTATCAGGAGTATGAGAGCTGAGGGCTGTCGACGTTATCGAAGCGAGGACCGTGAGGTCAGCGGCGCGACATGTAGATGTCGAGCGCCTTGTGGAGCAACTTGTTCAGCGGGAAGTCCCACTCGCCCAGGTACTCGGCGGCCTGTCCACCGGTGCCCACCTTGAACTGGATCAGACCGAAGAGGTGGTCGGTCTCGTCCAGCGAGTCGGAGATGCCGCGCAGGTCGTAGACAGTGGCGCCGAGCGCGTAGGCGTCGCGCAGCATCCGCCACTGCATCGCGTTCGAGGGCCGGACCTCACGCCCGATGTTGTCGGAGGCACCATAGGAGTACCAGACGTGTCCGCCGACCACGAGCATCGTCGCCGCCGACAGGTTCACCCCGTCGTGCCGGGCGAAGTACAGACGCATCCGGTTGGGGTCCTCGGTGTTGAGGGCCGTCCACATGCGTTGGAAGTACGACAGCGGGCGGGGCCGGAAGTGGTCGCGCACGGCCGTGATTTCATACAGCCGCTGCCACTCCTCAAGGTCGTGGTAGCCGCCCTGCACGACCTCGACACCGGCCTTCTCGGCCTTCTTGATGTTGCGGCGCCACAGCTGGTTGAAGTTCTTGTGGACCTCTTCGAGCGAGCGGTTCGCCAGCGGCACCTGGTAGACGTAGCGCGGCTGGACGTCGCCGAAGCCGGCGCCGCCGTCCTCGCCCTGCTGCCAGCCCATACGGCGCAGCTTGTCGGCCACCTCGAAGGCGCGCGGTTCGATGTAGTCGGCCTCGATGTCACGCAGCCGCTTCACATCCGGGTTCTGGATGCCCGCCTTGATGGAAGTGGCCTCCCAGCGCCGGATGATAACCGGCGGGCCCATCTTCACCGAGAAGGCGCCCTGCTGCTTCAGGTGGGCCAGCATCGGCTGGATCCAGTCGTCCAGATTCGGCGCGAACCAGTTGATGACCGGGCCCTCGGGCAGATAGGCCAAGTAGCGCTTGATCTTGGGGAGTTGGCGGTAGAGGACCAGGCCCACACCGACCAGCTCGCCGGTCTTCTCGTCGAACCAGCCGAGGTTCTCGGAGCGCCACTCCGCCTTCACATCAGCCCATGCCGGGACCTGCATGTGGCTAGCCGACGGCAGGCTCTGGATGAATGCCAGATGCTGCTCTCGGCTGATGGTCCTCAGGGTCAGGCTCATTCGGGGCGCTCCTCGGGCTGGTGTGTCCCCATGGGTACAGGGGCTCCGGCTCTCGCGCCGAAGCCTACTGCGCCTTGCGAGCGCCCCGACTGGGCGTATGCAACCTTCGCCTCGGCCTGTAGGTCGCCGAGGCGTTCCGTGGTGTTTTACGCGGTGTTCGGACCGTGGTGCCGGAGCGTCAGCTGATGACACCGCCGAACAGTCCGCCGTGCGCCATGCCGAGGAAGAACCCGACACCCGCGGCACCGAGACCCAGGATCAGCCCGAAGCGCTCCCTTGTCGTCTCGGAGATCCACTGGCCGTACGCGCCGGTGAGGATCCCCACCAGGCCGGTCCATGAGCTGAGCAGATGCAGGTTGTGGAAGAAGCCCGTGACGAACGCGGTCAGCCCGAGCACCAGGGTCACCGCGAGCAGCGTGTCCTGGAGCGGATGGGGCTTGCCGTCCGTGGCGAAAAGGGAACCGGCGGTGTTGGGTCGCAATGCCTGTGCCATGTGGCACCTCCTGCGGAAGGCGGCGCGTCGTCGCGCCGGACACACCCGATGTGTACAGATTGGCGCTCTCCGCCACCGGATTTCAACCGGAAGCCGGTGTGCGGGTACTCTGTACCCTCTGCACTGGTGTCTGTCCACGTCGTCACGGATCGGAATCTCCGCAAGGGGCACCCGATGTCAGTGGCGGCTGTTTTACTGGCACACACTGTTGCTTACGCATCACAACCCTCCTGCCACGGATCGACCGTGGCCGCTGAGTCCAAAGGAGGTGGGTTCCACATGCGTCACTACGAGGTGATGGTCATCCTCGACCCCGATCTGGAGGAGCGCGCTGTCTCCCCCCTGATCGAGAACTTCCTCTCCGTCGTCCGTGAGGGCAACGGAAAGGTCGAGAAGGTCGACACCTGGGGCCGTCGTCGTCTCTCGTACGAGATCAAGAAGAAGCCCGAGGGCATCTACTCGGTCATCGACCTGCAGGCCGAGCCTGCGGTCGTCAAGGAGCTCGACCGCCAGATGAACCTGAACGAGTCGGTCCTCCGGACCAAGGTCCTCCGCCCCGAGACCCACTGAGCATCTAGCTCAGCCGATCTCGGGATTCGAGTAGCAGCACCAAGCAGCCAGCAGCAAACCCGCCGAGAGGTTCCCCCATGGCAGGCGAGACCGTCATCACGGTCGTCGGCAATCTTGTCGACGACCCCGAGCTGCGCTTCACCCCTTCTGGTGCGGCGGTCGCGAAGTTCCGTGTCGCGTCCACTCCCCGCACCTTCGACCGCCAGACGAACGAGTGGAAGGACGGCGAAAGCCTCTTCCTCACCTGCTCGGTCTGGCGTCAGGCGGCGGAGAACGTCGCCGAATCGCTCCAGCGAGGCATGCGCGTCATCGTGCAGGGCCGGTTGAAGCAGCGGTCCTACGAGGACCGTGAGGGCGTCAAGCGCACGGTCTACGAACTGGACGTCGAAGAAGTCGGCGCCAGCCTGCGCAGTGCCACGGCCAAGGTCACCAAGACCGCCGGTGGCGCTCGCGGTGGCCAGGGCGGCGGCTTCGGCGGCGGCGGTGGTGGCGGCCAGGGTGGCGGCGGCTGGGGTGGAAACTCCGGCGGCGGGCAGCCGGCCGGCGGTGCTCCCGCCGACGACCCGTGGGCAACCGGCGCTCCCGCCGGTGGCAACCAGGGCGGCGGCGGTGGCGGCTGGGGTGGAAACTCCGGCGGTGCCGGCGGTGGCGGCGGCTACTCGGACGAACCCCCCTTCTAGGCCTTCGGGCCGAGGGTGGGTCGTACCCACACTTCTTGATCACACAGGAGATACACCATGGCGAAGCCGCCTGTGCGCAAGCCGAAGAAGAAGGTCTGCGCATTCTGCAAGGACAAGGTCCAGTACGTGGACTACAAGGACACGAACATGCTGCGGAAGTTCATTTCCGACCGCGGCAAGATCCGTGCCCGCCGCGTGACCGGCAACTGCACGCAGCACCAGCGTGACGTCGCCACGGCCGTGAAGAACAGCCGTGAGATGGCGCTGCTGCCCTACACCTCCACCGCGCGATAAGGGAAGGGTGACCGACCAATGAAGATCATCCTCACCCACGAGGTCTCCGGCCTCGGTGCCGCGGGCGACGTCGTCGACGTCAAGGACGGTTACGCTCGCAACTACCTGATTCCGCGGAAGTTCGCTATCCGCTGGACCAAGGGTGGCGAGAAGGACGTCGAGCAGATCCGCCGTGCTCGCAAGATCCACGAGATCCAGACCATCGAGCAGGCCAACTCTGTGAAGGCCCAGCTCGAAGGCGTCAAGGTTCGTCTGGCCGTCCGCTCCGGCGACGCCGGTCGTCTCTTCGGTTCCGTCACCCCGGCCGACATCGCTTCGGCGATCAAGGCTTCCGGTGGCCCCGAGGTCGACAAGCGTCGTATCGAGCTGTCTGCCCCGATCAAGACCCTGGGCGCCCACGAGACGTCCGTGCGTCTGCACCCCGAGGTTGCCGCCAAGGTCAACATCGAGGTCATCGCGGCCTGACCGCTGCGCTCGGCACAGCTGAGAGAGGGGCCGTACCCGTTGGGGTGCGGCCCCTCCGCCGTGCCCGGGATGGGCAGGCCATGGCCCGGACATCGGTCTCGGGGTGTGCAGACCGCAGGGCGCGCATCGGTTCGGGCGATGCCACGGCGCGCATGTTTCACGTGAAACGCGGCTGCCGCGATGTTTCACGTGAAACGGTCAGCGGGTCGCGCCCGTGACGACCCAGTGGCCCGAGCGGGTGCGCAGCAGGAGCGTCAGCATGCGCACCGTCATCATCAAGGTCATCGCTCCCCAGAGAGCGGTCAGTCCGGCACCGAGGGCCGGCACGAGAAGGGCCACTGGAGCGAAGACCGCGAGGGTCACCAACATCGCTCCTGCGAGATACGGCCCGTCTCCCGCCCCCATCAGTACTCCGTCCAGGACGAAGACGACACCGCAGATCGGCTGCGAGAGCGCCACCATGATCAGGGCGGGCAGGGCGGTGTCCTTGACGGTGGAGTCGCTGGTGAACAAGGGGAGGAACAGTGGCCGGGACACGATCAACAGGAAGCCGAACACCACTCCGACGGCGATGCCCCACTGCACCATGCGGCGGCAGGCGGCTCGGGCACCTTGTGGATCGTCGGCACCGAGGTAGCGGCCGATGATGGCTTGGCCCGCGATGGCGATGGCGTCGAGTGCGAAGGCCAGCAGAGACCACAGCGACAGGATGATCTGGTGGGCGGCGATATCGGCATCCCCGAGGCGGGCGGCGACCGCCGTCGCGATCAGGAGGATCGCTCTCAGGGAGAGTGTGCGCACCAGGAGAGGTGCACCCGCTTGCGCAGAGGCTCGGATCCCTGTCGAGTCGGGGCGGAGCGAGGCGCCGTGACGGCGAGCCCCACGGACGACCACGACGAGATAGACGGCAGCCATTCCCCACTGGGCGATGACGGTGCCCCAGGCGGAACCGGCGATGCCGAGGTCGGCGCCGTAGACGAGTCCCAGGTTGAGGACGCCGTTGGCGATGAAGCCGGTGATGGCGACGTACAGCGGTGTCTTTGTGTTCTGCAGTCCGCGCAGGACTCCGGTGGCGGCGAGCACTATCAGCATGGCCGGGATGCCGAGGGAGGAGATCCGAAGATAGGTCGTCGCATAGGGGGCCGCCGTGTTCGAGGAACCGAAGAGGCCGACGAGGGCGGGTGCCGCCGGGAGAACGACAGCGATGACGGTGGAACCGATCAACAGGGCGAGCCAGATGCCGTCCATGCCCTGGCGGATGGCGGCTTGGAGATCACCCGCGCCGACGCGTCGGGCGACGGCAGCCGTGGTGGCGTAGGCGAGGAAGACGAAGACGCTCACGGCTGTCGTCAGGAGGGCGGAAGCCACGCCGAGACCGGCGAGTTGTGCCGTACCGAGATGGCCCACGATCGCGCTGTCGGCCATGACGAAGAGGGGCTCGGCGACGAGTGCGCCGAAGGCCGGAACGGCCAGCATGACGATCTCGCGGTCGTGTCGGCGTCGGGTGGCCTTGGTGGTCGCGGGAGCCTGTGTCATGAGCACTAATCTAATCGTCCACAGGTAAGAGATGCAATTGTCATGTGACCCTTACCTCCGATGTCGCCTCGTGTCCTCCCGCGCACTGTTCGAAGCGATCGTGGCCCGACTGGAGAAGTTTTTCTTCTGCACAGCCGGCGGATGGGGAAATGGCAGGTCAGGCTGGTCGTGCTTGGAAGAATCGGGTCTTGTTCACAGGGCTGTCCACCGGGTCGTGCACAGGTTTTGGCGGGTTCTCCACAGCATCCGGGCCGTCGTCCACATGGCCTGTGGATAACCAGATTGGCTGACGGTGCCCGCGGGCCTACGGTGGACCGGCGCCCGCTCCGTCCGTCGGCTTGAAAACCATCACAAAACCGACGCGCCCGTACCGGAGTTGGGCGTCTCATTTGTCAGTGCCGTGCCGTAGAAATGAGGGGCACGGCGAGGTCCGCTCGGCGGACGGGAGGAGGTGGCTCGGTTGAGTATTTCCGAGCCCTTGGACGACCCGTGGGCCGAGAGCGGTCCAAGTGATCGTCTGCCTGCTTCCCGACGGCGCGGTGACGGAGGCCGGGGCCGCGATGAACAGCACGACCGCGGTCGGGAAGGCGGCGAGTGGGAGGGCGCGGGCTCGGCCTTCGAGCGTGTGCCGCCGCAGGATCTTGATGCCGAGCAGTCCGTACTCGGCGGCATGCTCCTGTCCAAGGACGCCATCGCCGACGTCGTCGAGGTCCTCAAGGGCCATGACTTCTACAAGCCCGCGCACGAGACGATCTATCAGGCGATCCTCGACGTCTACGCCAAGGGCGAGCCGGCCGACCCGATCACCATCGCGGCCGAACTCACCAAGCGCGGAGAGATCAACAAGGTCGGCGGCGCATCGTATCTGCACACGCTCGTTCAGACCGTGCCGACGGCGGCGAACGCGGAGTACTACGCCGAAATCGTCCACGAGCGTGCCGTACTGCGCCGCCTGGTCGAGGCCGGTACGCGCATCACGCAGATGGGATACGCGGCCGACGACGACGTCGATGAGATCGTCAACCGGGCCCAGGCCGAGATCTACGCGGTCACCGAGCAGCGGACCAGCGAGGACTACCTCCCGCTCGGCGACATCATGGAGGGCGCGCTCGACGAGATCGAGGCGATCGGCTCACGTAGCGGCGAGATGACAGGTGTGCCCACCGGGTTCACGGACCTCGACTCCCTCACCAACGGTCTGCACCCGGGCCAGATGATCGTCATCGCCGCCCGTCCCGCCATGGGCAAGTCCACACTCGCGCTGGACTTCGCGCGGGCGGCATCGATCAAGCACAACCTGCCAAGCGTCATCTTCTCCCTCGAAATGGGGCGCAACGAGATCGCGATGCGCCTGCTGTCAGCCGAGGCGCGCGTCGCCCTGCACCACATGCGTTCCGGCACCATGACCGACGAGGACTGGACCCGGCTGGCCCGTCGGATGCCCGAGGTGTCGTCCGCGCCGCTCTACATCGACGACTCCCCGAACCTGTCGATGATGGAGATCCGTGCGAAGTGCCGCCGCCTCAAGCAGCGCAGCGACATCAAGCTGGTGATCATCGACTATCTGCAGCTCATGCAGGCAGGTGGCTCCAAGCGCCAAGAGAGCCGTCAGCAGGAGGTCTCGGACATGTCCCGAAACCTCAAGCTCCTGGCGAAGGAGCTGGAGGTCCCGGTGATCGCGCTCTCACAGCTCAACCGTGGTCCCGAGCAGCGCACGGACAAGAAGCCGATGGTGTCCGACCTGCGTGAGTCCGGCTCCATCGAGCAGGACGCCGACATGGTGATCCTGCTGCACCGCGAGGACGCCTACGAGAAGGAGTCGCCGCGCGCCGGCGAGGCCGACATCATCGTGGGCAAGCACCGTAACGGCCCGACGGCGACGATCACCGTCGCCTTCCAGGGCCACTACTCGCGCTTCGTGGACATGGCGCAGACGTGACCGGGCGACCCTAGGCGGCCGACCCGGTTCCGTGTCCCGGGAAATGTGCTCGACGTAGGGCAGTCCCGCCGGATGGACTGGGGGCATGACGACATCTCAGGACGACCTGCTTCCCGCTACCCGCCGGGCGTTGCTGCATCGGATCGCCGTGGCCCAGGCCGAGGGGCGGGCACCGTCGTTGGTCGCTTCGGTGGTGCGGGACGGGCGGGCGGTATGGCACGGTGCGCGGACCTCGGTGGACGGGCACGGGCCGGACGAGAACGTGCAGTACAGGATCGGCTCGATCACCAAGACGTTCACCGCCGTCCTGGTACTGCGGCTGCGCGACGGAGGCCTCCTCGATCTCGGTGACCCCCTGGAGAAGCATCTGCCGGGCACCGGCGCGGGGGAGTCCACCATTGCCCAACTGCTCGCGCACACAAGCGGGTTGGCAGCCGAGTCACCCGCGCCCTGGTGGGAACGGACGCCCGGTTCCCTGCGCCCCGAACTCCGCGATGTGCTGGGCGAGCACCCCCTGCTGCATCCGGTCGGCCGCCGGTTCCACTATTCGAACCCCGGATACACGCTGTTGGGCGCGCTCGTCGAGGAACTGCGCGGTGCGCCTTGGGAGGACGTACTCCGGCGGGAAGTGCTCGAACCTCTGGGCCTCCATCGCACGAGTGCTCAGCCGCAGGCGCCCCACGCGGGTGGCTGGGCGGTGCATCCATGGGCCGACGCGTTGCTTCCGGAACCCGCCGTGGACCTCGGTCTCATGGCGCCGGCCGGTCAACTCTGGTCCACCACCGATGACTTGGCGCGGTTCGCCGTCTTCCTGGCCAACGGGGACGACCGGGTCCTGAGCGCGGAGTCGGTGCGCGAGATGCGTACCCCCGCGGCACCGGCCGAGGCAGCCGACGTCGTGGACGGTGCCGCCTACGGCCTCGGGCTGCAGATTCAGCACCGCGACGGCCGCCTGCTCATCGGACACTCCGGATCGCTGCCAGGCTTCCTGGCGAACCTCACCATCAGCCTGGAGGACGACGTCTCGGCGGTGGTACTGGCCAACTGCACGTCCGGACCGCTGCTGTCATCGCTGGGCGCCGACCTCGTCCGTATCGTCGCCGAGGCCGAACCGAGGATTCCCGAGCCGTGGCGCCCGATGCCCGAAGTCGAGGCAGCCGCACTGGAGTTGGCCGGGCAGTGGTACTGGGGTACGCATGGGTTCGCCCTGCGGCTAACCGCAGACGGGAGGGCATCGCTGGAGCCATTGGCGGGCAAGGGCCGCCGCTCACGTTTCCGGGCCAACGGTGACGGCACCTGGACCGGACTAGAGGGTTACTACGCCGGAGAGCTCCTACGGCCCGTACGGCGCCCGGACGGGTCTGTCAGCCACCTCGACCTCGGATCGTTCGTCTTCACCCGTCAGCCGTACGACGAGGGCGCTTCTGTGCCGGGTGGGGTGGACCCGGAGGGGTGGCGGGGGATCCGCTAGCCGTGATGCTCGGGGAGGCGTCGTGTTTCACGTGAAACACGAAGCCCCCCCGGAGTGGGGCGGGTGTGGGGTTTTATGTTGATTTGTGGTGGGTTTTTGGCAAAATGGTGGGGGATAGGTAGATGGGAGGGTGGGG
>NZ_JBFAJD010000059.1:0-39275 GCF_040655035.1 Streptomyces sp. NPDC050549
CGCGGGCCGCACCCGCCCGGCGGGCCGCGCCGGCGGGGGGGGCGGGGCGGGCGGCCGCCCCCCCAACAACCCACACCCCCCGCCCCCGCGGGGGCCGCCCCCCGCCCCCCCGCCGCCCCCCCCCCCCCCCCCTCCGCGACCAACACCCCTTGGCGCACGCACACATAGAACGATCGAGACACGCATGTCAAGCAGATGCGGCGAAAATCGCTCCACCGGGTGAACTCCGCCTGCAGGGAATCGTTTTGTCATGCAAGAGGCCCCAATGGGGCATACGCTGGTCGTCTGTTTGCTGCCCCAGCCCCTGGTGGCGAAAAAGCACCCCGGCCCCGGAACATCGGGCAGCCGGGCTCACCGGGGGAAACGCCGTGCAACAAGGCAACAGCGCATGGCCCATGGGATATGTACGCACCCAACAGGTCGGCGGAGTCACCGTCATCGAGTTCCACGACGAGATCGACATCGCCGCCGCCCAACAGATCCTGCCCGACCTGGACGCCGCGACAGCCGCTCCCGGGCAAACCGTGGTGATCGATCTGACTCCGACCTCGTTCTTCGACGCCTATGGGCTGCGACTGCTGTGCCGTGCCGAGCGGCGCGTCAGGGAGCGGGGCGGTTGGCTGTTACTGGTCTGCCCCCATCAGATGATCCTGAGGGTCCTGCGCGCAGGAGGTCTCATAGGCCGGTTCACTCCACTCGCCACGCGCGAGGAAGCCCTGAGACCGACCGGCTCGGAGGAGGCCGCAGGCTGACGCGCGGCGTGGTCAGGACAGCCTGAACAGGGTCGGGCCGGACGGAACCGGCGGGACCCGGTCAGTCCGATGCGTCCAGGCACTGCACGGCCAGGTCCCTGAGGCGGGTCTCCTTGGCGTCCAACTGCCTTCCCTCTGTGTGCCAGTGCCGCCGGGCCCCGGATCGCCAGCGCGCCGGCTCACGCCGCCGCCAGTCCTCACGGGACAGCGCGGTACACACGTCCTCGACCACCAACATCATCACGTTCGGCAACCGGAGTGCCGCCTCCACACCCACTGTGCGTTGCGCACACGGCAGGGTGACAACGGTCGTGGGACGCCGGCGCGACCGACGCCAGGGAACCGTGCTCACGGCAACCACCTCCGGGGTCCTCCTCACGGCCCGCGCGGGAGCCGAGCCCCCGCACGACCGGGGTGTGCGGTCATCGTGCGCGCTCAATGAACTCGGCAACAGAGGCCGACCGGCCTCCATAACGGCCAGGAGACCCCTGTCGCTCATGGTGGAACGGCCGATTGTCGGCGCGGTGAGCTTCGGATTTTCCATGCAGCCCGACGACGGAGCCCGAGTTCGAGGATCCGGAAGCCGGCCAGGCTCAGAGCTGCCGCCCATCTCCCGCATTCCGTGTCGCCCGACGAGCATGAGGCGTGCGGGCCGGCGAAGGCGTACTGACGCCAGGGCTCCGCCGTAGTCGGCTGACGTCCGTTTTGTGATCATGCGAGGCCGAGGATCGCGAGAGGGCGGCGGGCGTCACGCGCGTTGTGGCGGAGGGCGGCGGCGGGAGCGGCGCAGCCCCGTCGGCTAACGTGAACGGGTGAATCAGGTCTGGGCGTCGTCGATCGGTGTCGTGCTCTGCGGAGGCATTTCCTACCCGGCCCAGCTCACCACCGCAAGCCAGGCCGCCCGCACCGAGGACAAGCGCCAGGCCGTGCAGCTGGCCGAGGCCCGCCGCGCCGAACGGCTTGAGGTGCTGCGGGAGTTCATCCAGCTCACGCAGCAAGGGGCGTACGCCTCGCCGAGGAACTCTACGAGGCGCCCGAGTGGTCCTCCGGCCGCACACCTGAGTGGCTCGCCACCGAACGGACCCTCATCGAGCGCCTCTGGGTCTGCGAGCGGATGATCCTGGTCCTCATCGGCCCGCAGCTCTACCAGCTCGTCTGGGACTACGCGAGCGCGGTGAACCGTGTCCTGTGGGAGGACCTCGGCCGGCCCGAAGCCGCGTGGGACCACCTGCGCGGACCCATGAACACCTTCCTCAACGCGGCCCACGAGAAGCTGGGCCGACCGGCCCATCAGCCTGACTGACTCCGTCACCTCCCCGGGCACTCGAACGTCAAACGGACGAGCTACCCGATCCTCACAAAACCAGACGCTCTACGAGAACGACGAAGCCCTGGTACCGACGCGGGTTCGGACCCAGCGGCCAGACCATTTCTCGTCGCAGGCTTTTCATCACCGCCATGGCTTATTTCGCCACAGCGAGAAAAGGGAGCCCGCAGGCTGCGCCGCGTATATGCATTCCCAGTCGTTCTCGAACAAGTAGTGGGACTTATCAGACTTCCCGAGGTATTGCCGCCATGTCCTCCCTATGGTCGTCCCGTCGGGCCGGTGCCTGGTCAGGGGCTACGCCTCCGGCGAGGCCGGGAAAGGAAGTACATGACGTCACGCCGACGCAAGCCACGGTCAAACGGGTCGCACCCACCTCGTCTCAGGCAGCCCCCCCGCCCCGAGGCGACCCGAACGAGGGGCCGCGCCCAGCCGGAACCGTCGCCGTACTCGGACCACACCGAAGACAAGGTGCTGTCGGCCACACTGACCTTCTTGAATCGGCTCCCCAAGCCGTACCGCCGCATTCCGCAGCCTTGGCATTTCATCGCCAAGGTGGCCACGGTCGCAGCCTTTTCCTATGCCTTTTGGGGAACTATCACGCAGATCGTCAGCGCGATACTTTCCGCGCTCCTTCTGCTTGTGGTCGGCGCCTTCGGTCTGGCGATGATCATCGGTATGTTCAGGTACTCGGTGAGCGAGGAGGGCCGACGAGAAGAAGAGCGCTGGTACGAGGAGAACGACCCGCGAGGCAACGGCCCACGCGGCGCGCTCTGATTGATCTTTGCGCCGGATCGAACGCAACTCGGTCGCTCTCGAAAATGGCGGCCGTCGCCCTCTCGTCACCGATGGCGACGGCCGCCTGCGCGAGGACTCACGTCCCCCCAAGGTCGCAAGGTCTCGCGCCGAGTCATCCTCACGGCACGTGGGGCGTGCGGGAGTACGCCCCACTCGAACGGGCCGGAGGACGAGGGATCGAGGTCCGCGGGATCGTTCACACGACGCGGACTCCGGTTTTCCCTGCTGGTTCGCTTGTCTTCCAGGCCCAGGGATTGGGGGCCAGACGGCTGAACCCTCGTCAGCAGGCTTACCGGTACCCGGCAAGCAGGACAGGGTCCTGTGTTCCAAATCCTAAAATATCGCGGATGTCCGCGACAGCCCGTGTCGGCAGCGGCTGAACTCTGGTTCGGGCGACACCGAGAAGGGTGTGCTCAGTATGACAGCCAAGGCCAGTTGACCATCCGCGCTATTCGGACAATCGGGCGCTGTGGCTTGATTACGAATCCCCCACCTTCTGGTGGCTGTGCGGTGAGCTGGTCATGATGGGCGCCTGACGTTGGCCGTGCATGCGCTCACGCATCCGGCGACTTGGGCCGCCTCACCGAGACGGAACCGAGCTGCGGCATTGGTCGTACACTCACCTCGGCCCGCGGCGAGATCGCCCGCTTCCATTCCGACCGGGACGTTGACCTGCACCTCACAGCGAGGGCCGTCCGGCGGTTCGAGGAGCACCTCACCGGTGGACCCGCCGTCCGTCTCGTACCTGGCTCGCAATGGGTGACGCTGCCCGCCCCGCACTTCGTCAGGCCACCAGGCCGGGAAGGGTTCGGAGCCGTCGATGAAGGCGCGGGCCACCTCGGTCAGCCGCCGGTTGTGCGCGCGAGCGTACCCGCGCAGGGCGGTGAACGCCTACTCCATGTCGACGCCCCGGCGTTCGGCGAGTTTCCCCTTGGCCTGCTCGATCAGCACCCGGCTGTTCAGCGCCGTCTGCAACTGCTCATTGCGTAACGAGCTGCGGTGGGAGGTGCGTTGTTGCAGGAGGCTGATGGTCGCCACGTCGGCCAGGGCCTGGGCGATGGGCGTGCCGACCGGGTCGAAGGAACCGGGAGGGGTGCGGAAGAGGTTCAGGGCCCCGACGGTCTCCTCCCGCAGACGCATCGGCAGGGCCTGGACCGCTCCGAATCCGCTGCGGTGGGCCGCGGTGACGAAGCGCGGCCAGCGGTCGACCTCCCGGGTCAGATCGGGGACGATCACCTGTGTGCCGGTGCGGAAGGCTTCCAGGCAGGGGCCTTCGTCGCTCTGGAGCTGGAAGAGTCCGAGCAGGCGCACCTGTTCGTCGGAGGCGGCCATGACACGCAGTTCGCCGTCGCGATCGGCGAGCAGTACACCGGCGGCGCTCGCGCCGAGCATGCCGACGCAGCGGTCGGTGAGCAGGCACAGGAAATCGATCAGGTCGAAGTCGGCGACCAGGTTGTCGGCCAGCTCGACGAAGGTCTTGGCCAGAAGCTGCTGATTCAACGTGGGCACCCTCGATTGACACTGGTCCCGCCGGGAGGGGGCGGGAAGCACAGCACGTTCATGGGACGACACCGCTGCGTCAGGCTTCCTCGTCGGTCGGTCTGGGCTTCGCGTCCGGGGAGAAGTGGAGCCGGTGGGCCACCGCATCGGCGAGCGGTGGCCCTGCACGTAGGCATGGGCGCGAAGTCGATGCCGGACCCGGCGACCACCGGACGGCTGATGAGCAGTCTGCGCGCGCCCTCCGGGCAACCGGCTTCAGAGGCAGGCCAGTTGGACGCTCTGACCGTGCGTGACCGCGAGATGCTGGATCTGGTCGGTGAGGGTCTCACCGACCGGCAGATCGGCAGGCGTATCTATCTGTCGGAGAAGACCGTGAAGAACCACATCTCGCGGCTTCCGGCGAAACTCGGGGGCGAGCGCCTCGTCCAGGCGGCGGTCCTGGCGTCCGGCCCGCTCCGCTGCCCCCACGAGGACGAGTGATTCCCGCAGGGCCGCGCTAGCGCCGGTCGGGCAGCGGTACGGCCCAGCGGAGCAGGGTGCCGCCGCTGGGCGGTGCGGCCAGGGTGAGTTCACCGCCCAGGTTCCGCGCGCGCTCGCTGAGATTGCGCAGCCCACTGCGGTGTCCGCCTTCACGGATTCCGACGCCGTCGTCGGTGATGGTCAGGGTGAGCCGCTCCTTGCGGACGACGAGTGAGATCTCCGCGGACGAGGCGTGTGCGTGGCGGGCGATGTTCGAAAGGGCTTCGCTCAGCACGGCCACGACTTCGTCCGCCATGGTGTGCGGGACGTCGGTGTCGAGCAGTCCCTCCATGAGCAGGGACGGGGTGAACCCCAGTGCGGGAACGGCTTCCTCGGCGGTCTTGGAGGCACGGGCGCGCAGGCCGTGGCCGGTCGCGGTGCTGTCGTGGGCGCGCAGGCCGAAGATGGTGGAGCGGATGATTTTGATGGTGGTGTCGAGGTCGTCGACCGCGCGGTCAATCCGCTCGGTCGCTTCCGGGCGCTCGACGTAGCGGTGTGCGCTCTGCAGTGTCATTCCTGTGGCGAACAGCCGTTGGATGGCCAGGTCGTGGAGGTCGCGCGCGATGCGGTCGCGGTCCTCCAAGAGGCTGACCTGCTCGGCGGCCCTGCGCTTGTCGGCGAGTTCCAGCGCGAGGGCGGCCTGGCCTGCGAAGCCGGGCAGCGGCTCGATCTCCGCCTGGGTGAAGGGCGGGCGCCCCGCGGCGCGGGCGAGGACGAGTACCCCGCGATCTCCGTCACTGGTGCTCATGGGAACGGCGACCGCGGGTCCCAGCCCCGTCCAGCTTTCGGGGCAGTAGGTGATCCGCGGGTCGCTTCCCGCGTCAGAGGTGACGATCGGCTGCCCCGCGGCCAGGGCCGCCCCGCTCAGAGTCCCCTCGCGCGGCAGCCGCACGCCACGGTGCAGCGCGGCGCCTTCCCCGAGCGCGAGTACCCCGCGCAGTTCCAGCGTGCCCGGGGTGACCAGGTCGACGACGCCAAGGTCGGCCGAGGTGATGTCCTGCGCCCGGGTCAGCATCAGCTCCAGCACCTTCGTCTCCGGGGTTCCGGAGAGAAGGCCGCGGGTGAGTTCGGCGCCGGCCGCCATCCAGCGTTCTCTGACCTGTGCCTCCGCGTAGAGACGGGCGTTGTCGATCGCCACCCCGGCGGCTGCGGCCAGGGTCGACAGGACGGCTTCGTCCTCGCTGTCGAACTGCGCACCACCGCGCTTCTCGGTGAGATAGAGGTTGCCGAACACTTCTCCCCGGACACTGACGGGCACCCCCAGGAAGGAATGCATCGGCGGGTGGTGCGGAGGGAAACCGTGCGAGGCCGGGTGCTGCGACAGCTCTGTCAGCCGCAGTGGTTCCGGATGCCTGATCAGTTCGCCGAGTACCCCGTGCCCGGCGGGCAGAACCCCGATCCGTGCCTGTTCGGCCTCGCTGACCCCGACCGTGAGGAACTGGGTGAGGCTCTGATCGGGACCTATGACACCCAGTGCGCCGTATTCGGCGTCGACCAGAACCACCGCGGCCTCGGTGATGTGGCGCAGCACCTGGGAGAGATCGAGCTCGCGACCCACCGACAGGACCGCCTGCAGCAGCCCCTGGAGGCGTCCTCGGGTGCCGCGGACCACGCGGATCTGGGCCTGGAGTTGTTCGAGCAGCTCGTCCAGACGTAGGTGCGGCACCATCTCGGACCGTGCGGGTTCCTCGACGTTCACGTGCTGCCTCCGGTCGCTCGGTCGTCCCGGGTGACCCTGCTGTTGCCGGTGCCCGGTGGGTGGCGCGGCCAGGTCAGAACTGGTGCTCCGCGTCGTGACAGGTGAGGCATGTGATGCGGCGGGCGGGTTTCTTGAGGGTGGTCACACCCATGCCTTCCGGCCGCTCCAGATGCTGCGGGTTGACCTTGACGTGATCGGGGCAGAGCGCGGCTCCGCAGTTCCGGCAGACGGCGACCGCGGCGGTGCTCGTCCCGGTCTGGTGACAGTCGTAGCAGTTCATGCTTCTCTCTCCTGTCCGGGTGATCGGCAGATACGGCCGGGCGCGCGAGCACACCCGGTTGAACCTGGTCCTGGAGCGGCTGCACGCTCCAGGACCATGTGAGCCGTAGGGCCCCGTTCCGCGGTCTCGATGAGCATGCGGTGGTCATCGGCCGGCTTTTCTGCCAGGGCAGAGAGCCGAAGCGCTGCGGCCACCGACGCCGCAGCGTGCTCTTCGGGCTGCCGTGGTGCGATCAGAGAGTCGTCCCACCAGGAGAGCCCGATCATCGTGCTCAGCAGGGCGAGCGGAAGCACCGCTGGGAGGAGCAGTACGTCCATGAGGGCCGCCAGGGCTTCGATGGCCTGCCGAAGGAGGGCGGAGCAGGAGCAGATGCCCCGCTGGACGCACCCGATTGCCCACGGGCACCGTGCGAAGGAATCAGGACACCGACCCGGCGACAGGTGAGCGGAGTGATCCGGTGCGACATCGGGGTGGAAGCGACGCAGCCAGGGACCAGGGCTGCACCACCCACACTAGCCCCCGCATCCGGTCCTGCACAGCGACAGTCGCCCGGGGACGCAGGAATCAGACCGGGCCGGGGACACGGCCATTCAGGTCGTCACACTTTCGCCACTCACCGAGAGAGTTGAACAGGCGCAGAAAGCGCTACCTGTCGAACCGCTGCCCCGGGCCAGTGTCCATCCGACCACTGTGAGCGGGCTGGAGCCGCATCGCCGACGGCGCAGCTCCGGCCCTTCGTCCTCCCCAGCCCTCTTCGAGACCAGGGTGTACTCCGGTACGCCCCGGGTGGGGTGGTGAGGACGGGTCAGTGTGAGACGGCGAGGGGGGACCTCGGTGCCGTCTTCGCACGTACGGCCGCCGCCCGTGTCAGGCTGCATGCGGCGGCGGCCGTGGACTGTTCCACCACCCTCAGGGGCGGGGCCCTGCCCGTGCCGCGGCGGTGAGTGGGCGCAACCCTCCCTGGCTGTTCCGAGTCGAACCTCCCAGGGAGGCGATGGTGGACAAGACCTGGGGAGCTGGGCGACGGGTGTGGGGGCTGGCGGCGTTGGCGCTGCTCCTCGTCCTCGGCGGAGCTGCCGTGCTCGCGGTGCCCTATCGCCACAGCCTCTCCACCGCGCGAGCCTACGAGGCCGCACCAAAAACCCGGGGCATCCCTGCCGTGGTCAGGAAGCTGGAGGACTACTCCAACGGTCATGGCGGCGAGTACTGGGTAGAGGTCGCGGGGCCCCCGTCGGTATCCGGCAGGATCATCCTCGACGACTCCGGCCCCGTGCTGTCGAGGCTGCGGAAGGGCGACCGCATCGGGGTAGTCGTCTGGCGCGGCCACCGCACCGACATCACCTTCGACGGGCGCGTTCAGCAGACAGTTGAGGCGCCGACGACGTATCCGGGTCTCTATCTGGGCGCCGGCCTGAGCATGCCTGGCTGGCGGGGTGCTCGCGCTGTGCACCGCCGTCTGCCTGCACCGTGGGACGCACGAGCAGGCCCGGCGCCGCCCCCGGATGAGCTCCCGCTCGCCGGCAGGACGATCGCCGGAGCCTGCGTGGTCACCGTCGTCTCCGGCATCGCCGCTTCCGGCGCACACGAGAGCGACCCGCTCGAATTCGTCGGCATCTGGCTGGCCTTCGCCCTCATCGGCCTCGCCGTGTGGGCGGTGCAGCACCGGATCCGGAACCGACGGCCCAGCTGATGGTCCCCGCAAGCCACTCCCCGGGGCCACTTGAAGACATCCGCTCAGCACCAACCGGATCACCAACCTGGCCGTCCTCGTCCTTCACCACACATCAGCCTGAGCTCAGATCAGGGCGTTGAGCCAGCAGGCCCAGAGCTTCGGCGTAGTTGCTTGACGTCCGGTTCGTGATGATCTGCTGGCTCGGCAAGGTTCCGCCACGTGACAGGCACGGCTTCCAACATCATGGAGGTCTCAACATCCCGTGAGCCGAACGGAAGAGGCACTCTCCGGGACGACCCCGCAGAGCGCGTCCTCGTCGACGGCTCGCCATCATGTCCGCGTCCTCGCCCGTCAGAGTTGCGGAAGCCTGGCGGCAACGTACTCGGTGAGGTCCAGCAGGCGGTTGGTGTAGCCCCATTCGTTGTCGTACCAGCCGAAGACCTTGACCAGTTCGCCGTGTGCCTGGGTCAGCGGGGCGTCCAGGACGCACGAGACCGGGTCGCCGACGACGTCCCGGGAGACGATCGGGGCGTCGGACACCCGCAGTACGCCCTTCAGAGGTCCGTCGGCGGCCTCCCGGAACGCGGTGTTGATCTCGTCGGCCGTCACAGGACGGTCGAGGATCAGGCTCAGGTCCGTCAGCGAGCCGTCCTCGACGGGCACCCGTACGGCGATGCCGTCCAGGGTGCCGGCGAGCTCGGGCAGGACCAGGCCGACAGCGCGGGCGGCCCCGGTGCTGGTGGGGATGATGTTGACGGCGGCGCTGCGGCCTCGGCGCGGGTCCTTGTGCGGGCCGTCCAGGACCACCTGGTCGTTGGTGTAGCCGTGGATGGTGGTCATCACGCCCTTGACGATGCCGAAGTGCTCGTCGAGCACCTTCACCATGGGCGCCACGCAGTTGGTGGTGCACGAGGCGTTGGAGACGACGTGATGGCTGTCCGGGTCGTAGGTGCCCTCGTTGACGCCCATCACGATCGTGGCGTCAACACCCTTGCCCGGCACGGACAGCAGCACCTTGCGGGCGCCCGCCTTCAGGTGCAGGCCGGCCTGCTCGCGGGTGCGGAAGCGGCCGGTGGACTCGATGACGACGTCCACGCCGAGGTCGCTCCAGGCGAGAGCGGCCGGGTCGCGTTCGGCGCTCACGGCGATGCGGTGGCCGTCGACCGTGAACGAGGTCTCGTCGTGCTCGACGGTGCGGCCGAGGCGTCCGTAGGTGGAGTCGTAGGCGAGCAGGTGGGCCAGTGCCGCCGGTGAGGCTATGTCGTTGACCGCCACCACCTCGACCGGTGTGCCCTCCGTCATCTCGGCGCGCTCCAGCACGCAGCGCAGGTAGTTGCGTCCGATACGGCCGAAGCCGTTGATGCCCACGCGCACGGTCATGTCCGTCGCCCTCCCGATAGCTGCCCGGCGGTGTCCCCCGGGGGTGTGCCACCAGCGTGCTGACAGATGAGAACGCCGGACTTGGGCCGCACGGGGGCCGGATGAGGGACGTTCGGCCCAGTCGGCCCCGGCGAGTTGAGCCGGCTTCCCGGACAGTCCGTGCTCCGCCCACTCTCCGCCATCCGCGGGCGCCTGCCCATGAGTCCGCTGCCCCGGCAACCGGCACCCGGTGGCAGACAGGCCGCCCGGCCCCGCAGGTGCGGGGCCGGTCAGCCCCTCGACGGGACCAACGGGACCTGGGGCCACGGTCGTTCGCGGGAGAGGCTGCTGGTGGAGGCGGTACCGATCCCTCACGGTGCCGCCTCCGCCCTGCGCCGCCGACCCGTGCGGCTTCACCTCTCGACGCTGGAGGCACACCTCCCATGTCCCGCCACGACGACCGCACCGCGACCGCTGTCCCCGCCGAGGCACCGTCGAGCACCGCCATCGCCGTGGACCGGCTGGTGACGAACGGGCTCAAGGCTCTGGCCGACTACGAGAGCCTCGACCAGGAGCAGGTCGACCACATGGTGAAGAAGGCGTCGGTCGCCGCCCTGGACCAGCACACCGCCCTGGCCCGCCTCGCGGTCGAGGAGACCGGGCGAGGGGTGTTCGAGGACAAGGCCGCCAAGAACATGTTCGCCTGCGAGCACGTCACGTACAGCATGGGCACGATGAAGACCGTGGGGATCATCGCCCGCGACGACATCGACGACATGATCGAGGTGGCCGAGCCGGTCGGCGTGGTGTGTGCGATCACTCCGGTCACCAACCCGACCTCCACCACGATCTTCAAGGCGCTGATGGCGCTGAAGACCCGCAACCCGGTCGTGTTCGCCTTCCACCCCTCCGCCCAGCACTGCAGCGCGGAGGCGGCCCGTGTGGTGCGTGACGCGGCCGTCGCCGCCGGCGCGCCCGAGCACTGCGTCCAGTGGATCGAGACGCCGTCCGTCGAGGCCACCGGCACGCTCATGCGTCACCCGGGCGTCTCCCTGATCCTCGCGACCGGCGGAAACGCCATGGTCAAGGCCGCCTACTCGGCCGGAAAACCCGCGCTCGGTGTGGGCGCGGGCAACGTTCCCGCCTATGTCCACAAGAGCGCCAGGCTGCGCCGGGCCGTCAACGACCTGGTGCTGTCCAAGTCGTTCGACAACGGCATGATCTGCGCCTCCGAGCAGGCCGTCATCGTGGACGACGAGATCTACGACGCCGCTCTTGCCGAGTTCCGGACCCTGCACGCCCACCTGGCGAGTGCCGAGGAGAAGACCAAACTGGAGAGGTTCCTCTTCCCCGCGGACCACGCGGACCGCAAGGCGGGGGCCGGGTGCGAACCGAAGGTCAACGCGGCGGCCGTCGGGCAGAGTCCGGCGTGGATCGCCGAGCAGGCCGGCTTCACCGTGCCGGCCGAGACCTCGCTCATCCTGGTCGAGGCCGGCCGGGTGGGCCCCGACGAACCGCTGACCCGCGAGAAGCTCTGCCCCGTCCTCGCCGTGCTGCGCGCCGGCTCCGAGCGGCAGGGCTTCGACCTGGCCGCCGACATGGTCGCCTTCCACGGCCAGGGCCACAGTTCCGTCATCCACACCGAGGACACCGCGCTGGCGGAGGAGTACGGCAAGCGTATGAAGACGGTACGCGTCATCGTGAACGCGCCGTCCTCGCAGGGCGCCATCGGCGGCATCTACAACAGCCTGCTGCCGTCGCTCACCCTGGGCTGCGGCTCCTGGGGCAGCACCTCGGTGTCCAACAACGTCTCCGCCGCCCAGCTGCTCAACGTCAAGCGCGTCTCGATGCGCCGCAACAACCTGCAGTGGTTCAAGGTCCCGCCGAAGATCTACTTCGAGCCGCAGTCCATCCGCTACCTCGCCTCGATGCCGGACGTCCACCGCGTCACCGTCGTCACCGACGCGACCATGACCCGCCTCGGCTTCGTCGACCGGGTCGAGCGCGTGCTGCGGCGCCGCCGGGAGCCGGTCACCATCCAGGTCATCGACAACGTAGAGCCCGAGCCGAGCATCGACTCCGTCCGGCGCGGCGCCCGCCTCATGGGCGACTTCCGGCCCGACACCATCATCGCCCTGGGCGGCGGCTCCCCCATGGACGCGGCCAAGGTGATGTGGCTGCTGTACGAGCAGCAGGCCGAGGGCAAGGACGTCGACTTCGCCGACATGCGGCACAAGTTCTCCGACATCCGCAAGCGCGCCTTCCGCTTCCCCGTCCTCGGCAGACTCGCCCGGCTGGTGTGCGTCCCGACCACATCGGGCACCGGCGCCGAGGTCACCCCCTTCGCCGTGATCTCCGACCCGACGACCGGCAAGAAGTACCCGCTGGCCGACTACGCCCTCACCCCCAGCGTCGCGATCATCGACCCGCTCCTGACCACCGAGCTGCCCGCGGCGCTGGCCGCCGACAGCGGCTTCGACGCCCTCACCCACGCCATCGAGGCGTACGTGTCCGTCTACGCCAACGACTTTACCGACGGCCTCGCCCTGCACGCGATCCGGCTGATCTTCGAGAACATCGAGGCCGCGGTCAACGACCGTGCCGGGCGGCCGGACGCGCAGGAGAAGATGCACAACGCCGGCACCATCGCGGGCATGGCCTTCGGCAACGCCTTCCTCGGCATCGTCCACGCCATGTCCCACACCCTGGGCGCCACCTTCCACCTCGCGCACGGCCGCACCAACGCGGTCCTGCTGCCCCACGTCATCCGCTACAACGGCACCGTCCCCACGAAGCTGACCGGCTGGCCCAAGTACGAGAACTACCGCGCCCCGCAACGCTTCCAGGACATCGCCCGCACCCTCGCACTGCCCGCCGCCACCCCCGCCGAGGGCGTCGAGTCGCTCGCCGGCGCGGTGGAACAACTCCGCGCCGCGGTCGGCATCGAACCGACCTTCAAGGCCCTCGGCGTCGACGAGCGCGCCTTCCTGGACGCGCTGCCCCAGCAGGCACTGAACGCCTACGAGGACCAGTGCGCCCCCGCCAACCCGAGGATGCCCATGCTCGACGACATGCAGCACCTCATGCGGACGGCCTACTACGGCGACGACGCCGACCACCACTCAGACGTCTGACGACGACCGAGCCGAGAGACCGCGGAGGTGCTGGAGAGCGGGCCGAAGCCGGAGAACCGCATGACACCCCTTCCCGGAACCCGGACCGTCCGGTCCTTCCTCCCGACCCCGGGGAAAGAGTGACGCGGCATCAACCCGAGCTGTCTTCGGCGGTGGGCCACCCACCCGCTCCGGCGCGCCAGGGATGAGGAGTGCCCGTGGGTGTATATCCGACCGACGGACTCGGCCCCGGCGCCCAGGATGCGCCTGCCGTCAGCCCTCGTCGGTTTCGGACTCCTCGCTTGCGTCGGTCGTGGAGTCCGCGTCGTGGCCCAGTTCGAACACGCTCTCGCGCAGCGCCCGGATGACCCCGTCGAGTTCGGCCACGCCGTGCAGCAGCCGCGTTCGTGCCGGGGGGCCTTCTTCGATCCTCGCGGCCGTGCTGTGCAGGTCCAGCCCGGCGTCGAAGATCTTCCGGACCACGCCCTCACGGAGATCAGCCGCGATGCGGTTCGGCGGAAAGCACGGGAGAAGTACAAGAGGGTGCGGGGAAAAGCGCAGGAAGACCGTGACGGGAGTCATCGCGCGGTACGCGCATCCGCACGGGAGCGGGACGCTCAGGAAACACTGTGCAGCCGCCACGAGGAACGGGGACGCGGCTACGGCAAGCTGCGGTTTCCCCCCTGCACGAAGTCGGCGCTCCTTGGCGCCCACGAGGCCCATCCCGGCCGCAGCTGCCGAACCCACCTGGTCCGGCTCGCCGACACCGACGCCACCGGGCTGACGCAGGCGATCGCCTCCTGTCGACGGCGGCTGAAGCCCGGCTCTTCCAGGCCGGAATCCTGGAAGGACCCAATTCGCGACACTCCGACCCTGCTGATTCCGGGCGCCCCACGCTTACGGCTGGACCGGGACAGTGATCGTTTCGGGATCACGGCGACCGGCTCACGATTCGGGCTGTGTGCGCGGGACGCGCCTCGCCGCCGACCGGCCCGCCGCCGCGGGACCTTCGGCCCATGGCACGGGCGCGTCGGCCACCGAAGGGTGGCAGCAAGGATGTCGCGTTGCGCGCACAAGGCCGGGGGAACTGCGTTGTGGAGATCTCACGAGGGGTACTTCGATGACGGGCAGGGAGAATCTCGCCGCACGGCTGGGCGGCTGGAGCGCCCGGCACCGCTCCATCGCCATCGTGGGCTGGCTGGTCGTAGTGGCGGCGGCAGTGCTGATCGGTAGCGCTGTGGGGCAACAGCACATGACTGATCAGGAGTATGCGGCGGGCGAGTCCGCCCGGGCGTGGCAGGTCCTGGAACAGAAGGGGCTCATTCCTCCCGCGGACGAGATGGTGCTGGTGCACAGCGACACCGACATCGCCGGCGCAGCCGGGTTCCGGGCTACCGTGCGGGAACTCGTGTCCGGAGTCCGGGCCACCGGAGAGGTGACCGATCTGCGCGACCCGTACACGACGGCGGGCCTCGTCTCCAGTGACCGGCACAGCGCCTTGGTGCAGTTCTCCATGACCGGCAAGGCGAACACCGCGTACAAGCGGGTACAGCCGGTGCTGGACGCGGTGGACAAGGTACGGGCCGCCCACCCGGGCATGCGCGTGGAACAGTTCGGCGAGGCGAGCGCCGGCAAGTGGTTCAACGACACCATCCTCAAGGATTTCCACCGGGCCGAGTTGACAGCCGTTCCGCTGGCGCTGGGCATCCTGCTCGCGGCCTTCGGCGCCCTGCTCGCCGCGGTGCTGCCGGTCGGGCTGGCGATCACCGCCTTCCTCGCCGCCAACGGTCTGCTGGCGCTGATCAGCCACAGCATGCACGTCGACAGCTCGGCCAGCTCGGTGGTACTGCTGCTGGGCCTGGCCGTCGGCGTCGACTACTGCCTCTTCTATCTGCGCAGAGAGCGCGAAGAGCGCGGGACGGGGCGCGACCCGCAGGCGTCCCTGCGCATCGCCGCGGCGACCTCCGGACGCTCGGTACTGGTGTCCGGCCTGACCGTCGTGGTGGCCATGTCCGGCATGTTCCTGTCCGGGATGCAGCTCTTCGACGGGTTCGCGGTGGGCACCATCCTGGTGGTCCTCATCGCCATGCTGGGTTCGGTGACGGTGCTGCCCGCACTGCTGTCGCTGCTCGGGGACCGGGTGGAATGGGGCCGAGTGCCGGGTCTGGGGCGGCTGCGCCGTCCTGAGAGCGGCAGCCGGGTCTGGGGCGCGATCCTGCGCCCGGTGCTGGCCCGCCCGGGCATCTCCGCCGCGGCCTCCGGTGGCGTCCTGCTGCTGCTCGCCGTCCCGGTGCTCGGCATCCACACCGAAAAGCTGAGCCTGGACAAGCAGTTGCCGTCGAACACGGCCCTCATACAGACGTACCGCCACATCAGCGCGGCGTTCCCCGGCGGTGCCAGCCCCGCCAACGTCGTGGTCGAGGCCGATGACGTCCAGGCGCCGCAGCTGCGCCGGGCGCTGACCGCCTTCACCGCCGCCGCACTGGACACCAACCTGGTCAACCGGCCCGTCCAGGTCACCACACACCCGAAGCAGAACGTCGTCGAGATCAGCGTGCCGCTGGCGGGCAACGGGTCGGACAGCACCTCGCGCCGCGCGGTACAGGTGCTGCGCGACGACGTGGTACCGCAGACCCTGGGAAAGGTTTCCGGGGCGCGGGCGTACGTCACCGGAGACACCGCGTTCTCCATGGACTTCAACGCGCAGTTGCGCCGCAGCATCGTGCCGGTGTTCGTGTTCGTGATGGCCGTCGCCTTCCTCGTGATGCTGCTGTCGTTCCGGTCGCTGACCATCGCCGCCGTCTCGATCCTGCTGAACCTGCTGTCGGTCGCCGCCGCCTTCGGCGTCATGGTCGCGGTCTTCCAGCACGGCTGGGGCGCCACCCTGGTCGGCACGCACCCCGTCGGCGCCATCGAGTCGTGGCTGCCGCTGTTCGCGTTCGTCATCCTCTTCGGACTGTCGATGGACTACCACGTGTTCGTGGTGTCCCGCATACGCGAGGCGCACGACGCCGGCACGCCCACCCAGGAAGCCGTGGCACGCGGGATCCGCAGCACGGCGGGCGTGGTGACCAGCGCGGCGATCATCATGGTCGCCGTCTTCGGAGTGCTCGCCACCCTGTCGATGCAGGACTTCAAGCAGATGGGCGTCGGACTCGGCGTGGCCATCCTGCTCGACGCGACCATCGTGCGAGGCGTGCTGCTGCCGTCCGTACTGTCACTGCTCGGCGAGCGCACCTGGTACCTGCCCCGGTGGCTGTCCCTTCCTTCCTGGCACGCCGAACCGGCACCCACCGGCATCCCACCGCAGGCCGGGCCCGGGAGCCCACAACCGGACGAAGTCCAAGAACCGGTCCACCCCCAAGCCGGTACGGAATCCAGCCCCGGCGCTGCGCCCGGCCGGCGCCGGGAACGAGATCACCGCCGATGACCAGAACCCGTGAACGTACCCTTGGGGACGCTCGTCGGAGCGACGGCGAAGTCGAGCCGAAGCGCGGCAGCGGACTGGCCAACCTCCACGCCCGTGCCACGGAACCGGGCTGCACCCCCAACGGTCTGTAACCGGTGATCATCTGAGCCCAGTTGGAGTACACGCCCTCAACGCTGCCTATATGCGCGACCTCTTACTCGCCGCAGAGCGGGCCCAGGCTCCCGGAACGAAGCCGCCGAAGTTGACGAAGTTGACGAAGAGGTGGACACACCCGCAGCGTCGGCAGATCAACCCGATGACACCCACGGCGCCCCGCCCCTGGATGGGACGGCGCGCCGTGGGTGTCACGTCAGGTCACTACCGCGACGTCACTGGCCGGACGCCATAGAGCCGGCGACTGTCAGCGGTGGCCGCCGCCCCCGTGTCCGCCACCCTCGTGACCGCCACCCCCGTTGTGGCCCCCGCCACCGTGACCGCCGCCGTGGTGGCCGCCGCCCTCGTGACCGCCCCCGTTGCGGCCGCCCCAGGACTTGTCGTCGACGACGCGGCGGTGGTCGTTGCGGAGGGTGGCGGTGTCGGAGCGGTTGTCCCAGGCGTAGTCGCGGCGGTCCTGGTAGACGTCCTGGGCGGTGTCGCGGCCCTTTCCGGTGTGGACGCGGACGGTGGCGTGGCCGCTGAGGCGGAAGTGGTGGAAAGTGTAGGTCTGGCCTTCCTTGTTCGACAGCTTCCAGCCGTCGAGGTTGACGCCGCGGCGGTCGTGGTTGGTGATCTCCACCCACTCGTTGTTCAGCGAACGGGCGGAACGGTCGTCCGGTCCCGGCGAGTCGGCCTGCACGCGGCTGATCTCCACGCTCGGCCGCACCGCGTGGTCGGCCGCGGTCGCCGGCAGTGCCGCCGCGCCGACGAGAGCACCGGCAGCCAGCGCGGCTGCGGCCAGACGGCGGACGGACACGGAAGGTGAAGAGGTCACGGGTTCCCCCAGCATGGTGCGGGCACATCCCCGGATACGGCAATGGCCGGTCCTCGGGCTGTGCGGTGTGCGGGTGGCGGCCTGTTGGCCGCACACCCACACCTTCTCCACCGCGCCGACAGGATATGAGCGATACGTGAATCGTGTTACGAGTCGGTCGTATTTCCGTGATTGTCGCCTGTACCGTCCATTTATGCGCATGATGCACCAGGTTGACGCCCCGAGTTCCTGCGGACACTGACCCGAGGTCCGTGATCGCCAGGGTGCGCCACCCCGGGTCCGCCGGAGGCGTCACCCGAAAGTGGGTAACGGGCAGAGGGCCGATTCCGGCCGATTCCCGTTGCTTGAAGGACTCCCGGGTGCACCGGACCCTGTAAGCGGCCGGGTCCTTGGACTGCGGGCCGGCCGCTTACCAGGTGTGGAATGAAGACCTGTCCGGCCGTTGTCGGGAACCCGCTTGGAGTGCCACGAGAGACGGCGACGGTTCTACGTCGGCCCGGTCATTGGTAGGAGCAGGTCTTCGCCGTCCCCGGTGCCGGGTCGCCGAAGACCGCGTTGCTGCACCCGGTCGAGCCCGAGACGGACCGGTACACGTACCGTCCGGCCGCCCCGTACGCCACCTCGCGGGTGCCGGAGATGCTGCACGTCCCGTTCTCCGCCGCGCAGTTGGTCCACGTGGCGAAGGACGGCGGTGCGCCGATGAGGTAGCAGGACTTCGCGGTGCCGGACGCCGGGTCGCCGAACACGGCGTTGGAGCACGCGGTGCCGCCGGGCAGCGTCGCGTAGCTGAACGAGCTGCCGGCGCCGTAGGCCACCGTCATCACGCCGGAGAAGGCGCAGGTGCCGCCCTCGGAGGCGCAGGAGGTCCAGACGTCGGTCGCGGGCGGGGCGGTCTCGCCGTAGCAGGACTTGGCCGTGCCGGAGATCGGGTCGCCGAAGACCGCGTTGGTGCAGGGTGTGGAGCCGGCCTCCGTGGCGTAGTTGAACCTGCCGCTCGCGCCGTAGGCCACGGCCGTCGTCCCGCTGACCGCGCAGGTGCCGTTCTCGCTCGCGCACTGGGCCCAAGTCCCCGGCAGGACCTGGGCAGTTGAGCCTGTGCCACCTCCGCCACTGCTGCTGCCGGAGGTGAACGCCTGGAAGATGCGCGCGAAGTCACCGGAGTTCTGACTGACCCCGCTGCACGTGCTCTGGGCCGAAGTCGAGCCCGCGCAGCCGCCGTTGTCGCGGTTCTGCGACCAGTACGACGTCAGGGCGATGCCCCGGGAGGCGTCGAAGGACTCGACGCTGCGGGCGTTGTCGAGGGTGAAGATCTCGCCGGGGCTGTCGTTCTGGCCGATCATCGGGGTGTTGCCGAGCTTGGCGTAGGCGGCACTGGTGGAGATGCCGAACGCGCTCGCGACCTGGCTCGCCGCCGCGTCCACGGACGTGTTGGCCGCGTTGCCCATGTCGATGCCCGAGGAGCCGTAGTCCATGGTCATCAGGTTGACGACGTCCGGGGTGAAGCCATTGGAGCGGGCGTTGTTCAACACGTTCACGCCGTCGCCCGAGAGGCCGCCGGGGAGGGCGGGGAGGGTGACGGAGATCGACAGTGAGCGGCCGTTGTTGGCGGCCCAAGTGCGCACCTGGGCAAGGGCTTTGTCGCGGCGGTCGATGCCGGCGGAGTTGGTGAGGGAAGCCGACTCGATGTCGAAGTCGACGTGCGAGAGGTTGAAGGAGGTGATGACGCTCTCGATCTGCGCTGCCGCCGCCTCCGGGCTGGAACAGGAGTCGCCGATCTCGGTGAGCGCGGTGTCGGAGGTGTAGCCGCCGAAGGACACGGAGACGTCACCGCCCAGGCCGCGGATGCCGTCGATCTGCGACTGGAGGGCGGACTGACCCGGTACCTGCCACTGGCAGCCGGGGCCGTCGACGAACGCGGCGGTGAAGAACCTGGTGCCGTAGCTGTTGGCCACATCGGTGAGGGAAACGTTTCCCGAGCCCGCGTCGAAGTAGGGGGCGAAGACGTGGGCGGGCCAGGCGTTCGGGGCGGAGGCCGCCGACGCCGGGGCCGCCGAGGTGAGACCGGCCGCCGCGAGGGCTCCGGTCAGCAGCGCGGCGGAGAGGAAGGAGCGCGGGAGGGAACGGGACAGGGAACGGGATCTCGATCGGGTACGCATGCGCGACCTCCATGGAGGAGTGGGGGGTGAATCGATTCAATCCCTGATCGATATTGGTGCAGACCAATTCGATGCGTGGGCCCAGGGAAGCAGTGTTGACCGGGGCCAGTCAAGGCAAGGGCCGGTCAAGAGGAACGGGGGCGGGCGCGGGTGTCATGACGGGCACGGATTGGTTGCGGGACAGCGCAGGTCCGCCCCGACTGCCGTACTCCCCCGGCACCATGGCGTGCCATGGGGGACTTGAGCGGGGACCGGGATCGGTACGTCGACTTCCTGCGGGCATGGGCGATCGTGCTGGTGGTGTTCGGGCACTGGCTGATCACCGGGCTGGTGCGGGAGCCCAACGGGGCGATCGGCGCGCCGGAGTTGCTCGCGACCGTGCCCTGGACCCAGTGGCTCACCCTGGGCTTCCAGATCATGCCCCTGTTCTTCCTGGCCGGCGGACACGCGGCCGGCGGCTCCTGGGCGCGGGCGCGGACAAAGGGCCGTACCGCGACCGGATGGGTGGGGCAGCGGGCGCTACGGCTGCTCCTGCCCGCCGGGGTGTACAGCGGGCTGGTGCTGGCCGCCGTGGCCGTCTGCGCGGCCGCCGGCGTGGACCCCGGCACCCTCGCGCTCGTCGGGTGGGCCATGGCCATGCAGTTCTGGTTCCTGCCGGTGTATCTGCTGCTCAGCGCGGCGACTCCGGTGCTGCACGCGGCACATCGGCGATGGGGACTGCGCGTGCCCGTGGTGATGGGGGCGGTTGCCCTGGTCGCCGACGCATTGGTGGTCACCGTGCACGCACCCGGTGTCGGGCTGCTGAACTACGTGCTCGTGTGGGGCGTCGCCTATCAACTGGGCTTCTGCTGGCGGGACAGGCTCCTCGCCGAGCGACCCGCCCTCCCCGCGTTCATGGCCGCGGGCGGTGCCGCCGCCTTCGCCGCGCTGGTCGCCCTCGGGCCCTTCCCGGTGAGCCTGATCCTCGTCACCGGGCAGAGCCCCAGCAACACCAATCCCCCCTCAGCGGCCATGCTGGCGTGGGCAGTTGGCCAGGCCGGGCTGGCACTGCTGCTCGCGCCCGCACTGCGCCGGTCGCTGGAGCGCGCACAACTCTGGCGGCTGGTACGGCCGTTGGGCGGCATCAGCATGACGCTCTACCTCTGGCACATGCTGCCCGTGCTGATCGTCGCCGGTGCCTTCTACCTCACCGGTCTGGCACCCGAACCCGCTTACGGGTCGGGGAGTTGGTGGGCGTTGCGGGTCCCCTGGCTGGCCGTGCTCACGGTCGTGCTGGTGGGGGTCGTGGGAGCGCTGCGGCCGTTGGAGCGCGGGCTCGCGCTCGTGTACGCGCGGACGCGGCCGGGCGATCACCCGCCCCGGGCCTGGGCCTTGTGGCTCGGACTGGCCGCGGGTGTGAGTGCGCTGGTCTGGTTCGCCGGGCACGGGTTCGCGTACGACGGGCGGTTCCCGGTGCTGCCCGCGCTGGGGCTGGTGGTGGGGGTCGGGCTGGTCATGGCGGTGGGGCGGGAGGATGTGCTCCGTCCCGCCCCACCGTCACTGCCCAACAGCCTTAGTGCTCACGGCACTTCGAGAGGTCGATCCGGACGATCTGCGGATCGTGGTCGCTCGCCTGGTCCGCGAACTCCGCGTTGATGTGCACGACGTCGTAGTTGAAGGACGTCACCGCGGGGCTGGTCAGGATGTGGTCCAGGGTCTGGGAGTTGCCGTCGTAGACGTAGGTGTAGCGCTCGGCGGCGGGGAGAGTGGTGATCAGGGGCTTGAGGACGTTGTCGGCCGTCAGCGTGGTCACCGTCCGGGAGAACTCGTAGTCGTTCAGGTCGCCGAGGACGATCGCCTTGGCGTTCTTGTCCGCCGCGAGCAGGGACTTGACGAAGGTGTTGACCTCGGCCGCCTGGGCCGCGCGCTGGGTCTCCGAGCTGCGGGCCGGGGGCTGGTAGCGGCCGTGGATCGGCTGGTCGCCGCCCTTGGAGATGAAGTGGTTGGCGACCACGAAGACCTGCTCGCCCTGGAAGGTGAACTCGCCGACCAGGGGCTTGCGGCTGTCCTCCCAGGCCGCGTCGGTCGGGTCGATCCGGCCCGGGGAGTAGGTGAGTTCGACGCCCTTGCGGGTCTTCACCACGCTCGTGGCTGTGGTCGCGTCGCCGCCGGGGTGGTCGGTGAAGGAGACCCGCTTGGGGTTGAAGAGGAAGACCTGGCGGATGTTGCCGCCGGGCTCGCCGCCGTCCGCGTCGTTGGTCGGGGAGATGTAACGCCACTTGTAGACCGGGCCGCCGGCCGCGCGGACCGCGTCCGTGAAGCGCTTGAGGGTGGCCTCGGCCGACACCGTTCCGTCGTTGGTCGCGCCGTTGTCGTCCTGGATCTCCTCCAGGGCCACGATGTCGGGCGAGTTGAGGTTGACCGCGACGCCCTCGGCGAGCCGGTCGAACTTCTCCTGGGTGTCGAGCGCGTCCAGGTTCTCCACGTTGTACGTGGCGACCGCCAGCTCGTCCTTCTTCTGCCTGCGGGTCAGTTCCTGCTTCAGGCCGTTGTCGACGAGGGTGCCGAGCTGGGTGGCCTGGACGTTGTAGCCGCCGTAGGTGGAGTAGTCGAGGGGGCCGGTGGTCGTGCCTGACAGTTCGTCACCGACGTTGGCGGCGGGGAGGGTCGAGGTGGTGTCGAGCGACATGACCTCGATACGGCCGGTGTTGGGCCGGTCGTAGGAGGAGTACAGGGTGCCGCCGCGGGCGGTGGCGTTCTCGTCGGGCTTGACCGTGACCCACAGCTCACCGTACGCGTCGCTCGCGCCGACCACGCGGGCGTCGGCGAAGGTGACCCGCATGCCCTCCAGGGACTCGAAGAAGTCCTGGGCGTAGACGGTGGGTTGGAGCGGGAGGGACTCGACGCTGCCGCCGGACGCGGTCGGGATGTAGGCGTCGGGGACCGAGGTGGCATCGAGGGTCACCGCGTCCGGGAGCGCGTTGCCGCTGGAGAGGACCGTGGTCGTCGGGCCGGTGATCTCCGTGTTCGACTGGCTGGTGCTGCTGGGGTAGTACTCGCTGACCTTGCCCGTGACCAGGACCGAGTCGCCGACCGCCACCGTGGGCTTGGTCGAGCCGGTGTAGACGAAGACCGCCTCACTGGTGCGCGGGTCGGCGTCGGGCGTCGGGTCCTGGATCCAGTAGCCGAGGGAGCCGCCGGTGCGGACGCCGGTGACGATGCCCGGGACGCGGGTGACGGTCTGGCCGGAGTACGGCGAGAGGCGGGTCGTGCCCTGGAGGTCGTGGACGCGGACCGTGCCGGGGTCGGTCGGCGAGCCGCCGTCACCGCCGCCCCCGTCGCCCGAACCGGGCGTCTGGCCCGCCGAGTTGACCGGTGACGGGGCGCCCGCGGTGAAGTCGGCCGCGTTGTCGTCGGTGTCGGCGAGCGAGTCGGCGCGCGCGACGGCCGCGGTGTTGGAGGCGCCGGTGGCCGGGCCGCTGCCCTCGCGGACGACCGCGGTGCCGTAGCCCGTGAGGTCGACGATGCTCGGGTCGGCCGCACAGTCCGCGGCGGTCTTGCAGGTCAGTGCGGTGGTGCCGGAGACCAGGGCGATCGTGCCGGAGGTGGCGCTCATGGCGATGGAGCCGGTGGCGTCGGTGGTCGGCAGCGCGGTGGTGCCGCCGCTGCCTGTGCCCTCGCCGACGAGGTAGCGGGCGCCGGGGGCGATCGCGCCGGTGAGGGCGGTGACCTGCCAGGCGGAGCCGGCGGAGGGCGTACCGGGCAGGTACTGCACGCTGTGGCCCGACAGGTCGTAGGCCGTGGAACCGGCGTTGGCGAGTTCCACGAAGTCCCGGGTCAGGGTGGCTCCCGAGTTGCCTCCGCCGCCGTACACCTCGGCGATCACCGCCGAGGCCGACGGAGCGGCGTGCGCGGCGGGCAGGGCGGTGAAGGCGAACGCTCCCGCCGCGCCCACCGAGACGATCGAGCAGGCGGTGCGGCGGGCGCGGGATCTGCGCCCTTCAGGTCTGGACACGCTGGCGGTCTCCTCGTACTTCGTGTAGCTGCCGATACCGGTGCCTGTGGGGAGTCGGCTCAAGTTACGCGCGTAGAAAGGGAGTTGCCAGAGAGCCTCGCGTTAAATCCAGGGAACAAGTGGGCGCGGAGGCGGCGACTGCGGTCGCGAAAGTGATGTTCCACACATATGACTCGTGATCAAGTCGGGCAACTACCCTTATTTCGCCCGACCTTGCGAGCTCCCGGGCCATAACAGGTTCACCTTTCAACCGTGGCTTTCTCCGGTTTGCTCCGGTTCACTCTGGATGGTTTTCCGCGCACTATAAGTCCGTTCTGAGCACAGGGAGCGTGTAGAGCTATGTCCAATTCACCCCATTCGCCGGAGATTCCGTTCGCTCCTCACCCGGTGAGCGCCGCCGAAGTCATCCCTGGCGATCTGATCGCCCTGACCCAGGACGACGCCGAACGCGACTGCTGGTACGTCGTGATGCACACGCTGCCCGAGACCCCGGAGACGATCCGGCTGGCGCTGCGTCCGCCGCTCGGCGGGACCGACCGGGACGAGGTGCTCGGCCGGAACCTGCGCGTCACCGTCGCCTGCCACCGGATGGACGTCGGGGCGATCCCCCGTCTCGACTCCGACGATCTCGCGGCGGTCGAGTTCCGCGACGGCGACCGGGTGACCACCCTGCGGGTCGTCGATCCGCGCGCCGACGAGGTGTCGTACGCGCGGCGTTGGGGTGTGTGGCACCGGGATCTCGACGGGGCGGCTCGCGAGGTTGCGACCGATGCCGAGGTGCGTGGCTGGGGCGGTGCGGAGTATGTCGTACGGCATCGTCCGCGGCCGGAGCGGGAGATGACCGCGAGCGGGCCGCGGCGGGTGGTGGTCACCGGGCTCGGGGCCGTCACGCCGCTCGGGATCGGGGTCGGCGAGCTGTGGCGGGGACTGCTCGACGGTCGGCACGGGATCCGGGAACTGGACGGCGAGGAGTTCGCGGAGCTGCCCGTGCGAGTGGCCGGGACCGTGCCCGTCGACCCGGCGGAGCTGCTGCCGCGCGCTGCGGCGCGGCGGATGAACCGGGCCGCGCAGTTCGCCGTGCTCGCCGCGCGGGAGGCGTGGGGTGACGCCGGGTTCGTGGCGGGCGGCACCCGGGAGAGCGGGCTCGATCCCGAGCGGGTCGGCGTCAGCCTCGGGGCGATCCTCGGGGACGCGGCCGTGCTCGTCGGCGGCGACCGCAAGCTGCGCGACAGGGGACCGCGCGCCGTCTCCCCGCTCACCACCCCCATGACCGTGCCCTCGCAGGCCGCGTCCCAGGTCTCCCTCGACCTGCACATCACCGGCGAGGCCCGCACGGTCACCGCCGCGTGCGCCTCCGGCACCGAGGCGATCGGGGCGGCCATCGACCGCATACGGTACGGCCGCCTCGACCTCGCCCTCGCGGGCGGGGCCGAGGCGGTCGTCACACCGGCGATCATGGCGTCGTTCGCCGCGATGCGGGCCCTGTCCACACACGCGCCCGCGGACGGTTCGTCTCCGTCACGGCCGTTCGGGAAGGACCGGGACGGGTTCGTGAACGGAGAAGGTGCGGGGGTGCTCGTCCTGGAGGCCGAGGAGCACGCACGCGCGCGTGGGGCGCGGATCTACTGCGAGGCCGCCGGGTGGGGGCTGTCCGCCGACGCGTACCACATGGCGGCGCCGGACCCCTCGGGTGCCGGGGTCGCGCTCGCCGTGCGGCGGGCGGTGCGGGACGCGGGCGGGCATGTCGTGGACGTCGTCCATGTGAACGCTCATGCCACGGCGACGGTGGAGGGCGATCTCGCGGAGGCGGAGGCGCTGCGGGCCGTGTTCGGGCGGCGGTCCTTGCCCGTCACCGCGCTCAAGGGGCACCTCGGGCATCTGCAGGGGGCGGCCGGCGGGGTCGAGGCCGTGGCGACCGTGCTCACGCTGCATCACGGGGTGGTGCCGCCGACCGTGGGGAGTGGGGAGCCGGACGACGCGCTGGGGTTGGACGTGGTGGTGGGGGTGCCGCGGGATGTGCCGGCGGGCGGGGATCTCGCATTGAGCAATTCGTTCGGGTTCGGGGGGCACAACGCGGTGCTTGCGCTCCGGCGGATGGGGTAGCGCTGCGCGGGGACCGGCGACGGGCTGCGGCTCAGGCGGTTCGCTTGCGGGGAGTCGCCTTCTTCGCCGGGGTCTTCTTCGCGGCGGTCTTCTTCGCCGCCTGCGTCTGCGTCGATTTCTTCGCGGATCCTGAGGCCGACGCCTTCGTGGTCGTCGTCTTCTTCGCCGCAGTCTTCTTCGCCGCCGTCTTCTTCGCCGTGGAGGTCGACTTCTTGCCGGTGGTCTGCTTCGGGGTCGCTCGCGAGGAGATGGATGTGACCTCGGCCTTCGCCGCCGCCCGCGCACCGGCCGGCTCCTCGCCGCGCGACTCCTGCGCCTCGCGGACGCTCTTCTCCAGGGCCGCCATGAGGTCGAGGACCTTGCCGCTGCGGGCCGGTGCCGGGGTGTCGGCGGGCTGTTCGCCGGTGGCCTTGGCGGTGATCATCTCCTCCACGGCCTCGCGGTAGTCGTCGTGGAGGTCGGCGAGGTCGACCTCGCCCAGCGTGTCCATCAGGGCGTCCGCGAGGTCGAGTTCCTTGTCGCGGACGGTGACGCTCGTGTCGGGGGCGACGCCCTCGGGGGCGCGGATCTCGTCCGGCCAGAGCAGCCCGTGCATGGCGATCACGTCGTCGACCACGCGCAGCATGCCGAGGCGTTCCCGGCCGCGCAGCGCGTACTTCGCGATGGCCACTTTCTGGCTGCGCTTGAGCGCCTCGCGGAGCAGTGTGTACGGCTTGGCCGCGGGGACACCGTTGGCGGAGAGGTAGTAGGCCGCGTCCATCTGGAGAGGATCGATCCGGTCGGCCGGCACGAAGGCGACGATCTCGATCGTCCTGGCCGTGGGGATCGGCAGCTGGGCCAGGTCCTCGTCCGTGATCGGGATCATCGTGCCGTCCGCGTCCTCGTACGCCTTGCCGATCTCGGCCTGGGTGACCTCGCGGTCCTCCAGTTCGCAGACCTTGCGGTAGCGGATGCGGCCGCCGTCCTCGGTGTGGATCTGGCGGAAGGAGACGGAGTGGCTCTCGGTCGCGTTCACCAGCTTGATCGGGATGCTGACCAGGCCGAAGGAGATGGCGCCGTTCCATATGGATCGCACCTGCCGCACCCGCCTTCCGTTCCGGCTCACATCCGGTCCGCGTCCGGTCCGCGTCCGGCCCACACTCGACCCACGTCCGGTTCGTCCCGTTTCCGTGGGATTCTCATCGTATGACGCCGATCACAGAGGTGGAGGGGCGAAGGCTCGCGCTCAGCAACCTGGAGAAGGTGCTGTACCCGGCGGACGGCTTCACCAAGGGCGAGGTCCTGCACTACTACGCCACGACCGCCGAGGCCCTGCTGCCCCATCTGCGGGACCGGCCGCTGTCCTTCCTGCGGTATCCGGACGGGCCGGACGGTCAGGTGTTCTTCGCCAAGAACGTGCCGCCCGGTACGCCCGACTGGGTCACCACCGCCGAGGTGCCGCGGTCGGAGGGGCCGGCCCGGATGGTGCTGGTGCAGAACCTGGCGTCCCTCATGTGGGCGGCGAACCTCGTCACCGAGTTCCACACCCCGCAGTGGGTGATCGGGGCGCCGGGCTCCGCCGATCGGCTGGTCTTCGACCTCGACCCGGGGGCACCGGCGACGGTGGTGCAGTGCTGCGAGGTCGCGGTGTGGCTGCGGGAGCGGCTGGCGGCGGACGGGATCGAGGCGTACGCCAAGACGTCCGGGGCCAAGGGGCTGCATCTGCTGGCGGGGGTGGAGCCGGTGCCGTCGGAGCGGGCCGTCGAGTACGCGAAGTCGCTGGCCGTGGAGGCGGAGAAGGCCATGCCCCGGCTCGTCGTGCATCGGATGACGCGGAGTCTGCGGCCGGGGAAGGTGTTCGTCGACTGGAGCCAGAACGCCGCCCGCAAGACGACGGCGACGCCGTACACCCTGCGGGCGCGCGCCGAGCCGAGTGTGTCGGCGCCGGTGACGTGGGAGGAGGTGGAGGCGTGCCGGTCCGTGCGCCAACTGACCTTTCTCGCGACGGACATGGGGGTACGGCTGCGGGAGTACGGGGATCTGCTTGCGCCGTTGGTCGATGGGGGGCCGGTAGGGGCTGTGCCTTGATGCCCGCCCCCGCCGCCCCTGCCCGTCCCGTCCCGGGGGGCTGCCGCCCCCAGACCCCCGCTTCGGCCCCGAAGAGGCCTCGTCCTCAAACGCCGGACGGGCTGAATGCCGGACGGGCTGAATACCGACCAGCCCTCAGGGGTTCCAGAACACCGAGGTGAACGCCCGGTCGAAGCGTCCCGCGGCAAGGTCATCGCGTTCGATCGCCCAGTGGACGGACGCGCTCTCCCAGCCCTCCACGTCCATGCCTGCCTGCCAGTCGGCCAGGAGGAGCCAGTCCGAGACGTCGGGCGAGACCGGGCCTGGCCATCGGCCCGCTTCCGCCGCCTTTCCGGCGCGGTGCGCGGCGACGGCGACCGGGTCGGTGTGGACGGCCTCCTCCCAGGCGTAGCCCCCGAGTTGGAGGGGGGCTTGGGGGGTGATGGCGTCCTGGGTGCTGCTCCAGACCTGGACGAGTTCCTCCGCGCGAGTGAACTCGACCGCCTGGTGGTACGGCAACGACACTCCGGCCGTCGCCCTCAACGGGCCCTGGGGGAACGCCTGGAACATCGCCTCCTCGTCCTCGAAGTCGAAGGTGTTCCAGGCGTTCGGGTCCCGTTCCGTCACGGCCGCGCCGACGGGGACGTAGACCGCGCTGCCCTGTGTTTCGTAGTCGTCGGCGGTCTCGGGGAAGGCGAACAACAGCAGGTGGCCGTCATGGGGGAGGGGCAGGTCCGTCGTGTCGGCGGGCAGGGCCGCTAGGTCGATGGAGGCGACGAAGGGGTGGGCGGGGTCCGGAACATCGGGCGGAAGCAGGAGCGGACCGCCGAACCTGCCCACGACCGGGCCGTCTTCCTGCTGGCCCCCCTCCTCCGTCCGCGTCAGGGTCACGCAGGGGCGGGCCGTGTCCAGCCAGCGCTCCACGTCGTCGGCGGGTATGTCGCGTGCGCTCGCCTCGTCACGGAACGGGCGTAACCGGTCCCACGTCTCAGGGGTCATGCGCAGACCGTAGAGGACAGCACTGACAGCCCCGTCACACCTTCCCCCACGTATGCCGGTCCCGGGCCATCGCGTGCAGTGCCTCCACGTCCGCCGGCTTCAACACCCCGCCCGTCCTTGCCAGTCCGGGCAGTTCCGTGTCCTGGAGTACGCGGACCTCGCGGAGCGCGGTCGTCACCGTGATGTCGGTCGGGTCGGTCAGGGCGAGGATCGGGCGGACCTCGGCGGTGAGGGCGTAGGACGCTCGGTCGGCGTCGGAGCGGACTCGGCGGAGGAGCGGGAGCGGGTCGCGGCGGCCCAGGGTGACCATGGGGTCGGCGATCCGGACCCGTTGTTTACGGGCGTACAGGGTGTGTACGGCGAAGAGGCCGCCGGGTCCGATCACCAGGTGGTGGAGACGGTCGCCGCCGGGCAGCGGGATCGAGTGGAGGGCGTGCCAGCCCGCGCCGTCGAGAGCGTCCAGGGTCTCGCCGACGGCCTGTTCGGCGGTCAGGGCGCGGCGGCGCTGGTCGGGGCGGAGCCGGTGCTGGGGGCCCGGGTCACGGTCGAGAGCCAGGTGGAGCGCCTCGCCGGGGCGGTTGGGTGCCAGGTCGTCGTCGGGGTGGAGGGAGAGCCGCGCGAGTTCCGCGGGCGTCGGCACCGGCGGCGGGCCGATCGTGACCGGTCCGGTGAGGAAGGGACCGAGGGCGTGCAGCACGTCCTCTCTGCGGTCCTCGCTCAGCAGGTTGATCCGGGCCGCCTCCCGGTCGTACCAGGCGACGTTCCTTCCGTCCGTGTGACAGACGTACAGCCGTTCCTGACCATGGCGCCAGGTCGGTACGACGCGTAGTCCACTCATGCGCCATCACCCCTCGACCATGGGAACAGGCGGGGTGCTCAAGGGGCAAGAACCCGGTTACCTTTGGGTCAGTCGCTGGGGCTTGGGGAGGCGCCGTTGCGGACGCGCAGGAAGCAACCCGACGTACCCGCTCCGGACACTCCGTGGAGCGAGATCGTCACCGGTCTGTGGATGGGCGGGCACGAGTTCAGAGGGCGCTCGGGGCAACGGGAGTTCGCGGTGGTGCGGGACGAGTTCGATCTCGTACAGACGCTGCTGCGGCTGCCGGGCCACGGGCCCGACTCCGGCATCGAGCACCATGTGTGGCCGATTCCGGACGGGCCGCTGGACGGGACGCAGCTCGCGGGCGTGATGCGGCTGGCCCGGGCCGCGTGCGACGCGCTGGACGACGGGCGGAAGGTCCTCGTCCGCTGCTATCACGGCTACAACAGGTCGGGACTTGTCGTCGCGCACGCGCTGGTCCGGCGCGGGTACTCCACCGAGGAGGCGATACGGCTGATCCGCGCCCGCCGCTCGCCGTGGGCGCTGCACAACGAACTGTTCGTGGAGTATCTGCGGGCGGGACTGTCCACGGCCCGGCTGCTGGAGGAGCTGGCCGAGTAGCCCACCCACCGAGCAGCCGAGTAATCGTTTCACCCAAACCACTCAAGAGCGTGAACAAAGAGGACTTCCGTACGAATAGGGTGTACAGGTCCTACACCAGTGCCTCTCCAGGAGAACAGTGCCGTTCCGTCGCCCCCTCCGCACCACCGCCGTCGTCGCCCTGCTGTTCGCGACCGCGGCGGCCTGCGGTGACACCGGCGCGCTGCGCGGCGTGGGCGCGACCCCTACGGCGACCAGCCCCGCCAAGCTCTGGCCGAGTCTGTCGCCCGCCGCCTCCCCCGCCTACGACTTCGACGAGGCGGACACCGAGATCGTGAACGGCGTCACCGTCCCCGGGGACGACATCCGCAAGGTGGACCCGATCGCCGTCGTACGGGCCGAGATCGCCGCCAACCCGGACGACTACGACGGTTCCAAGGCGCCGTACCGGGGAACCGACGAGCGGATCGGCGACTGCGGGAGCGGCCGGGACCGGAGCAAGTGCCCCGTCCTCAAGCCGTACTACCGCGACCTCACCGGCGACGGACACGACGACCTGACCCTCGGCTTCCGGCTGCTGCCCACGAAGATGACGGCCGTGCGGGTCTACACCGTCGAGAAGCACCGGCTGGTTCAGGTCATGGCCAACGACGACGCGGTGAGCGGGGTCGAGCTGGCCGGGCGTTCGGTGATCATCCGCTCGCCCTCGGAGCTGGCGGGGTACGAGTACCGCGTGCAGTGGACCTGGGACGCCGAACAGAAGGCGATGCTGCTGACCCACGACGAGTTCCTGCGCACGGGCAGCCGCAAGCACGGGGTCCGCCGCGCGACGCCCACGCCCCTGCCCTCGGCGACCTCGTGACGGGGCTCGCGCTGCCCCGGTGGGCCGGGACCCTGGCATTCAAGTCCGCCGTGTTCATCACGGTGATGTGCTGCGCGCTGGCCGCCCTGCTCGGCGTGCTCGTGCATGTGTCGGTGACCGACCGGACCGTGGGCCAGGCCCGCCAACTGGCGCTGTCGCGGCTGCGGACGGCGACATCGCAGTACGAGGCCGGGGACTCGCTCCTGCACGGCGCCGGCGTCGATCCCGCGAGCCTGCCCGTGCCGCTGCGGCGGCTGGCCGTGGGCGGCGACCGGGGCACGATGCTCGGCAAGCGCCGGGGGCGCCCGACGATGTGGGCGGCGGGACCGGCCGACGGCGGGCGGGTGCTGGCCGTGGCGGTCGACTACTCGCAGGGCTCGGACACCATCGCCGGGCTCGACCGGGCGATCGTGTGGTCCTCGGCGCTGGCGATCGGGGCGACGCTGCTGGTCGGCGCGTTCGCGGTGACCCGGGTGAGCCGGCGGCTGCACGGCACCGCGCAGGTGGCCCGGCGGATCAGCGCCGGCGACCTGGACGCGCGGGTCGACGACCCCCGTACGAAGGACGCGACCCGGCCGCAGGACGAGGTGGCCGCGGTGGCCGCCGCGCTCGACACGATGGCCTCCTCGCTGCAGGGGAAACTGCTGACCGAACAGCGGTTCACGGCGGATGTGGCGCACGAGCTGCGCACCCCGCTGACCGGGCTGCACGCGGCGGCCGAACTGCTGCCGCCGGGGCGGCCGACCGAGCTGGTGCGGGACCGGGTGGCCGCGTTGCGCACGCTCACCGAGGACCTGTTGGAGATCTCCCGGCTCGACACCCGGCGGGAGAAACTGGAGCTGGGCACCGAGCAGTTGGGGGCGGTGGCCGGGCGGGTGGTACAGGCGTCGGGGACCGACACGGAGGTCGTCGTCGTACGGGACGAGTGGGTGGAGACGGACCGGCGGCGGCTTGAGCGGGTCCTCGGGAATCTGGTCGCCAACGCGCACCGGCACGGGCGGGGGCCGGTGGTGGTGACCGTGGACGGGGCGGTGGTGACCGTGCGGGATCACGGGGACGGGTACCCGGGCTATCTCCTGGAGCACGGACCGCAGCGGTTTCGGACGGAGGGCGGTGCGACCGGGCACGGGCTGGGGTTGACCATCGCGCTGGGGCAGGCGGAGGTGTTGGGGGCGCGGTTGGTGTTCGCGAACGTGGAGGACGGCGGGGCGTTGGCCACGTTGACGTTGCGATGAGAGTGGTTGTTTGTCGGGCGCGGGCCGGTGGGGGGTGATCGCGCCCACGCGGCAGAGCCGTATATCGACACAGCCCCGCGCCCCTGGAGGGCGCGCTCGTGTGGACCAACGTGACAAGCCACGCCCGCCCCGCTCCCCCTAATGTGGCGATTAGTCAGCTTCGCCCCATTCCTGGAGGTACCCCCATGTCCCTCAGCCTCTCTATCCGTCGTATCGGTATAGCGGTCGCGGCCGGCGCGCTCGTCACCGCCGCGGCCGTCACGCCCGCCGTGGCCGACGACGAATGGGGCGACCAAGACCAGAGCGTCAGCAGCTCCCAGGACGACGACGGCTGGAACCAGCGCGGCGACGAGGACTCCGACGGGCGCGGCGACCACAACCAGCAGGGCGACGACAACGGCCGCGGTGACGACGACGGCCGTGGCGACTACAACCAGAACGGCGACCACCACGACAACCCGCGCCTGTACCGGGGCGTCGTGACCGCGAGCGAACTGGCCCTGCGTTCCCGGCCGGACCGCGGCAGCAGGATCATCCGGTACGCACACCGCGGCGAGCACGTCTCGATCTTCTGCAAGACCCGCGGCTCCAACGTCCAGGGCAACCACCTCTGGTACCTGCTCACGGACGGCACCTGGGCCTGGGGTTCGGCGCGCTACATCGACAACATCGGCCCGGCCCCCCGCTGGTGCTGACGGACGAGACACACTCACCACCCAAGGCACACAACACGTCCCATTTGGGTAAGTTCCGGACATGACCAACGCCGGAACCACCGTCACGGCGGACCTTCCCACACCCGCTGTACGCCTCCCCCGGCGCCGTGGCATCGAACTCACCCTCATCGTCGTAGCCGTACTCCTCTCGGTGTACGGCTACTGCGCTGTCGGTCTGGCCAAGAGCGGCACGGTCCCGCCCGGCGCCGCCGGCTACGGCGCCGGGCTCGGCGTGCTCGCCCTGCTGGCGCATGTGGCGGTGCGCCTGCGGGCTCCGTACGCCGACCCGCTCCTGCTCCCGATCGGGGTGCTCCTCAACGGCCTCGGCCTGGTCCTGATCTACCGGCTCGACCTGGAGACCCCGGGCGACCGGGCGGCGCCCACCCAACTCGTGTGGTCCACCCTGGGCGTGACCCTCTTCATCGTCGTGGTCGTCGCCCTACGGGACCACCGCGTGCTCCAGCGCTACGCGTACGTCTGTGTGGCCGCCGCGCTCGCGCTGCTCACCCTCCCGGTGTTCTTCCCGGCCGTGAACGGCGCCCGGATCTGGATCCGGATCGCCGGATTCTCCATCCAGCCGGGCGAGTTCGCGAAGGTACTGCTCGCGATCTTCTTCGCCGCATACCTGGCGGCCAACCGCAACGCGCTCGCCTACGCCGGCCGCCGGGTCTGGCGCCTCCAGCTCCCCACCGGCCGCGTCCTCGGTCCGATCGTCGCGATCTGGCTGCTGAGCGTGGGCGTGCTGATCCTGGAACGCGACCTGGGCACCTCGCTCCTCTTCTTCGGCCTGTTCGTGACCCTCCTCTACGTCGCCACCGGCCGCACCGGCTGGATCGCGGTCGGCCTGCTGCTCGCGGCCCTCGGCGCGGTCGCGGTCGGCCGGCTCGAACCGCACGTCCACAGCCGCGTCCTCGACTGGCTGCACCCCTTCGCGTCGATCGACGCGGGCCAGGGACCGAACCAACTCGCCCAGTCCCTCTTCGCGTTCGCGGCCGGCGGGATGCTCGGCACGGGCCTCGGCCTCGGCCACTCGATCCTGATCGGCTTCGCCGCGAAGTCGGACTTCATCCTGGCCACGGCGGGCGAGGAACTGGGCCTGGCCGGTCTCTCCGCGATCTTCATCCTCTATGGCCTGCTGGTGGAGCGCGGCTACCGGGCCGGCCTCGCGCTGCGTGACCCCTTCGGCCGGCTGCTCGCGGTCGGCCTCGCCTCGATCGTCGCGCTCCAGGTGTTCGTGATCGCGGGCGGGGTGACCGGACTGATCCCGCTCACCGGCATGGCGATGCCGTTCCTCGCCCAGGGCGGCTCCTCGGTCGTCACCAACTGGGCGATCGTGGCCCTGCTGATCCGGGTCAGCGACTCGGCCCGCCGGCAGTACGACATGGAGGTGGCAGCGTGACCGACGCCATGACCCGGCACATCCGCCTCGCGGCGGCCTTCTGCACCCTGCTCCTGCTCGCCCTGCTGGTGAACGCCACCCGTATCCAGGTCTTCCGGTCCCGGCCCTACGACGACAATCCCGCCAACCGCCGCCAGACCATCGCCCGTTACGACCAGCCGCGCGGCGCCATCCTCGTCGGCGGCAGGCCGATCACCGGCTCCCGGGACTCCGGCGAACAGCTCCGCTACGAACGGACGTACCGGGAGGGCCCGTTGTACGCGCCGGTGACCGGCTTCGCCTCGCAGGAGTACGGCACGACATTCCTGGAGCACTCCGAGGACGGCATCCTCTCCGGCACCGACGAGATGCTCTCGCCGTTCCCCCTGTGGAACGACCTGACCCGCGCGCAGAACCCGGGCGGCAACGTCGTGACCACCCTCGACCCGGCCGCGCAGAAGGCGGCCTACGACGGACTCGGCACGCGCACGGGCGCGGTCGCCGCGATCGAACCGTCGACGGGCCGCGTCCTGGCCCTGGTCTCGACCCCGTCCTACGACCCCGGCACCCTGTCGGGCAACGGCCGTACCGCGAACCGCAGTTGGGCCCGTCTGAACGCCGACCCGGACAAGCCGATGCTCAACCGGGCGGTACGGCAGACCTATCCGCCGGGTTCGACGTTCAAGGTGGTCACCGCGGCGGCGGCGCTGGACGCGGGCGTGGTCACGGACCTGGACGCGGCGACGAGGTCCCCCGACCCGTTTACGCTCCCCGGCACCTCGACGACGCTCACGAACGAGGGCGACGGCTGCGCGGACGCGCCGCTGCGCTCCGCCTTCGAGTGGTCGTGCAACACGGTGTTCGCGAAGCTGGGCGTGGATGTCGGCGTGCGGAACATGAGCGGCACTGCGGAGGCGTTCGGTTTCAACGACACCGGTGTGCGGATCCCGTTCGCGGTCTCCCCCAGCACCTTCGACGCCTCGGTGGACAAGGCCCAGTTGGCGCTGTCGTCGATCGGCCAGTACAACACGCGGGCCACGCCGTTGCAGATGGCGATGGTCGCGGCGGCGGTCGCGAACGGCGGGCAGCTGCGGCAGCCGTACCTCGTGGAGCGCACGACGAGGCGGGGCGGCGAGACGGTCTCGGCGGCCGGATCGTCCCGCCCCGTCCGCCAGGCCATGCACCCCGCAACGGCCGTACAGATGAAGGAACTCATGGAAGACGTGGTCACGGAGGGCACCGGCACGAACGCGGCGATCCCCGGCGCGACCGTCGGCGGCAAGACCGGCACCGCGCAGCACGGCATCGGCAACTCCGGTACGCCGTATGCCTGGTTCGTGTCCTGGGCACAGGGCGAGCGGGACATGGAGCCGAAGGTGGCGGTCGCGGTGGTGGTGGAGGACGCGTCGGCGGACCGCTCGGACATCAGCGGGGGCGGGGACGCGGCGCCGATCGCGAAGGCGGTGATGGAGGCGGTGCTCGGCCTGTGAGACGGGGGATGTCACGGTACAGGCGCCCGACCTATCGTTCGGTTCATGACTGAGCCGTTGACAGTACCCGCGTACGAACTCGCCCAGGTCAACATCGGCCGACTCCAATTCCCGCTGGACTCTCCGGAGTTGAAGGACTTCGTGGACGCCCTCGACCCCGTGAATGCCGTCGCCGACGCGGCCGAGGGCTTCGTGTGGCGCCTCCAGTCCGACTCCGGCAACGCGACCGACGTCCCCGTCCTCGGCGACGACTGGCTGATCATCAACATGTCGGTGTGGCGCGACACCAACACCCTGACCGCGTTCATGTACCAAGGGCAGCACCGGGAGTTGCTGGCCCGCCGCCGCGAGTGGTTCGAGCGGATGCGGGAGGCGATGACGGCCCTGTGGTGGGTCCCGGCGGGCCACCGCCCGACAGTGGCGGAGGCTGAGGAACGACTCCTGCACCTCCGCGCCCACGGCCCGACCCCCTACGCGTTCACCCTGCGGACGTCGTTCCCGCCCCAGGGCGCGGAGCCGACGGGGCCGGTCAACATCCCTGAGGGTCTGGGCTGTTCGGTCTAGATCCCGGGGCCGGGCAGGGGCTCGCGGCGCCGCAGCCAGTCCTGCGGCACGCCGTCGAGCCCCGTCCGGGCGGCCACGATGCCGCCGGTGACGGCACAGGTCGTGTCGACGTCACCGAAGCCCTCCGCGGTGGTCCACAGGGCTGAGGTCAGATCGTCCGGGTGCCGGGCGGCCGACCAGACGGCGAAGGGGACGGTGTCGTCCGCGCGGATGCGCTGACCGTTGCCGAGGAGGTCGGAGGCCCGCCACGGCTCGGTGGCGAAGGGCACTTCGAGGGCCCGCACCAGACCTTCCCGCACGGCGCTGTCGGGCGTCCGCGCCGCAACCGCCTCCAGGGTCAGCTCGCGCCGTACGGAGAGCGCGGCGGCGACGGCCACCGCGACCGCGCCCGCGATGCCCTCCGGGTGGGCGTGGGTGACCTCGGCGGACAGGGTCGCCTGCGTGACGACGCGGTCGAGGTCGTCGTGGAACCACGCGCCCAGCGGAGCGGCACGCATCGCGGCGCCGTTGCCGAGGCTGCCCTGGCCGTCGAACAGTTCGCGCGCCAACTCCCGCCAGCGGTGCGGCTCCTGGAGCAGCAGGGGCAGCAACTGGTGCATACCGTGGCCGTATCCGCGGGCCGGATCGACGTCGTAACCGAGCGCGAAGGCCCGGGCGAGGGGCTCCTGTCGGATCTCGCCGTGCTCGTCGAGCACCCGGAGGATGCCGAGGGCCATCGCCGTGTCGTCCGTCCAGTGCCACTCCGGTTCCTCCGGGGTGCGCCGGGCGCGGATCTCGTCGTAGGCCCGACGGGGTTCGCGGAAGAGCGGGAACCAGCGCTCGCCGAACGCGTCTCCGAGGGCGAGCCCCTCCAGACTGCGGCGGGCCGGGGTCACTTGGCCTTCCTCGTCTCCGAGCGGACCTGGAGGGTCATCTTCGCGGAGAAGGCCAGGTCGACGTCCGAGGGGTCCTGGGCGAGGGTCGCCGCAGTGGTCCAGGCGACGGCGGCGGCGGTGTTGCCGTCGGCCCAGGCGCAGGTCGGATAGGTGACGGTGACGCTGAGCTTCTGCTGGCTGAGCACCTCGCAGGAGACCGTGACGCCGCCCTCGACGAAGTCCTTGCGCGGTACGGCCACGGTCACCCCGTCGGCCTCACCGGCACCCTTCAGCATGCCCTCGCGGGCCTCGTCCGTGTTCTTGAACCGGCCGTACATCCCCGACACCGCCAGCGTGCCCTTGGTCGCGTCGCCGTTCAGGGCGTAGGTGCCGACGACACCCACGGTGCCCTCGGCGTCCCAGGCGCCGTCCGCCTCCTGCTCGATCTTCTGCCCCTCGGTGTCGGAGAGGTCGTCGGCGAGTTCGAAGCGGCCGTCGACCAGCGTCCTGGGCAGCGTCAGCACGAAGTCCGCCTCGGGGAACCCGGTGGCGGACCGGCCTCCGACCGTCAGCACGACGGCCATGAGGATCACCACCGCCACACCGAGCGCCCCACCGACGATCCCCAGCACGAACCCGGTGCCGCGCTTCTTCGGGGGCGGCGGGAACGCGGGCGGAGGGGCACTCCAGCCGTAGGGCTGCTGCGCGCCGTACGGGGCCTGGGCGTAGGGCTGTTGACCATAGGCAGGCTGGCCGTAGGGCGGCTGCGGCGGTCCGAACTGCTGTGGGGGGTACGGCTGTTGGGGGTTCTGCTGCGGGTACGGCTGCTGGGGGTGGGGCTGTTGGGGATACGGCGGCTGCTGCTGCGGCGGAGGCATGGACACGTCAGCACCGTACATGCGGGACATGCAGAACTTGCGGACGGAGGGATTGACGAGCTTGCTGACAAGCAGTCTCATAAGACCACGGAGGATGTGACCCCGGGTAACACACCGACCTGCGAGGTGGGAGAACCATGACGACCCTGACCGAAGCCGACGCGGTCGACGGGCTGCGCGACGCGCTCGGCCTGCTCAAGGACCGCGAGCAGGTGGCCGAACGGCTGCTCGCCTCCTCCGCCAGGCACTCCTTCGACCCCGACAAGGAACTCGACTGGGACGCGCCCTTCGAGGAGGGCAAGTGGTTCTGGCCGCCGGAACTGGTGTCGCTTTACGACACCCCGCTGTGGCGGCGGATGGGCGAGGAGCAGCGGATCCTGCTCTCGCAGCACGAGGCCGCGGCGCTCGCCTCCCTCGGCATCTGGTTCGAGCTGATCCTGATGCAGCTGCTCGTCCGGCACATCTACGACAAGGCGGCGACGAGTGCGCATGTGCGCTACGCGCTCACCGAGATCGAGGACGAGTGCCGGCACTCGAAGATGTTCGCGCGGCTGATCTCCCGCGGGGACGCACCCTGGTATCCGGTGAGCCGGGCCCACCAGAACCTGGGGCGGCTGTTCAAGACGGTCTCCACCACGCCCGGTTCCTTCACCGCGACGCTGCTCGGGGAGGAAGTCCTCGACTGGATGCAGAGGTTGACCTTTCCGGACGAGCGGGTGCAGCCGTTGGTGCGGGGTGTGACACGTATCCATGTGGTGGAGGAGGCGCGCCATGTCCGGTACGCGCGGGAGGAGTTGAGGCGACAGATGGTGACCGCGCCCCGATGGTCCCAGGAGTTCACGCGGGTCACGTCGGGTGAGTTCGCGCGGATCTTCTCGATCGCCTTCGTGAATCCCGAGGTGTACACGAATGTGGGGCTCGACCGGCGGGAGGCGGTGGAGCAGGTGCGGGCGAGCGGGCATCGGCGGGAGGTCATGCAGTCGGGGTCGAAGAAGCTGACGGACTTCTTGGACGACATCGGTGTGCTGCGGGGGGTTGGGCGACGGCTGTGGAGGGCTTCGGGGTTGCTGGCTTGAGTTCACAGCGCGGCCCGGTGGGGGCCGGTCGCGCAGTTCCCCGCGCCCCTGAAGGCCGGACCAGTCCAGGCGCTTCCAGGGGCGCGGG
>NZ_JBFAJD010000060.1:0-39051 GCF_040655035.1 Streptomyces sp. NPDC050549
TTGCCAACGGCGCCGCCATGACAGCCATACCCAGAACCCCTGGGCCCTCCGATCTTACGAATGACCAGAGCAACCACCCTTGAAAGGTAGGACAGTCATGTCACAGCAGCAACACCAGCGGCTCGCCCGGGGCGGCTCTGCCGTCTGGGCCGTGGCCATCACCAGCGCGGCGGGATTCATCACCGCGCTCGACAACCTGATCGTCACCACCGCCCTGCCCTCCATCCGCAAGGACCTTGGCGGCGGCCTCGAAGACCTCGAATGGACGGTGAGCGCCTACACCCTCACCTTCGCGGTCCTGCTCATGTTCGGCGCTTCCCTCGGCGACCGATTCGGCCGCCGCAGACTGTTCGCCATTGGGCTCGCGATCTTCACCACGGCCTCGGCCGGTGCCGCACTCGCACCGGGGATGGGCGAACTGATCGCCGCGCGTGCGGCCCAGGGCGTCGGGTCGGCGATCGTGACGCCGCTGACGCTCACCCTGCTGTCGGCCGCCGTCCCCGCCGAACGGCGCGGCGCGGCCCTGGGTGTCTGGGGAGCGGCCAGCGGTATCGCCGTCGCCACCGGACCGCTCATCGGCGGCGCACTCACCGAAAACCTCTCCTGGCAGTGGATCTTCTGGGTGAACGTACCCCTCGGTCTGGCGCTGATCCCGCTCGCCCTGCTGCGGCTGGACGAGAGCCACGGCCCGAACCCGACCCTCGACGTCGTCGGCACCGTTCTGGCCAGCGGCGGTCTGTTCGGCATCGTCTACGCCCTCGTGCGCGGCAACGCCGAGGGCTGGACCAGCACCCCGGTGCTGGTCGGCTTCTTCGCCGGTACCGCCCTGCTCGTCGGCTTCGTCTTCTACGAACTGCGCGCCGAGCATCCGATGCTGCCGATGCGCCTGTTCCGCCACCGTTCATTCAGTGCCATCAACGCCGCAAGCCTGCTGATGCTGCTGGGCATGTTCGGGTCGATCTTCCTGCTCAGCCAGTACCTGCAGACCGTCGGCGGCTACTCACCGATGCAAGCCGGCGTACGGATGCTGCCCTGGACCGCCATGCCCATGATCGCCGGACCGCTGGCCGGGGCCCTGTCCGACCGCATCGGCGGCGCACCCGTCGTCACGGCGGGCATGACTCTGAACGCCGTCGGCCTCGGGCTCTGGGCAATCACCGTCGAGCCGCACGTCGCGTACACCCACCTGCTGCCTGCACTGATCGTCTGCGGCATCGGCCTGGGCATGTTCTTCGCTCCCAGCGCGAACCTCGTCCTGAGCACCGTCCGCCCGGAGGAGCAGGGCATCGCCTCCGGCGCCAACAACGCGATTCGCGAGGTCGGCGGCGCCATCGGCGTCGCGACGCTGGCCGCGGTGTTCTCCGCCCAGGGCGGCTACGAGTCCGCCTCACGATTCGTCGACGGCCTGATCCCGGCCCTCTGGGTCGGAGCGGGTGCGGTCGCCCTGGCAGCGACTGTGGCATTGCTCATGCCCCGCCAGTCCAAAGCCGACGGCCCGTCGGCCGACCTTGCCGCAGGGAGTGCTCCGGCCGACGCCCCGGTCGCGACCTGAAGCCCGGACCGAGGTGCGGCCCAGCCGGTCACGGCGGGGGCTGCCCCTCAGCAGTCTGTCCTGCTTCCCGGGCTCGTTCCCCGCGCGGAGCCATCACACCGTGGCCGAGGGCCCTTTGGGCAGCGTGCCCCTCGGGTCGGCGCTCGACCGGCTGAGGGGCACCACTTCCCCAACAGAGCGGCCGGCATACGAAAAGCCGACGCAGGGGTCCTCAGCTCACTCGGACGACCTCATGCGAAAGGCCGGGCCGGGGACGCTCTCGATGTCCTTCACTTGTACCGGGTGGCCTCGTTCGCAGCGAATCTGGACGGCGACGTGTGCGCCGCACTCGCGGTGCCGAGCCACTACCGCCGGCCCCTCCGGGTCGGCGCGGTAACGGTCACCCCACTGCAGCAGCCCCATCACGGCGGGCACCAGATCCATGCCCTTCGGGGTGATCACATACTTCGGCCGACTTCGCGAACCGGGTTCCTTGTACGTCTCGGTCGCGAGGATCCCTTCCTCCACCAGCATCCGGAGCCGGGTCGCCAGCAGGTTACGAGGACAGCCCAGGACGCGTTCGAAGTCCCCGAACCGGGACGAGCCGTACCACACCTCACGCAGGATCAGGATCGTCCACTTCTCGCCCACGATCTGAAGAGTTCGCGCGATCGAGCAGTTGGACGTGTCCCGGTCGAGTCGGAGGTCCATGCCGGCGTCCTGGAGAACTTCGGTCCACACATCCATGGGAGCGATTCTAGCCGAGGTTGAGTTTATATTTATATACTCAGCTATCGGGGCCCGGGGAGCACTCGCCGGCTGAGGCCAAGGTCCCGGTGACCGCTCCGGAGGCGGTCGACCACGTGGTCACTCCCCATCTCCTGTAGGGGTGTGCCGAGGCGGGCGGTGGCGCAAGCCGACGCTGTTGATTCGGTGAACAGAAAAGGTTGTTCGATCGGGAGTGAGTCGACGCACCGTCGGAGTTCGGCCGCTCCAGCGGAAAGGAACAGTCCATGGACGAGCAAGGTGAGCATTTCGACGTCGTTGTACTCGGCGCGGGCCCCGGCGGATACGTAGCCGCCATCCGGGCCGCCCAACTGGGCAGGAGCGTCGCGGTCGTCGAGGAGAAGTACTGGGGCGGCGTCTGCCTGAACGTGGGCTGTATCCCTACCAAGGCCCTGCTGCGCAACGCCGAGCTCGCACACATCTTCACGCGCGAGGCGAAGACCTTCGGCATCAAGGTCGAGGGTGAGATCTCCTTCGGCTACGGGGAGGCCTTCCGCCGCAGCAGGAAGGTCGCGGACGGCCGGGTCGAGGGCGTCCACTACCTGATGAAGAAGAACAAGATCACGGAGATCGGCGGTCGTGGCACGTTCGTCGACCCGCACACGCTCCAGGTGGCCGACTTCGAAGGCAAGACCAGCACCATCGGCTTCGACCACTGCGTCATTGCCGCCGGGGCGAGCCCCAAGCTGCTGCCCGGCACGCGCTGTACGTCGCGCGTGGTGACGTTCGAGGAGCAGATCCTGGCCGAGGATCTGCCGCAGTCGATCGTGATCGCGGGCGCCGGTGCGATCGGTGTCGAGTTCGCGTACGTGCTGCACAACTACGGCGTGAAGGTGACGATCGTCGAGTTCCTGGACCGCGTCGCCCCGCTGGAGGACGCCGAGGTCTCCGCCGAACTGGCCAAGCAGTACCGGAAGTTGGGCATCGACGTCCGCACGTCGACCCGCGTCGAGTCCATCGACGAGTCCGGCCCACTGGTCCGTGTCACGGTCACCGGCAAGGACGGTACCCGGCAGGTCCTGGAAGCCGAGAAGGTCCTACAGGCGATCGGCTTCGCCCCGAACGTCACCGGCTACGGCCTGGAGAACACCGGCGTGCGCGTCACCGAGCGCGGCGCGATCGACGTCGACGGCCGGTGCCGTACCTCGGTCCCGCACATATACGCCATCGGGGACGTCACCGCGAAGCTGATGCTCGCGCACGCCGCCGAGGCGATGGGAGTGGTCGCCGCCGAGACGATCGCGAGTGCTGAGACCATGGAGTTGGACTACGTGATGATCCCGCGGTCCACCTTCTGTCAGCCGCAGATCGCAAGCTTCGGTTACACCGAGGCGCAGGTGAGGGAGGATGGCTTCGACGTCCAGGTGGCCAAGTTCCCGTTCACCGTGAACGCCAAGGCCCATGGTCTGGGTGATGTGAGTGGGTTCGTGAAGCTGATCAGCGACGCCAAGTACGGCGAGCTCCTCGGAGCCCATCTGATCGGCCCGGACGTCACCGAGCTGCTGCCCGAGCTGACCCTGGCCCAGCAGTGGGATCTCACCGTCCACGAGGTCGCGCGCAACGTCCACGCCCACCCCACCCTGGGCGAGGCGGTCAAGGAAGCCGTCCACGGCCTCGCAGGCCACATGATCAACATGTAGCCGGATGCTCTGACGCGGTAGCTGCAGTTCATGTTGCGTTGTTGCTGGTTGCCAGGGCGCTGGGATGGCCACTGGCAGTGGAACGGTCACCGTGATCATGAACGTTTGTGGTGACGTATCAAGAACAGGTGGCCATGGAGGGGCTACGCCGTTGTTGCTCAATCTGGACGGGGGTGTCCGTCGTGCAGGTCGAGCGGCTGGCTGACGGTCTCGGGGCCGACGCTGCGCAGCGCGACGAGCTTCGGGGCGGTGTTGTTGACGAGCGGCCCGGTCTTTCGGTCCGTGTCCCGGATCTCCTCGTTGAGGATTTGGCAGCGCCGTGCGGGCCGCTGTAGCGCCGTCCTGGTGGCGCCGGGTGGTGAGGTCGCCAGCGGGGGCGGGAGCGGGCGCGGGTGTCGATCAGCTCACGGGTGGACAGGTCGCGCAGCTTGTCACGTACTTCGAAGGGTGCGGTGACATGAGAGTGCGGATCTGGTTGATGGTCTGGGTTCGGGCCTTGACCGCGCTCTTGCGGACCACGCGCAGGGCTCGGATCGCCTTCACCGCGCCGTCCCTGGACTTCGGGGTTCCCGTGGCGCGGCCGGAGAGGAACACGGTCGCCGCGGCGTAGGCGTCGACGGGGTCGGACTTGCCCGCGCCGCGGGACCCGGCGATCTGGACGGCGAGATGGCTCACCTGCGGCTGCCGTTGGACGCCTGTGGGGCGGCCTTGGTTCGCCCGGTACCGAGGCGCGCTCACTGTCAGGAGTCGGGCCTCCGAGGTCGCTGATGTGGTGGAGCAGGGTCGGCGATTTTTTGGATTACGTTCGCAATATAATAAGCTGCAGGGAGTCGGTGAAGGGCAACCGGTCCTTTCCGGTCGGCGAAGGAGCGTGTGCGCTGTGGTGCGGTACACCAAAGAGCACAAGTCGGAGACGAGGCGGCGGATCGTCGAGACGGCGGGCCGTCGGTTCAAGCAGGACGGTATCGACGGCTCTGGGGTTTCGACTCTCATGAAGGACGCGGGGCTGACCAACGGGGCCTTCTACGCTCACTTCGAATCCAAGGACGACCTCGTTGCCACGGCGATCGCCGACCAGTTGAAGGCGCAGGCCGAGAATGTCGTCGCGCGGGCTGCGCCCGGCCGTGCCGGAGTCGAGCAGATCGTGCGGGGGTACCTGTCACCTCTGCACCGCGACAGCCTTGCCGACGGCTGTCCCAACGCCGCTCTGCTCGACGAGATCGGACGCTGCGCCGACACAACCAGGCAGGCGTACACCGACGGCGTGCTGGTCCTCATCGACGGCATTGCCGCCCGCATGGCACCCGACGCCCCGTCCTCGGCGCGTGCGAAGGCACTCGGCCTCCTCGGCCTGATGGCCGGGACACTTCAACTGTCCCGCGCCTTGACCGACAGCCAACTTGCCCATGAGCTCCTCGATCAGGGGATCGACAACGCCCTCACCCTGCTGGACGCCGGGCAGTGTGCCTGACGCACGGCATTCCTGGCCCCGAGCTGTGACTCTCGGGGGAGCGCTCGCTGGCTGACGAAAGTGACCCCTGACGATGGAGTCGGGGCCGCTTTCGTGTGCCTGAAGGCTCAACCAGTGGTTTCCGGTGACTCGGTGAGAGGTCAAAATGCCGTCGGGCTCGTTGCGCTTGATGTCGTTGAGATCCAGGGAGACTTTGGTAGCCCCGGTTCAGAAGATCACCACAGCGGAAATTCCAGCCAGAGCCGAGCCGCTTTCGTGAAGCGGTCATGACCAGGCATAGATAGGCTCAGGTGAGTCAGGCTCCTCCGCTTTCCGGGACGGTTGTCGCCCGACGTGGCACACCGTGCGAACCCTTGGATCCACAGCTATCGCCGCCCGCGGACCCACTGGGAGATCCGAGACGACATCCACCAAGCCGTCCTCCAGCTCTTCTGCTGCTGCCTCATCGCTCACCACAGCATCAAAGCTTTCTGTTGCTCTGCCAAACGGTGGAGTTCCGGGCGTAGGTACGCGGCCAAGGCTGGACGGCAGACGTGGAGCGATCAGACGGGTTTCCGGGAGAGGCGTCAGCGACCCGCCTGTCGGTCTTCCGAGGACCCGCCCTGACCTGCAGCGATCAGCTCAGCGTTCCCGAAACGAGCTGCATGCGTTCCGGAGCGATCTTCTGGCCAGCCGCTGACCTGCGGCGACGGAGTTTTCTGCGAGCCCCCTGTGCCACCCGTGATTGCAGCCGCTGGAGCAGAAGCGCTCGCGGCGCCGCGCGTCGGCAATCGTGAGCACCGCGATCAGCGGCCTGAACGCCTTGCGGCGTTCGTCGAGAGGCGCGAGACCGGCGATCTTTCCCAGTTGCTCGTCCGTCCGGCCTGGTGACATCAGCGCTGCGGGCGTATGCATCGGGCGCAGCCCGGCACGGCCGATGCTCTCCGGTGCGTCCCCCGCGACGGCGCGCGCCTGGACGCAGCGATGGCGCAGGAACAGCAGCACCTCGGACAGCTCTTCGTGGCCGAGGCTGTCGAACCATGCGATGCCCTCTGACATCGGGCGCAGCTCCTGCGCGAGCTTGTTGAGCAGGACGTCGCGTTCGTTCATGACTGCCTCCCGTTGGACGGACGCCTCTCCGCCGCGGTGATGAGGATGCACAGCAGCACCGCCAGATCGGCCGCGCCTTCTGCCTTGTCGGCCCAGCGGATTGTCTGAAGCGGGTGCACCTGGTCGAGGAGGATGCCCTCGTGTGCCAGGGCGAAGCCAACGCCGGCACGGCGGCGCGCGCGTACTGGAGGCTCTTCTCCCGGGACAAGTGGTCTGAGCTCACCCATGACGTCCCGCAACAACAACCGCGGGCCATGTGCAGAGAGGGAGGCGGCGCCCCGCGTTTAATCGGTGCATGGCGGTTGGCAGGGCTACGGGTCAGGGCCCCACCTGTCGCCAGTCCGTCACAGGGCCAGGGTTTGCGTGGTCCACGGGTGTGACCCAAAAGGCTTTGCCCAGCTCAGCGTTAAAGTGGGCGCCTGTCCGGCCGTCCCCCGAGGAGCGGCCGGTGAGGCGGCGGCCTATCCAGGGGAGGAGGTACTGGCGGGTGAAACGGACGTCCTCCACGCGGCGGGCGGTCCAGTTCGGGGGCGGGGTCGGTGGCATCGGCGTACGCCACTCCGGGTCCTCAGCCTCGTAGCCCAGGGCCTGCCACACCGCCTCGGCGACGCGGCGGTGACCCTCGGCCGTCAGGTGGAGTCGGTCGACGTCCCACGCGCGCTGGTCGGCGAGCGAGGGCGCGCTGTACAGGTCGACGACCTGGGCGCCGTGCCGGTCGGCGAGGTCGTCGACGTAGGAGAAGAGTTCCTCCATGCGCGGCCGGAAGCGCTGCTGGACCGGGCCCTCGCGGCCGGGGCTGCGCATCAGCACCAGGTGTTTGCAGGCGGGCGTGAGGCGTTCGACGGCCTCCTCCAGCAGCGCGCGCACCCGGCCCATGTCGCACTTGGGGCGCAGGGTGTCGTTCAGACCCCCCACCAGCGTGATCACGTCGGGTTGCATGGCGGCCGCCGGGCCGACCTGCTCGTCGACGATCTGCGCGATCAGCTTGCCGCGCACGGCGAGGTTGGCGTACCGGAAGCCGGGGCTCCGGGCGGCCATCCGCCCGGCGAGGAGGTCGGCCCAGCCCCGGTAGGTGCCGTCCGGGAGCAGGTCCGACATGCCCTCGGTGAAGGAGTCGCCGATCGCGACCAGGCTGGTGTGCGTGGGATTCGTCTGCATGGCGACGAAGATGATATCCCGCGTCCATACCCGCCGGTCGGTCCCCCTCCCCGATCACGGGTCGGGCTCAGGCCCGCTGCCCGAACAGCTCCCGCAGCACGTCCTCCATGGTCACGAGCCCGGTCAGCCGCCCCTCCTCGTCGAGGACGGCCGCGAGGTGCGTACGGCCGCTGCGCATCGCGGTGAGTACGTCGTCCATGGGCGTGCTCTCCCGGATGTTCGCGATGGAGCGCATGTCCTCCACCTTGAACGGCTCGTCGCGCGGCGAGGCGTCCAGCGCGTCCTTCACATGGAGGTAGCCGATGATCCGGCGCTCGGCGTCCACCACCGGGAAGCGCGAGAAACCGGACTCGGCCGACAGCACCTCCAGCTCGGCCGGAGTGACGCCGGCGACCACGTAGTCGACGCGTTCGAGGGGGAGTACGACGTCCCGCACGGGCCTGCTGCCGAGCTCCAGGGCGTCGTTCAGCCGCTCCCGGGCGCGCTCGTCGATGAGGCCGGCCGCGCCGGAGTCCCTGACGATCCGGGCGAGTTCGGCGTCCGAGAAGGATGCCGTCACCTCGTCCTTGACCTCGACACGCAGCAGTTTGAGCAGTGTGTTGGCGAACGCGTTGATCGTGAAGATCACCGGGCGCAGTGCCCGGGACAGCGTCACCAGCGGCGGTCCCAGCAGCAGCGCACTGCGCACCGGCTCGGCCAGGGCGATGTTCTTCGGCACCATCTCGCCGAGCAGCATGTGCAGATAGGTCGCCGCGGCCAGCGCGATCACGAAGGACACCGCATGGCCCGCGCTCTCCGGGACGCCGACCGCGTGGAACACCGGCTCCAGCAGATGCGCGATCGCCGGTTCGGCGACGATACCGAGCACCAGCGTGCACAGCGTGATGCCGAGCTGCGCCGCGGCCAGCAGCACGGACACGTGCTCCAGACCCCACAGCACACTCTTGGCGCGCCGGTCGCCCTGCTCGGCGTGCGGCTCGATCTGGCTGCGGCGCACCGAGATCAGCGCGAACTCGGCGCCCACGAAGAAGGCGTTCACGACCAGCGTCGCCAGCCCGATCAGCAGTTGTACGGCGGTCACAGCTCCCCCTCCACGGAGTCGGTACGGGCGTCGGATCCGTCGAGCGGCGCGTGCAGCAGCAGCCGCGCTGCCCGCCGCCCCGACGCGTCCACGACGTCGATCCGCCAGCCGGCGACCTCGAAGGTGTCCCCGACCTCCGGAATCCGCCCCAGCTCGGTGGCGACCAGACCGGCCAGCGTCTCGTACGGCCCCTCGGGCGCCCGCAGCCCCACGCGTGCGAGCTGGTCCATGCGGGCGGCGCCGTCCGCCGAGTACAGGGTGCGGCCCTCGTCGTCGGTCCCTGCCGATGCCAGGTCGGGCGTCTCGTGCGGGTCGTGCTCGTCCCGCACCTCCCCCACGACCTCTTCGACGATGTCCTCCAGGGTCGCTACCCCCGCCGTACCGCCGTACTCGTCGATGACGACGGCCATCGTGCGCTTGCCGGACAGCCGGTCCAGCAGGCGGTCCACGGTCAGGGACTCGGGGACGAGGAGGGGCTCGCGCAGCACGTCGGACAGGGGGAAACGGGCCCGCTGGCCCGCCGGTACCGCCAGGACGTCCTTGATGTGCACGGTGCCGACGACGTCGTCGAGGCTGCCGCGGTAGACCGGGAAGCGGGACAGCCCGGTCGCCCGGGTCGCGTTGGCCACGTCCTCGCAGGTCGCCTGGGCGTCGAGGGCGACGACCTGGACGCGGGGCGTCATCACGTTCTCCGCGGTGAGGTCGGCGAGGTTCAGGGTCCGTACGAACAGCTCGGCGGTGTCCGGCTCCAGGGCACCCTGCTTGGCGGAGTGCCTGGCCAGAGCGGCCAGCTCCTGCGGCCCGCGCGCGGAGGCCAGCTCCTCGGCCGGCTCCAGGCCGAAGGCCCGCACCATGTGGTTCGCCGTGTTGTTCAGATGGCTGATGAACGGACGGAACGCGGCACTGAACCAGCGCTGCGCGTTGCCCACCCGTTTGGCCACGGCCAGCGGCGAGGAGATCGCCCAGTTCTTCGGCACCAGCTCGCCCACGACCATCAGGAACACCGTCGACAGCGCCGTACCCAGCACCAGCGCGACGGACTTCGACGCCGAGTGCGAGATGCCCAGCGACTCCAGGGGACCCGCGATGAGCGCGGCGATCGACGGCTCGGAGAGCATGCCGACGACCAGGTTGGTGACCGTGATGCCGAGCTGGGCGCCGGAGAGCTGGAAGGTCAGATTCCGTACGGCCTTCAGGGCGCCGGAGGCGCCCCGCTCACCGCGCTCGACCGCGCGCTCCAGCTCGCCGCGCTCCACGGTGGTCAGCGAGAACTCGGCCGCGACGAAGGCACCGCAGAGGAGCGAGAGCAGGATCGCCACCAGCAGCAGAAGCACTTCGGTCATCGGGTCACCTCCGTCCCATGATCGGACAGGGCAGGGAGGTTCGCGCGATGTCGCGTACTGGGAGGCTCGCCCATGGGCGGACGCTCACACCTTTCGGGGAGATGGAGAAGTTCCGGGTCGTCCACCAATGGTAAAGGATGGGCAAAGCGTTCAGGTGGTGAGGTGCTTCACCCAGCGCCGCCAGTGGTCCTCGCGTACGTACCCCGCCGCGCGCCACGCATGCTGCCCGGTCTCGTTGCGTTCCAGCACCATCGCGTCCCCGCGACGCCCGCCCAGCGCCACGAACCGCTCCTCGGCCGCCGTGAGCAGCGCCGAGCCGATGCCCCGACGGCGCTGCTCCGGGTGCACGGCCAGCCGGTAGAGGTGGCAGCGCCAGCCGTCGAATCCGGCGATCACGGACCCGACGAGCCGCCCGTTGCGTTCCGCCAGGATCAGCGCGTCCGGGTCCCTGTCGATGAGCCGGGCCACGCCGTCGCGGTCGTCACTGATGCTCGTCCCTTCGGCGGCCTCGCGCCAGAACGCCAGCACGGCGTCGATGTCGGAGGGGGCCGCGCTGCGGATATGAAGATCACTCATGGGAGAAGCCAAGCAGAGGGTGGGCGGGCGGGGCGAGCGGGTTTCGGCGCAGTTCCTCGACGACCGGCGCGAACGCCTCCAGGTACGGCTCCAGCACGGTGAGATAGGAGAACCCGTGCCGGTCGCGCAGCGCGCGCAGCTTCGCGGTGATGTGGTCCTGGGTGCCGACCAGCATCACGGGGAGGTCGAGCACCTGCTCCAGGGTGAGGTCGGGCCGGCGGTCCAGCAGCGGCCGGAGCGCGCTCGCGGGGTCGTCGGTCACCGCCACAAGCTGGATCAGCAGGTTCAGTTCGGCGGGTTTCTCGCGGTCGGCCGCGAACTCCCGGTAGCGGGCGACCCGTTGACCGAACTCGGTGGAGTCGACCGGCGACAGCTTGCCCTCCGTGTCGCCCGGTACCAGCCGCGCACCCGTGAAGGCCGCGATGTCCGCGTACTCGGCGGTCAGGCGCAGCATGCGGTCGCCGTTGCCGCCGAGGAGCAGCGGCACCCCGGGCCCCGTGGTCTTCAGCAGCCGCGCCAACTCCTCGACCGTGCGCCGCAGATGATCCACCCGCTGCCCCGGTGAACCGAAGGGCAGCCCCGCAGTTTCGTGCTCCGCCTGTATGTAGCCGGTACCGAGGCCGAGTTCGAGGCGACCGCCGGTCAGGTCGTTGGTCGTCGCGACCTCGCGGGCCAGCAGAGTCGGGTTCCAGAAGCCCGCGTTGAGCACGAACGTGCCCACCCGTGGCCGCTCGGTCGCGTCCGCCGCCGCGACCAGCGCCGGGAACGGCGCGACCATGCCCAGATGATCGGGGACCAGGATCACGTCGTAGCCGAGTTCCTCCGCCCGGCGGCATCTGGCGCGCCACTCGTCGGCGGGCGCGGACGTGAGCAGACTGGCTCCGAAGCGGAACGGGCGCGGCATGAACTCTCCTCGGCAGCAGGGGACTTCAGAACGACCGCCGCGATTCCATCACTCGTGCGCGATCGCCGCCAGCACGTTCATCCGGGACGCGCGCAGCGCCGGCAGCAGTGCCGCCACGATGCCGACCACCGCCGAGCCGATCACCACCGCGACGATCGTGGTCCACGGCACCGCGAGCGCCTTCATGCCCTGGAGCGCCAGCACTTGCTGCGCGCACACGCCCCACACCAGGCCGAGTCCGAGCCCGAGCACCGCGCCGAACACCGCGATCACCACCGACTCCAGCCGGATCATCCGCCGCAGCTGACGCCGTCCGAGTCCGATCGCGCGCAGCAGGCCGATCTCCCGGGTGCGCTCCACGACCGACAGGGCAAGGGTGTTGACTACGCCGAGCACCGCGATGACGATGGCCAGCCCGAGCAACGCGTAGACGAGATACAGCAGTACGGCGATCTGGTCGTGGATCAGCTTCTTGTAGTCGGCCTCGTTGCGGACCTGCACCTGCGGATAGGGCTTCAGCGTGGTGTCCAGCGCCTTGCGGAGCTGGTCGGCGCCGGTGCCGGAGGCGGCGTTCACGTACAGCGCGGAGTCCTGGCCGTTCGGGACGTACTTCTCGACCGTGGCGATCCCGAAGAACAGCCCGCCCTGCGTTCCGAACCCGCCCGAGGAGCCCTGGTCGCTGAGGGCGCCCACCGTCAACCGGGTGGTGTGCCCGCCCGGGAACTCGACGGGGAGCACGCTGCCGACTCGTACGTGGTGGTCCTTCGCGAAGTTCACGTCCATGGCGAGGTGTCCGGCGGCGAGCGCCGAAGTCGTGTTCCCCTGCGCGTACTTGATGTGGGCGACGTCGTCGAGAGGGGCGTCGTAACCGGCGGCCGTGGTCTCCACCCGCTTGCCGTCGGGCAGCCGGACCGCGAGGGGTGCGAAGCGCGCGCGTACGACGAGGCCGACGCCGTCGGTGGCGCGCACATGGTCCGTGACCGCCTTGGAGAACGGCACGAAGCTGCCGTTCTGGATCACGAAGTCGGCGCCCAGGGTCTTGTCGATCTGCTGGTCGAAGGACTTGGACATGGAGGCGCTCGCCACCGACATCCCACCGACCAGGGCCAGGCCCACCATCAGGGCCGCCGCGGTGGCGCCCGTACGGCGCGGGTTGCGCAGGGCGTTGCGCTGGCTCATCCGGCCGACCGAGCCGAACAGGGCGGGGAAGGCGCCGCCCAGCACCCGGATCATCGGGCGGACCAGCAGTGGGCCCGCGATCACGGTCGCGATCAGGGTGAGGACGATCCCGAGCCCCAGGAGCGAGGCGGAGGAAGCCGTCTTCGTCGCGGCCGCGCAGCCCGCGAGCGCGGCCACCCCGATCACGCCAACGATCGAACCCACCACGGCCCGCACCTTCAACGGCCGCCCCACACCGGCGACTTCGGCGTCCGCGAGGGCCGCCATCGGTGAGACCGTCGCGGCCCGCCTGGCCGGGAGATACGCGGCGACGAAGGTGACGCCGACGCCAACGACGTACGCCGCCACGGGAGTCGGCCAATTCACCACCATCTCGGTGGTCTTGAGGTTCATGCCGAACGCGGTCATGAGCTTGATCAGCCCGGCCGCGAGTCCGATACCGGCCGCCAGACCCAGCGTCGAACCGATCAGGCCGAGCAACAGCGCCTCGGTGAGCACCGAGCGCCGCACCTGCCTGCGGTCGGCGCCGAGAGCGCGCAACAGGCCCAGTTCGCGGGTGCGTTGGGCGATCAGCATCGAGAACGTGTTGACGATCAGGAAGACACCGACGAGGACAGCGATGCTTGCGAAGCCCAACATCACGTATTTGATGACGTCGAGGAAGCCGCCCAGGTCGGCGGCGGCCGACTTGGCCTGCTCGTCGGCGGTCTTGATGTCGTAGGAGCCGGACGAACCGATCGCGGCGGCCACCCGCTGCTTGAGCACGGCGTCGGTCACGCCCTTGGCCGCGTCCACCGAGATGCTGGTGGCGCGGTCGGACGCCCCCAGCAGCTGGGACTTCGCGGTGGCGGGGTCGAGGAAGACCAGCGCGGCACCGGGGTTGGTGGTGGTGAAGGTGGCGATGCCGACGATCTGGACCTTGAAGCTGCCCGGCTGCGCCTGCACGGTCAGCGTGTCGCCGATCTTCGCATGCTTGTTGTCGGCGGTGTCCGCATCCAGGAGGGCCTGGCCGGCGCCCTGCGGGGCGTGTCCCGAGGTGAGTTTCACCGGGCTGCGGTCGGTGAGGTACCAGTCGGTGGCGATGGTGGGCGCGCCCGTGGTCGGCCCGACCGACTTGTTCCTGCTGTCGACGACCACGATGTTCTGCACGGACACGTCGGCGTGCGTCGCGGCGACCCCGGCCACCTTCGCCACCTGCCCGGCGAGCGCGGCGGGCACGGTCTCGGTCGCGCCGGTGGGCACCGAGGACTTCAGGTCCTGCTTCGGCTCCACCGTCACATCGGCGGACGTGGACGCGAAGAGACGGTCGAAGGTACGGGTCACGGTGTCGGAGAAGATCAGGCTGCCGGCCACGAACGCCACCGACAGCACGACGGCCAGCGCCGAGAGCAGCAGCCTTCCCTTGTGCGCGAGGAAGCTGCGGAGGGTCGCCTTCAGCACGGGTTCAGTCCTTGTCGAGGGATACGTCGGTCCCTGTGGAGGCAGGGCCGTCGAATTGGCTACGGGCGAGGTCGAACCTCTTCATGCGCTCCAGCACGGCTTCCGCCGTGGGCCGCTCCATCTCGTCCACGATCCGCCCGTCCGCGAGGAAGAGCACCAGGTCGGAGTGGGCGGCGGCGCCCGGGTCATGGGTGACCATGACCACGCTCTGCCCCAGGCCGTCGACCGCGTCACGCAGGAAGCCGAGCACTTCCAGACCGGCCCGCGAGTCGAGGTTGCCGGTCGGCTCGTCCGCGAAGATCAGCTCGGGCCGGGAGGCGAGCGCCCGCGCGCAGGCCACCCGCTGCTGCTGGCCCCCGGACAGCTCTGCCGGCCGGTGCTTGAGCCGGTCCCGCAGTCCGAGCGCGTCGATGACCTGGTCCAGCCACTTCTGGTCCGGCTTCTGCCCGGCGATGTCCATGGGCAGCGTGATGTTCTCGGCCGCGTTGAGGGTCGGGATGAGGTTGAACGACTGGAACATGAACCCGATCCGGTCCCGGCGCAGCCGGGTCAGTTCGCGGTCCTTCAGCCCCGTGATCTCGGTGTCGCCGAGCCACACCTGCCCGGCCGAGACGGTGTCGAGCCCCGCCAGGCAGTGCATCAGCGTGGACTTTCCGGAGCCCGAGGGCCCCATGACGGCGGTGAAACGGCCGCGCGCGATGTCCACGTCCACCGCGTCCAGGGCGAGCACGGTCGTCTCGCCCGAGCCGTACGCCTTGGTCAGACCGCGGGCGCGGGCCGCGATCCGGCCGGCCGAGGCCTGGCCCGGGGCGTGCTCCGCTGCAGGTGTGGACAAGACGGCCTCCTGGAGTTCCCTCGCTCTTGGACATACCCGACTCCGTGCTCACGGCCGAGCCTAGTGTGACGCGCCGCACACCCGATATCCCCCGTGTGGCCGAGGCGGTCTCCGCCCCAGGTCGGGCCCCCGATGCCGGTGTAAGGGGCACTCTCCACCCACCGGAGGAGCCCTTGCCGCTGCTAGCGATTCGGCGCTAGCTTTTAGGTATGGCGAAGACCCAGCTGAACGTACGTGTGGACGAGGGCACCGCCCGCGCGGCGCGTGAACGTGCCCTGGCGCGTGGCATGAGCGTCAACCGCTACATAGAAGAGCTGGTCAGACAGGACACCGGCGAGGTCGGCCACACCTTCGTCGAGGCCGCCGCCGACTTCATGAAGCAGTACGAGTCCGTCTTCGCCGACGAGTTCGGCACCGACGGGGAGAGCACCCGCGAAGGTCGCCGCTGATCCCTTGAACAACCTCAGGATCGACCTCGCCTGGCTGCTGATGCTCGCCGAACAGAAGACACCCGGAGACCCTCAGGTCACCGACTGGGGCGCGCTCGTCGCCGCCGTCGCCCGCCACCAGGCCGACATATTCGACGTCCCCGTCTACGACAGCCCGCACGCGCGCGCCGCCGCTTTACTCCAACTCCTCATCCACGTCCCCGCGTTGGAGCGCTCCAACGCCCTCTTCGCCTCGGCCGTCGCCTACGCGTACCTCGTCGCCAGCGGCCTGAAGGTCATCACCTCGCCCGAACAGGTCCGGGATCTGGCCCGGTTGGTGAAGAGCGGCGAGGCGTCGGTCGACGACATCGCACACGAGTTGCGCCAGTGGAGCCTGTGATCACTCGTCCGTGACCGGGCGCCATGCCGTGCCGAGAACGCAGTACGACGTCGGCAGCGCGGGCCCGTTCTCCGGGATCAACACCCGCCGGTACGGCCCCAGTTCGAACCCGGCGTCGCGCAGCGCGGCGACCGGGTCGCGGGCCAGACGGCAGCCTCCGTTCAGCGGCGGCCACAGTGTGCGGTCCAGGGCGCGCTGGGTGAACGCCATCGCCGGTCCACCGCCCCGGCCGTGCTCGAAGAACCGCACGACTCCGCCGGGCCGCAGCACCCGCCGCGCCTCGGCGAGGGCCCGCGGCACATCCCGCACACTGCACAGCACCAGCGAGAGCACCACCGCGTCGAAGGCCTCGCTCTTGACGGGCAGCTTCTCCGCCACGCCCGGCACCACGTCGACGGGCACCCCGGAACGGAGCGCGGACTCCACGGCCAGCTGCCGCAGAGTCCGCTCGGGCTCGATCGCGACGATCTCCGAGACGGCGCCCGGATAGTGCGCGAAGTTCAGTCCGTTCCCGGCGCCGATCTCGATCACCCGCCCGGAGAGCCCGGAGAGCAGCCTCTCCCGCATTCCGGCCAGGCCGAACCGTGATTCGGCGCGCACACTGAAACGGGCGTAGCAACGGGCGAACAGCGGGTGGTGGACGGCGTCCCGCGGCACAGTGCCGGAGCCTGCGGACCGTAGCGGCATGGCGACCTCCCGGGCCGGTGGGGACCGGAAACGGCCCCTACCGGGATTGTCCCCCCTGCCGCCCTTGCCCACCCCCGCTGCCGCCGGGGAAGGAGCGGGGCCGGGTCAGGAGATGAAGTCCCGGACCTGCTCGTAGACGCCGTGGTCGTTGTTCATGTTCGTGTGCGAGATGCACCCGACGTCGACGTTGGTCGCGCCGCTCAGTTCGGCCGAGGTGTCCGGGTTGATCGCCTCGTCGCAGTCCGACCAGTAGGCCGCGTACGACACACTGCCGGGCGTCTCGTCACCGGAGTTGAGCGCGGTGAGGAACGAACTCCCGGTCTGCATCTCCTTGCAGGACGTGTACAGCCAGCCGCACAGGGAGGCGGTGGAGGTGCCGTGGTTCACGCCGGCGACGGACACGAAGTGGTCCACGTACGACGTGCCGCCCAGGTTCTTGAGGTAGTAGCGGGAGCTGAGCGTCCCCATGGAGTGACCGACGATGTCGACCTTCGACGCCCCGGTCTGCGCGAGCACGCTCTTGACCTCCGTGGCCAGCTGCGAGGCGGTCGTGACATTCGACTGCGTCCAGTCGTACGACCACGCGAACAGCTCGGACGAGGAGTAGCCGTCGGCCTCGAAGTCCGCGACCCAGTCGTCCCAGCCGCTCGCCGAACCGCTCAGGCCGTGCACGAAGACGATGGGATCGTGGCTCGCCGCGTGGGCGGGCGTCGAGGCCAGGGAGAGTGACAGAAGGAGCGAGGTGGTCACGGCCGACAGGGCCGTGGCGATGCGACGCTTGTGGCGCTGCATGATGCCTCCTGATACGGGTGGGGTTGTCAGGAGTGTCAGCGGGGTCTACGCGCGCCGCATCGGTGAAATCGCCGGTCTTTACGTGTGAATTAACTCGCCAGTAACGTCAGTTGTGTGGTGACACCAGTGAACCCCCCACCTCTGGACCGCACTTGGCCACCGTCGCGCACCGACGTGTGGCGGACTCCCGATCCCGCGCTCCCCGAGGGCGTCCGCATCCGACTGCTCCGCGCGGCCTACGGCGATCCCCGCGCCGCCGCCGAACTCCGCTCGCGCCTGACCCCACGCCAGGCCGCGGGACTCGACCCCCTCCCGACCGAACCGGCTTCCCTGGCACCGGAGTTGCTGAGCCGGCTCCGCCGGGAGCTCCGTTCCCTGCCCGAAGACACCCGCCTGCTCCTCCTGCTCGCCTCCGCCGACCAGTACCCGGTTCCCACGCACGCCTTCCTGCGGGCCGTCGCGGCGGGCCGGCTCGACACCCGGGCTCTGGAAGCCGCCGAGACGGCGGGTGTCGCGCAAGGGACCGTCGGCGGGGTCGTGTTCCGTGACGCGTGGACGAGGATCGCAGCGTACGAGACCGGGTCCGCGGCGGACCGGCGGGACGTCCACCGGCTGCTGGCGGGGGTGTTGCGCGCGGAGGACGAGACACCCCGGCGCTCCTGGCACCGGGGCGCCAGCGCGCTCGGCCCCAGCGTGCGCCTCACCGCGGAACTCCGTACGGCGGCGGGCAAGGCACGGGAGACCGGCGAACACGCCGTCGCCTGCGCCCTGGTGGAACGCGCCGCCGCCCTCTCCCGCGACCCCGGCGAACAGTCCCGCCTCCTCGACCGCGCCGCAGGTGACGCCTGGCAGTCCGGCGAGGGCGACCGGGCCCGAAGACTCGCCGCCGCGACGGACAGCGACGCGCTGAACGGGGTGTTCGCGCTGCGGTCCGGCAACGCGGCGGAGGCGTTCGACGCGTTGCTGACCGCGGTGGCGCGACGGGGGGCCGAGCAGCCGGTGGCCGGGGTCCACCCGAGCGGGACGCCCCGAACTCCCGCCCCGGACCACGCGGTTCACCTCCTCGCCCGGGCCACCGAGGCCGCCGTCTACACCGGGGACCTGAGACGCTGCCGGGAGGCGGCAGCCGTCGCCGCCCGGCTCGGGATCGTGCCGCACGGGACGCTCGGGGGACTGGCCGCCGCCTTCGAGGGGCGGTACGAGGACGCGCGGGACCTGCTGAAAGCCGCCGCCGGGCGGTGCGGTCCCGGCGGCGACCCCACCCTTCTCGTCCACGCCGGGATCGCCGCCCTGATGCTCGGTGACCACACCCGCGCCACCACCGCCACCGTGCGGGCGGCGGCCTCGGCCCGGGCGCACGGCGCGACGGTGATCGCGCCGCAGGCGATGGAGTTCCGGGCGTACGCCGAGTTCTGGACCGGGCACCCGCGAGCCGCCGAGACGGCCGCGGCGGACGCCCTGTGGCAGGCCCACGCCACCGGCCAGGACAACGGCGCCTGCCATCTGCAGGCCGCCCTCGCCATGTTCGCGGCGCTCACCGGAGACGAGGACGTGTGCCGCGAACGGGCCGCCGCCGCCCGCTCGTTCGCCCTAGGGCGGGGCCTGGGACTGCCCGCCGCCCTCGCCCAATGGGCGCTCGCCTACCTCGACCTCAGCAGCGGACGCTTCGCCGCCGCAGCGGCCCGGCTGCGCGCGCTCGCCGGGTTCGGCCCGGGCCACGGCCACCGGGCCATACGGCACCTCGCCACCCCGCACTACGTCGAGGCCGCAGCCCGCAGCGGCGACACCCGCATCGCCCGCGCCGCACACGCCGACTACGACCGCTGGGCACGTGCCGTGCGCAGCCCCGACGACCTCGCCCTCAGCGCCCGCTGCCGCGCCCTGCTGGCCCCCGGCGCCGAGGCCGTCGAGCACTACCGCACCGCCCTCGACCTGCACGCGCGCGGCACCCGCGACTTCGAACGGGCCCGCACCGAGCTGCTGTTCGGCGGCGCGCTGCGCCGACTGCGCCGACGCACCGAGGCCCGCGACCGCCTGCACACCTCGCTGGAGGCCTTCGAGTCCTTCGGCGCCCCGCACTGCGCGGCCCAGGCCCGAGCCGAACTCCGCGCCCTCGGCACCCCGGTGGCCGCGACCGCGCTCCCGACACCTGCCGCCCGCCTGACGGCCCAGCAACTCATGGTCGCCCGCATGGCAGCCGACGGCGCCACCAACCGTGAGATCGCCGTCCGCCTCGCCCTCAGCCCCCGCACGATCGACCACCATCTGCGCGGCGTCTTCAGCCGGTTGGGCATCCGGTCCCGGATCGAACTGGTGCGGTTGCTGGCGGAGGGGGAGGCGTACTGAAGCCCCCGGGTACTTCCCTTAAGCTGCCGGAATGCGGGAGCTGACGTTGCGTGTCCGGGTCGCTGCCTACGTGCTGCGCAGGCGGCCGGGACGGCCGGTGGAACTGCTCGTGTTCGACCACGACGCGGACCTGCCGCCCGGCACACACGTCCCGGCGGGAGGTGTGGCGCCCAAGGAGCCGCTGGAAGAGGCGGTGTTGCGCGAAGTCACGGAGGAGTGCGGGCTGACCCGCGTGCGCGTGCTGCGCCCGATCGCGGAGGAACACACCCCGCACCCGATCCGCCGCTTCCCACGCCACACCACCTTCTTCGAACTGGAGGTGGACGGCGACGCGGAGGTCCCGGACACGTGGGACCACCAGGTGACGGGCGCGGGGCGCGACAAGGGCATGACCTTCCACTGCCGTTTCGAGCCACTGCCCCTGGCTTTCCCCTTGGCCGACGGTCAGGACGCCTGGCTGGACCGGCTGGAGGCCTGAACGGCGTCGGGTTCCGGTGCCTCGCGCACTCCGAACCCCTCCGCGTCCCACGCCCCGTCAAGCCGCGGTGCCAGCCAACTCGGCGCCTCGGTACGGAAGTCGGCAGGCGCGAGAGTCCCGGCCCCCTCCGGAAGTGCGCCCAGCAGTGGTGCCCCCGCGACCTCCGGCAGGTCGGCCACATTGCAACGGGACGCGAGATCAGGGGTAGTGGGCCAGTTGCCGATCACCACGCCCAGCAAGTCGAGCCGCTGGTGGCGGAGTTCACGGGCCGTCAGTTCCGTGGTGTTCAGGGTGCCCAGGCCCGCCGACGCCACTACCAGGACCGGTGCGCCCAGCAGTCGCGCCGCGTCCGCCAGCGTGCCGCCCTCCGCGTCGAACCGTACGAGCAGGCCGCCCGCGCCCTCGACCAGCACCAGATCGTGCTCGGCGGCCAACTTCTGGGCGGCTTCGGCCACTTCGTGCGGGTGGACAGGGGACATGCCCGCCCTGCGGGCCGCCGTGCCGGGGGCCAACGGCTCGGGGTAGCGGGCGAGTTCGGCCGTCGTCACGGCACCCGCGAGCCTCGCGACCTCGTCGGCGTCGCCGCGCTCGTCCGGCCGTAGACCCGTCTGGGCGGGCTTCAGGACGGCCACCGTGCGGCCGGCCGCGAGCGCCGCCGCGGCCACGGCGGCCGTGGTGATCGTCTTGCCGACCTCCGTGCCCGTGCCCGTGATCACCAGTACCGGCATGTCATCCCTCCCGCGCCGCCGCGCACACCGCGCGGGCGATCCGAGCCAGGTCGGCGTCGCCCGTGACGTACGGCGGCATCGTGTAGACGAGGTCGCGGAACGGCCGCAGCCACACGCCCTCGCGTACGGCCGCGTCCGTGGCGGCCTTCATGTCGACGTCGTGGTCGAGCTGGACCACGCCGATGGCGCCGAGGACGCGGACGTCCCGGACGCCGGGGATCCCCGATGCCGGGGCGAGGCCCTCCCACAGGGCCGCCTCGATGCGTTTGACCTCTGTCAGCCAGTCCTGGTTCAGGAGGAGTTCGATCGAGGCGCAGGCCACGGCCGCCGCCAGCGGGTTGCCCATGAAGGTAGGGCCGTGGGCCAGCACCGGCACCTCGCCGCGCGAGATGCCGTCGGCCACGCGTGACGTGCACAGCGTCGCCGCCATGGTCATATAGCCACCGGTCAGCGCCTTGCCCACGCACATCACGTCCGGGGTGACGGCCGCGTGCTCCGCCGCGAACAAGGCTCCCGTACGACCGAACCCCGTCGCGATCTCGTCGAAGACCAGCAGCACGTCGTGCGCGTCGCACGCCTCGCGCAGCACCCGCAGATACGCGGGGGAGTGGAACCGCATCCCGCCCGCACCCTGCACCACCGGCTCCACGATCACCGCGGCCAGCTCGTGCGCGTGCCGCTCGATCAGCTCGCGCAGTCGGTCGGCGTACGACTCGTCGTACTCGGCCGGAGGCGCGTCGGCGAACACCTGCCGGGGCAGAACGCCCGACCACAGTTCGTGCATCCCGCCCTCGGGGTCGCACACCGACATCGGCTGCCAGGTGTCGCCGTGGTAGCCGCCGCGCCAGGTCAGCAGGCGCTGTTTCGCGGGGCGGCCGAGCGAGCGCCAGTACTGCAGGCACATCTTTACCGCGACCTCGACCGACACCGAGCCGGAGTCGGCGAGGAAGACGTGCTCCAGGCCCTCGGGCGACATGTCGACAAGGAGCTTCGCCAGACGTACGGCGGGCTCGTGTGTGAGCCCGCCGAACATCACATGGCTCATCCGGCCGAGCTGCTCGCGCGCGGCCTCGTTGAGCACGGGGTGGTTGTAGCCGTGGATCGCCGACCACCAGGACGACATGCCGTCGACCAACTCGCCCGATCCGTCCGCCAGCCGGAGGCGGACCCCGCTCGCCGATTCCACGACGAGCGGTTCGACGCGGCCGGGCATCGGGCCGTACGGATGCCAGACGTGCCGCCGGTCCAGTTCCAGCAGCTCCGGGACGGGCAGGCGGCCGGTCGGGTCAGGCATTGGGCGCGAGATCCGTTCCGGCACCTCGACGGCGTACGGCGACCAGGTCCCGGCGGACCTCGTCGACCTGCGGTGCGGGCGTGGCAGCTGGAGCCGAGCCACAGACGCCGGCGTCCTCGCGCGAGTCGCAGCCCCCGCAGGCCTCCTCATGGGACCCGCAGCCGCCCGCCGCGGCCCGGTGCTCAGGCAGTGTCACCTCGCCCGCGCCCTCCACCTCGAAGCCCGCGTCCGCGATCATCTCCAGGTCGGCGTGGCCGGCCTGGCCCTCGCTGGTGAGGTAGTCGCCGAGGAAGATCGAGTTGGCGAGGTTCAGGGCGAGGGGCTGCATCGTGCGCAGGTGGACCTCGCGGCCGCCCGCGATGCGCACCTCGACGTCCGGGCACACGAACCGCACCATCGCGAGGATGCGCAGACAGCGCTGCGGGGTGAGGTGCCACTCGGCAGCGAGCGGGGTGCCCTCCATCGGGATCAGGAAGTTCACCGGCACCGAGTCCGGGTCCAGCTCGCGGAGGGAGAAGACGACGTCGACCAGGTCCTCGTCGCTCTCGCCCATGCCGGCGATCAGGCCGGAGCAGGCGGAGAGGCCCGCCGCGTGCGCCTTCTGCACGGTGTCGACGCGGTCGGCGTACGTGTGGGTGGTCGTGATGTCGCCGTACGTCGACTCGGACGTGTTGAGGTTGTGGTTGTAGGCGTCAGCGCCCGCTTCGCGCAGCCGGTCGGCCTGGCCGTCGGAGAGCAGGCCGAGGCAGGCGCACACCTCGACGCCCTCGTTCTGGTCCTTGATCGCCTTGATGGTGCCCGCGACCCGGTCCACGTCCCGGTCGGTCGGACCCCGGCCGGAGGCCACCAGACAGACCCGCTTGGCGCCGCCCGCCACACCGGCCGCCGCCGCCTTCGAGGCATCGTCGGGTTTCAGCCACGTGTACTTCAGGATGTCGGCCTTGGAGCCGAGCCGCTGCGAGCAGTACGAGCAGTCCTCGGGGCACAGGCCGGACTTCAGGTTGACGAGGTAGTTCAGCTTCACCCGTCGGCCGAACCAGTGCCGGCGCACCTTTCCGGCCGCGGCCACGACGTCCAGCAGGTCGTCGTCGGAGGTGGCGAGGACGGCGAGTGCTTCGGCGCGGGTCGGCAGCTCGCGCCGAAGCCCCTTGTCCACGAGCGTGTTCAGCAGGTCCATGGGTCCCGATCCTGTCCTACGGGACCGCCCTCGGCCAAGGAGAGATTGCACAAGACATGGGGCCGGCGGTGTGGGTATCACCACACCATGGGCGGCTGGTCGTCCGATTAGTGTCTGTGCACTGCCTACAAAAGCCCCGGAGGAACCATGGCGTTCGGCTGGATCGACGACCAGGCGGAGCTGCGCCGCCGCGCCGGGCTCGTACGGACCCTGCGTCCGCGCCCCGCCGACTCGCCGCTCCTCGATCTCGCGAGCAACGACTACCTGGGGCTCGCCCACCATCCCGAGGTCGTCGAAGGGGCCGCGGCGGCGGCGCGGACCTGGGGTGGCGGGTCCACCGGGTCGCGGCTCGTCACCGGTACGACCGAGCTGCACAGCCGGCTGGAGCGCGAACTCGCCGAGTTCTGCGGCTTCGAGGCGGCCCTCGTCTTCTCCTCCGGCTACGCGGCCAACCTCGCCGCGGTCACCACGCTCGCGCCGCACGGCTCACTGATCGTCTCCGACGCGGGCAATCACGCCTCGCTGATCGACGGCTGCCGGCTGGCCCGGGGCGCCACCCAGGTCGTGGGGCACGCCGATCCGGACGGGGTGCGCAAGGCGCTGCGGACGCACGACGGGCCGGCCGTCGTCGTGTCCGACTCGGTGTTCTCCGTGGACGGGGACGCGGCTCCGGTGGGGGCGCTCGCCGAGGCGAGCCGGGAGTACGGGGCGGGGCTGCTGCTCGACGACGCGCACGGACTCGGGGTGCTGGGCGAGGGCGGGCGCGGGCTGCCGTACGCGGCGGGGCTCGCGGGGGCCCAGGACGTGGTCGTGACGGTCACCCTGTCCAAGTCGCTGGGCAGTCAGGGCGGGGCCGTGCTCGGGCCGGCCCGGGTGATCGACCATCTGGTAAACGCGGCGCGGACGTTCATCTTCGACACGGGCCTCGCCCCGGCCGCCGTCGGAGCCGCGCTGGCCGCGCTCACCCTGCTGCGGCGCGAGCCCGAGCGGGCCGCCCGGGCGCGCGCCGTGGCCGGCGAGCTGCACGCACGGTTCACCGCCGCGGGTCTGGAAGCGGTACGTCCGGACGCCGCGGTGGTGTCGGTGCGGGCACCGTCCCCGGAGGCGGCCGTGCAATGGGCGGCCGACTGCCGTACGGCAGGGCTGGCCGTGGGCTGCTTCCGTCCTCCTTCCGTGCCCGACGGCATCTCACGGCTCAGGCTGACCGCCCGAGCGGACCTCTCCGGGGCCGAGATCGAACGCGCTGTACGTGTGATCGGCGAAACGCGACCCATGAGTCGGCGTGACACGGTCGTGCGTCGCTGACGAGGGGAACCGATCAGTGGAAGGCGCCGAGGAATCCCGTCCAGCTCTCGGGGGAGAAGAGCAGGGCAGGTCCTTGCAGGTCCTTGGAGTCGCGTACGGCGAGCAGCCCCGCGCGGGGGCCCGAGTGCGGACGGGCCGCCTCGACGCAGTTGTTCGCTCCCGTGCTGTAGCTGCTGCGCAGCCACCGCACTCCTGGCAGATCGGTACTGGAAGGTACGTTCCGAGGCAGTGCAGACATGGTGCCTCCTTACGCGCCGTCACCTATCCCGGCGATGTAGTCCAACGAGTCCTCGGGTGAAAGGGCGTGGAACTGAAGGGTGTTGAAGGCCTCGCTGTAGGCCTCTAGGTCTTCTTTCCGTTCGAGGTAGAGGCTACTCGTCAAGTGGTCGAGAACAACCACGTCCAGATCAGAAGTGCTCGGAAAGGAGAAGATAACGAAAGGCCCGGTGATGCCGATGTGTGCTCCTGCGGCGAACGGCAAGACCTGAAGCCGGACTTGGGGCAGATGCGCCGCCTCGATGAGCCGCTCCAGCTGGCGTGCCATTACACCCGGCCCGCCGACCTCCCGGCGCACCACCGCCTCGTCGAGGACCACGCTCAGTTCCAGCGGCGGATCCGTCCGCAGGATGTCCTGCCGGGCCAGCCGCACCTGCACCAGCGCGTCGAGCCGCTCCGGCCCGTCGTTGTCGAGCCCTCCCACGGCGGCCCGGGTCACCGCCCGGGCGTACTCGGGCGTCTGCAGCAGCCCGGGGACCACCGAGGTCTCCAGGGTGCGGATCGTACTGGCCTGTGACTCCAGGCTGATGAAGTCCCGGTAGGCGGGCGGCAGTACACCGCGATAGGCGTGCCACCAGTGATGCCGGCCGCCCCCGTCGTCGGAACCCGCCAACACGAGCAGCATGTCCCGGAGTTGTGCGTCGCCGACCTGATAGGCGTCCAGAAGTAACCGGACGTCGGGCGGTTTCACGCCACTCGCGCCGGTCTCGATGCGGCTCACCTTCGACTGGTGCCAGCCGACCAGCCGGGCCGCCTCACCGCTGGTGAGCCCCGCTTCCGCACGCAACGTGCGGAGTTCGGCGCCCAGTTTCCGGCGGCGCACCGCGGGACCGTACTGCATGGGTTTCTCCTTACTCCTTTCGGGCCGCCCAAATACGGTCTGGGGTCGCAGAGTTCACCGCTTTGAGCGACAGATATATGCATATCCTGGTGGATCGGCACCGTTGGAGACGCGGTAATGGCAGTCTGGCGAAGAAGCACCAGTCCGGGACCGTACTCGAACCATCCGCTCCGTGTCGGACACCGGTCCCGCGGGAAAGGGACGACCGCGCCATGGCAGACCATCTGGAAGCATCCGTCACTCTGCCGAGCGATCCCGCTTCGGTCTCCACCGCCCGCTCCTACGTGGTCGGGACCCTCGTGGAATGGGGACTGCCGGCGGACACGGAGGTCGCCGACACCATTCGTCTCATCGTCTCCGAACTCGCCACCAACGCCGTACAGCACACCTTCGGGCAGTCACCCACCTTCACGGTGGACATCGAGCTGGAGCGTGACGAACAGCTGCGCATCGGAGTCACCGACAGCCATCCCCGCTTCCCCAAACGCCTGCCGGCCGCCGTCCAGCAGGACAACGGCCGGGGCATGGTCATCATCCGCTGGCTGACCGCGGAGTGCGGCGGCAAACTCAGGGTCCGGCCCACGCTGGAGGGCGGCAAGACGGTCTCCATCGAGGTGCCCTGGACGGTACCGGCCCGGCCGGTGACCTCGGCAGGCCAGCAGGAGCCGTAGAGAGACATGCAGAACGCCTCTGGACACCCGAGGGGGTGGCGGTCCGTCAGGAGACCGCCACCCCCTCGGGAGCTTTCAGTACGAGTCAGCTGACCCGGCCGTACCAGACGCTCTTGGTCCAGATCTTCTGCAACCGCACCACGTCCCCGGTCTTCGGGGCGTGCCAGATCTTTCCGCCGCCGGCGTAGATGCCGACGTGGTAGACGCTGGAGCCCGAGTGGAAGAAGACGAGGTCCCCGGCCTTGCGGCTGCCGGCCGAGATGTGGTGGGTCTTGTTGTACTGCTGGGCCGCCGTACGGGGCAGTTTCTTGCCCGCCTTCTTGTACGAGTACAGCGTGAGCCCGGAGCAGTCGAAGCGGCCCGGTCCGGTGGCCCCGTACCTGTACGGGGCGCCCTTCTTGGACGCCGCGACCTGGAGTGCCTTCGTCGCGGGTGTCGCTGCCGCGGCGTCGGACGCGACACCGGGGATCACGACGGAACCGCCTACGGCGGCGATGGCGAAGGCCGAAGCCGTACCGGCCCGGACCATCAGCGACGGGACACGATTGAGCGCAGTCATGCGCAACCCTTCGTCAGCCGCCTGTGAAGGATGACCTGTCGGATTCGGGCTGACAAAGTTGCCCGGCCGCTGACGCGGCTTCACCCCAAGGGCTGCTCGGCCCGGTCATGGCGTGACCGTCCCGGCGACCCGTCGTGCTTGGGTCCTCCACTCCTGCCGATGCAATCCTGTCGACCTGTCATCCGGGTGGCGGCAGGACTCGGCGTCCGCCCGGATCGCCCCGCCGCTGCGGCGGGGTCTTGTCGTCAGACAGGGATCTTCACCTATGAATGTCCGAAAAGCCCAACGGAATCGGGGATTTGTGGGGTTACTCACCACTCACCCGTTCGGCTGAACGTAGCGGTGTTCGAAGGCGTGTCGAGGGTGCATGACCCTCGGACCAGCACCGGAACACCTCATCCGTCCCTCGGGCTACGCGTGTTGCGCAACCCGGACGGCCGTATGGGCGGAGCGGCGACTACGCCGACAGGGGGTACACCGTTCGGCCCGTTTCGACCCCGGCCGTCATGGCTCAGGGTCCGTCAGCTGTCGGAGGGGGCGGGGATCGTGACACGAGCCGTGCGGCGCTCCCCGTCCAGCACGCGCAGCGCCCGCGCGAGCGTGGGGGCGTGCAGCTCGGTCTCGCCCCGCTGGTGCATCAGCGCCAGCGCGTCCCGCAGCTCGGTGGCCTTGGCCACCAGCGCCTGAGCGGCCCTCAGGCCACGGTACGTGTCCCCGTGGTGCGCCGGGTTGATACGGCCCAGCAGGTCGGCCACATCCAGATAACGGTCGATCAACTCGCCCTCGGCACGGGTCAGTGCGGGCAGCGGCGGAAGTTCCGGCGGCAGCATCGTCGGCTCACTCCCCGCCGGGCTCGGTGAGCGAGGTCTTGCGGGTCGACACGATCCGGTCCACCAGCCCGTATTCCAGCGCCTGTTGGGCATCGAGAATGCGATCCCGCTCGATGTCCGCGCTCACCTGCTCCACCGTCCGGCCCGTGTGCAGGGCCAGTACGGCCTCCAGTTGGGACCGGGTGCGCGCCAACTCCTCGGCCTGGATGGCGAGATCACTCGCTTGACCCTGGATCGGCCCGGGCAGCGAGGGCTGGTGGAGCACCATCCGCGCGCCCGGCAGCGCCGACCGCTTGCCCGGGGTGCCCGCCGCGAGCAGCACCGCCGCGCTGGTGCCGGCCTGGCCGAGGCAGATCGTCTCCACGTCGCACGTGACGAACCGCAGCGTGTCGTAGATCGCCGACATCGCGGTGAACGAGCCGCCCGGCGAGTTGATGTACAGCGAGATGTCCCGGTCCGGTGCCTGGTACTCGAGGTGCATGAACTGGGCCATCACGTCGTTCGCCGAGATGTCGTCGATCGGCGTCCCGAGGAAGACGATCCGCTCCTCCAGCAGCTTCGAGTACGGATCCATCGTCCGGTGCCCGGAGCTGGTGCGCTCCGTGAATTCGGGCAGGACATGGCGGGCGAACGGTCGGGTCATGGGTACCCCTCCTTCGGCATCTGTAAGAAATGTACAGGACGTACATGACGTTATGATGGGGGTATGGCCTACGAGATTCCGGTGACGCAAGCCAGGGCTGAGCTCGCCGACCTGATCAACCGGGTGGTGTACGGCGGTGAGCGCGTCGTCGTGACACGGCACGGCAAGCCCCTTGTCGCACTGGTCTCCGCCGCCGACCTGGAGCGACTCGACGAACTCGACAAGCTGGACGCGAACGCCGAGGAGCAGGTGATCAGTGCCGTCTCGCACGTTCGGGAGGTCGCGTCCGCTCCCCGCGAACACCAGCGCTTCGGCATCGCGGCCGAGCACCGGGGGCCGAACCCCTCCTAGCCGCGTGATCGAGGAGCGGCTCTACGGGCGTAGATGTGATTGTCCTGATCACAGCTCGGTTAACTTGCTTGAAACCCGGTCCAACTAGCCTGCCGATCCACGCCACCAGGGATTTTTCCCCGGGGGCTGAGCGGGTCCGGCGAAGTCCGCTGCGGTTCGGCAGCGCCCCGAAGGGGCGCGGGGAACTGCGCGACCAGCCACAACGGGCCTTCGGATGACGTCCCGCACTCCGAGCGGAGCGTTTAAGCGGCAGCCGGACCCCGCACGGTCCGGAGCGAGGACTGTGAGGTGGGAGCGTGCAACTGACCCCGCACGAGCAAGAGAGGCTGCTGATCCATGTGGCGGCCGACGTGGCCGAGAAGCGCCGGGCCCGTGGTCTGAAGCTCAACCACCCGGAGGCGGTCGCCCTCATCACGTCGCACATCCTCGAGGGCGCCCGTGACGGCCGGACCGTCGCCGAGCTGATGTCCTCCGGACGCAAGCTGCTCACCAGGGACGACGTCATGGAGGGCATCCCCGAGATGATCCACGACGTACAGGTCGAGGCGACCTTCCCGGACGGCACCAAGCTCGTCACCGTCCACGACCCGATCGTGTAGGAGGCCTCGATGATTCCCGGCGAGATCCTGTTCGCGGACGACCCGATCGTCTACAACGCGGGCCGCGAGGTCACCACGATGACCGTCCTCAACGCCGCCGACCGGCCCGTCCAGGTCGGCTCCCACTACCACTTCGCCGAGGCCAACCCCGGCCTCGAATTCGACCGTGCGGCGGCCCGCGGCAAGCGGCTCAACGTCGCCGCCGGTACCGCCGTGCGCTTCGAACCGGGGATCCCCGTCGACGTCGAACTCGTCCCGCTGGCCGGCGCCCGTGTCGTGCCCGGACTGCGCGGGGAGACCGGAGGTGCCCTCGATGCCTGAGATCTCCCGCGCCGCGTACGCGGACCTCTTCGGACCGACCACCGGCGACCGCATCCGGCTCGCCGACACCGACCTCCTGATCGAGATCGAGGAGGACCGCAGCGGCGGTCCAGGACTCGCCGGTGACGAGGCCGTGTTCGGCGGTGGCAAGGTCATCCGCGAGTCGATGGGCCAGGCCCGTGCCACGCGCGCAGAAGGCACCCCCGACACCGTCATCACCGGCGCCGTCATCGTCGACCACTGGGGCATCGTCAAGGCCGACGTCGGCATCCGTGACGGCCGCGTCACCGGCATCGGCAAGGCCGGCAACCCGGACACCATGGACGGCATCCACCCCGACCTGGTGATCGGCCCCGAGACCGAGGTCATCGCGGGCAACGGACGCATCCTCACGGCCGGTGCCGTGGACGCGCATGTCCACTTCATCTGTCCGCAGATCGCCGACGAAGCCCTCTCCGCCGGGGTCACCACGCTGGTCGGTGGCGGAACCGGACCGGCCGAGGGTTCCAAGGCGACCACCGTGACGCCCGGCCCCTGGCATCTGGCCCGGATGATGGCGGCGATGGAGCAGTACCCGCTCAACATCGGCTTCCTCGGCAAGGGCAACACCGTCTCGCACGACGCGATGACGTCCCAGATCCGCGGCGGCGCCCTCGGGCTGAAGTTGCACGAGGACTGGGGCTCGACCCCGGCGGTCATCGACGCCTCGCTCACCGTCGCCGACCGCACGGGCGTCCAAGTCGCCATCCACACCGACACGTTGAACGAGGCCGGGTTCGTCGGCGACACCCTCGCCGCGATCGCCGGACGCGGCATCCACGCCTATCACACCGAGGGTGCGGGCGGCGGGCACGCGCCCGACATCATGACCGTGGTCTCCGAGCCGCACGTGCTGCCCAGCTCCACCAACCCGACCCGGCCCTACACCGTCAACACCGCCGAGGAACACCTCGACATGCTGATGGTCTGCCACCACCTCAACCCGGCCGTCCCCGAGGACCTGGCCTTCGCCGAGTCCCGCATCCGCCCCTCGACGATCGGCGCGGAGGACATCCTCCACGACCTGGGCGCCATCTCGATCATCTCCTCCGACGCACAGGCCATGGGCCGGGTCGGCGAGGTCATCATGCGGACCTGGCAGACGGCCCATGTGATGAAGCGGCGGCGGGGAGCGCTGCCCGGTGACGGGCGCGCGGACAACCATCGGGTACGGCGCTACATCGCCAAGTACACGATCAACCCCGCCCTCGCACAGGGCCTCGCGCGCGAGATCGGCTCGGTCGAGAGCGGCAAGCTCGCCGACCTCGTGCTGTGGGAACCGGCGTTCTTCGGTGTCAAACCGCACCTGGTCATCAAGGGCGGACAGATCGCCTACGCGCAGATGGGCGACGCCAACGCGTCCATCCCGACGCCGCAGCCGATTCTGCCGCGCCCGATGTTCGGCGCGATCGGACGTGCCCCCGCCGCCAACTCCTTCAACTTCGTGGCGCAGTTGGCGATCGACGACGGGCTGCCCGAACGGCTCGACCTCGGCAAGAAGTTCGTGGCCATCGAGTCCACCCGCGCGGTCACCAAGGCCGACATGAGGGAGAACGACGCCCGGCCGCGCGTCCAGGTCGACCCCGACAGCTTCGCCGTGCACATCGACGGGGAGCTCGTCGAGGCGACTCCGGCGGCCGAACTGCCCATGGCCCAGCGGTACTTCCTCTTCTGATGGAGGGGCCGCGATGAGCAGGGGAGCATTGCTGGTCCTCGCCGACGGGCGCTTTCCCGCCGGCGGGCACGCGCACTCCGGCGGGGCGGAGGCGGCCGTCAAGGCCGGGCGGGTCACCGGGGCGGCGAGTCTCGCCGACTTCTGCCGGGGGCGGCTGTACACGGCCGGTCTGGTGTCCGCCTCGCTGGCCGCGGCGGCCGTACTCGGTGTCGATCCGGTGGAGTTGGACGCGGCTGCCGATGCGCGGACGCCGTCGCCGGCGTTGCGGACCGCTGCGCGGAAGCTCGGGCGGCAGTTGATGCGGGCCGCCCGTGCGACCTGGCCGTCCGCCGAACTCGACGTGCTGGCACGGGAGTTCCCGAAGGGCGCGCATCAGCCGGTCGTGCTGGGGCTGGTCGCTCGGGCGGCCGGTCTGGGGGCCGAGGACGCGGCGTACTGCGCGGCCTACGAGAGTGTGAGTGGGCCCGCGTCGGCGACGGTGCGGTTGCTGAGCCTCTCTCCGTTCGACGCCACGGCCGTACTGGCGCGGTTGGCAACGGAGTTGGACCTTGTCGCCGATCGGGCGGTGGAGGCGGGGCGGCGTGTGCTGGGCGGCGGGGTCGATGAACTGCCGTGTGCGTCCTCGCCGTTGCTGGAGATCGGGGCGGAGGCGCATGCGGCTTGGGCTGTGCGGCTGTTCGCGTCGTAGGGGGTTTCCTCGCCCCCGCCGCCCCTACCCGTCCCGTCACCAGGGGGCTCCGCCCCCTGGACCCCCGGTCGGCCTGAACGGCCTCGTCCTCAGACGCCGGACGGGCTGATGGGTGCCGGGCCCACCTCATAAGACCCCCAAAGCCCCGCAGAAAACCAGAAGGAGCCGCCCCATGCACCTCGACCACACCCACGACGGCCCCGCCGCCGTCGGCGCAGACGCCCGTCGCCCCGACGGCAGCCGCCGCGCCCTCCGTATCGGACTCGGCGGGCCCGTCGGCTCCGGCAAGACCGCCACCGTCGCCGCGCTCTGCCGGGCCCTGCGTGACGAGCTCTCGCTCGCTGTCGTCACCAATGACATCTACACCCGTGAGGACGCCGAATTCCTGCTGCGGGAGGCCGTGCTGCCGCCCGAGCGGATCAGCGCCGTCGAGACGGGGGCCTGTCCGCACACGGCGATCCGGGACGACATCTCGGCCAACCTCGAAGCGGTCGAGGACCTGGAGGACGAGGTGGGGCCGCTGGACCTGATCCTGGTGGAGTCCGGCGGGGACAATCTCACCGCGACCTTCTCCAAGGGGCTCGTCGACGCGCAGATCTTCGTGATCGACGTGGCGGGCGGGGACGACATCCCGCGCAAGGGCGGTCCCGGGGTCACCACCGCCGATCTGCTGGTCGTCAACAAGACCGACCTCGCGCCGTACGTGGGGTCCGATCTCGGGCGGATGGCCGCCGACGCGAAGGCGCAGCGGGCCGAACTGCCCGTTGTCTTCCAGTCGTTGCGGGCTGAGACCGGGGTCGCAGACGTCGCCGCCTGGGTGCGGGCACAACTCGCCGCGTGGGCCGCGTGATCGCGACCGGCGTACGGGCCACCGCGCGGATCGTCGCCCGGGACGACGGGCGCGGCGGTACCGCGCTGCCCGTGCTGGAGGGGGACGGGCCGCTCGCCCTGCGCAGGATCCGGGGGAGCGGCGCGGAGGCTCGGGTCATGCTCGTCGGGGCGATGAGCGGGCCGCTCGGCGGGGATCACTTCGCCGTCGAGGCCGATGTGGAGAGCGGGGCGCGGCTGCGGGTCGGGTCGGCCGCGGCGACCATCGCGCTGCCGGGGCAGGCGAAGGGCGAGTCGCGGTACGACGTGCGGATCGACGTCGCCGAGGGCGGTGAACTGGAGTGGCTGCCCGAGCAGTTGATCTCCGTGTGCGGTAGCGACCTTCGTGTCACCACGCGCGTAGACCTCGCCGCCTCCGCCCGGCTCGTACTGCGCGAGGAGCAGGTGCTCGGGCGGGTCGGTGAGGAGCCCGGGCGGCTCACCAGCCGTCTCACGCTGCGGATCGCCGGACGGACCGTGCTGGACCAGGAGTTGGCCTGTGGTCCCGGAGCGCCCGGCGGCTGGGACGGGCCCGCCGTCCTCGGGGGGCATCGCGCAGTGGGGCAACTCGTCGTCGTACGGCCGGAGTTCACCCAGGAGCCGCCTGTGGCGCGGATGCTGGGGGAGTGCGCGGCGCTGGCGCCGCTGGCCGGGCCCGCCGTGCTGGTGACGGCCGTGGCGGCCGACGGGTTGCGGTTGCGGCGGGTGCTGGACGAGGCATTGGCGTCGCTCGGGTGAGTATCCGCTGAGCGGTACGTGAGTTTCCGCTTATCGGATTGGTAAAGAAGGTCAACAGCCTCTGTCCTCAGACACCTCACAGCCGGGAGGATCCCCCGAGACCATTTCGCAACTAAGTACGGGGAGGGGCCCACTTGAGGTTCATCAGACCGAGGAGCCGCGTCACGGCGTTCGGCTCGGCCGGGTTCGCCGCGGCGGCTCTGATAGCCGGCGCCGTGGTGGCACCCACGGCCACCGCGCAGACCAACCAGGCCGCAGGTCACGGGCAGGACACTGCGGCCAAGGGCGCCGCGCTCGCCGCCGCTCGCGCCGCGAAGGCCGGGATCGACTGGCAGGACTGCCCCGCCGACTGGGGCTTCGCGAAGCCGGTCCAGTGCGGCTGGGTCTCCGTGCCGGTCGACTACACCAAGCCGAACGGCAAGAAGATCAAGCTCGCCGTCGACCGCGCGGTCAGCACCGGCACCGCGGCGGAGCGCCAGGGCGCGCTCGTCTACAACCCGGGCGGTCCGGGCGGCTCGGGCATGCGCTTCCCGCTCCGGGTCACCACCAAGAACCCGCTGTGGGTCAACACGTCCAAGGCGTACGACTTCGTGGGCTTCGACCCGCGCGGTGTCGGCCACTCGGCGCCCATCTCCTGCATCGACCCGCAGGAGTTCGTGAAGGCGCCCAAGGCGGACCCGGTACCGGACACCACGGCCGACAAGAACGCGCAGCGCAAGCTGGCCCGTGAGTACGCGGACGGCTGCGCCGAGCGCACCGGCCGCACCATGCTCGCGCAGATGACCACGCCGAACACCGCGCGCGACCTGGACGTCATTCGTGCCGCCCTCGGCGAGAAGAAGCTCAACTACCTGGGCGTCTCCTACGGCACCTACCTCGGCGCCGTCTACGGCACCCTGTTCCCGTCGCACGTCCGCCGGATGATCGTCGACAGCGTCGTCAACCCGGCGCGTGACAACATCTGGTACGAGGCCAACCTCGGCCAGGACGTCGCGTTCGAGGGCCGCTGGAAGGACTGGGAGGACTGGGTCGCGAAGAACGACGCGGCCTTCCACCTGGGGACCACGCGCGACGCCGTACAGGCCAAGTGGCTGCAGTTGCGCGCCACCGCCAAGAAGAGCCCGCTCGGCGGGGTCGTCGGTCCGGCCGAGCTGCTCGGCTTCTTCCAGGGGGCCCCGTACTACGACTCCTCGTGGGTGCCGGTCGCCACCGCGTTCAGCAAGTACTTCGCCGGTGACCCCCAGCCGCTGATCGACGCGGCCTCGCCCGACATGTCGGACACCGCGGGCAACATCACCTCGGAGAACGGCAACGCCGTCTACACGGCCGTCGAGTGCACCGACGCCAAGTGGCCGACCAGCTGGGCGAAGTGGGACAAGGACAACACGGCGCTCAACAAGAAGTACCCGTTCCTGACCTGGGCCAACGCCTGGATGAACCTGCCGTGCGCCACCTGGCCCGTCAAGCAGCAGTCCCCGGTCGAGGTCAGGACCGGCAAGGGTCTGCCGCCGGTCCTCATCGTGCAGTCGCAGCGTGACGCCGCCACTCCCTACGAGGGCGCCGTCGTACTGCACCAGCGCTTCAAGGGCTCCCGTCTGATCACCGAGAAGGACGCTGGCTCCCACGGTGTGACCGGTCTGGTCAACCCGTGCATCAACAGCCGGGTGGACACCTACCTCCTCACCGGCAAGCTGGACGCCGCCGACGTGACGTGCACCCCGCACGCGACGCCGGTGCCGTAACGAGCAGCAGTCGTAAGTGACTTGGGGCGGCCGGTTCTCAACCGGCCGCCCCAAGGCATGTCTTCCGCGTGCGGATTCTCAACTCAGCGGCAGGCGCGGGAACTTGCGTTCCTTCGCGGCAGCCGCCTGTTCCGCCTTGGCGACGGCCGCGTACTGGTCGACGTACTCCTGCTCGGAGAGCATCAGGATCGCGTACATGATCTCGTCGGTGATGGCGCGCAGGATGGCCTTCTCGTTCTCCATGCCGGCGTAGCGGGAGAAGTCGAGGGGCTTGCCGAAGCGGATGGTCACCGGGTGGATGTTCGGGATGACCTTGCCGGGCGGCTGGGCCTCGAAGGTGCCGATCATCGCGCAGGGGATGACGGGCACCTGTGCCTTCAGGGCCATGACCGCGACGCCGACCTTGCCCTTGTAGAGGCGGCCGTCGTGGGAGCGGGTGCCCTCCGGGTAGATGCCGAGCAGCTCGCCCTTGCTGAGGACGCCGAGACCCTCGCGGATGGCGGCCTGGCCCGCCTCCTTGCCGGAGCGGTCGACCGGGATCTGGCCCGCGCTGCGGAAGAAGGTCGCGGTGAGGCGGCCCCTGATGCCGGGACCGGTGAAGTACTCGGCCTTGGCGAGGAAGGTGATGCGGCGCTTGAGGACCGCGGGCATCAGGAAGTGGTCCGAGAAGGAGAGATGGTTGCCGGCGACGATCGCCGGGCCCGACTCCGGTATGTGGTCGAGGCCCTCGATGCGGGGTCTGAAGACCAGTCTGAGCAAGGGACCCAGAATCACGTATTTCAGGAGGTAGTAGAACAAGGGGGTCGCTCCTCACTCCGGCGGGTCGGCTCGACCGATCTGTTCTTGCAGGTCACCCGGTCTCTCGTGGGCTGCCAGTGTAGGCGCAGGCGGCGCCGCGTGGAACCGGTGGCGATCAGCGCGCCGCGGACACGGCCGAGGGCGGCGAGAAAGAACCCCTCGCCGCCCTCGGGACGGAACTGCCCCCGGTCCGCCGGGACTTACACGGAAGCGGTGCGCGCCTTGCGGCGGTGCAGGGCGAACGCGGTGGTCGCCGCGCCGGCGGTGAGGATGCCGGCCGCGATGGCAATCGGCAGGCTCGTTGAGGTGGAACCCGAGTAGGAGACGTTCTGCGCGGCGAGGTCCTGGTTGTATGCGGCCAGGTCGGACGCGGACGAGGCCGTCTGCGTGTAGTGCGGGATCCGCTTGACCGACTTCACGGAGCCGTTCGTGTTCAGCAGCACCTGCTTGTTGTTGGGGTGCTTGAAGTCGAACATGTGGGTGAGGCTGCCGGCCCGCTGGTCGAATGAGGCGTCACCGATGCGGCCGGTGTGCCAGTTGTTCTCGATGAACCGGGTGATCGACGTCTGCTCGGTGGGCGTGTGGTCGATCTTGTTGACCTTGCTGTAGGGCGAGATGACGAGCAGCGGCTGCCGGGTGCCGGGGCCGCAGCGGTCTGCGTAGCCGCCCTTGGCGGCCGGACCGGACTGGCAGGCTGCACTGTCGAGGGCCTTGCCGTTGGAGCCGACGGTGGAGTCCGTGGAGCCGTTGCGCACCTTCGAAGTGACGTGGTCGTACCAGCCGTCGGAGTCGTCGTAGGCGACCACGACAGCGGTGGACTTCCACTCCGGGGACTGCTGCAGCGCGTTGATCTCCTTGATCAGGAAGTTCTGCTCGTCCGTCGGGTCGGAGTAACCGGCGTGCCCGTCCTGGTACTGGGCCGCCTTCAGGAAGCTGACTGCGGGGAGGTTGCCGGTTTTGAGGGCGGCGTCGAAGTCCGTGAGGTCGTAGTTGTGGTTGGCGCGCCCGTTGTGGCCGATCTCGCTGACGCTCTTGGGGGCCAGGTGGTGCGGGTTGGACGTCGACTTGTAGTACTCGAACGGCGAGTGGTGCGGGCTGTAGTCGACCACCGCTGCGCCGCCGGCGTTGGTGTGGGTGGTGCCGGCGCACTTGGCGTAGTCGCCGCTCTTGCCGTCCCAGGCGGTGCTGGGCCGGAAGCCGCCCTGGAACCAGCCCCAGCTCACGCCCTTGTTGTTGAGCAGGTCGCCGATGTTCTTGCCCTGCATCGCCGCGAGTGCGTTGGTGCTGGTGTGGTCCTTGTCCGAGCAGTCGTCGTAGGCCGGGTCGGGGTCGTTGACGACCGTGCCGATGCCCTTGGTGTTCGGGGAGACCACGGTGTACGGGTCCGGGGTCGTTGTCTGCTTCGGGTTCTCGGTGCCGGAGGCCGGGTCGACGGAGATCACGCCGTGGGTCTGACCGGAGATCAGGTTCAGGGCGCCGGGTGTGGAGGGGCCGTAGACCGAGCTGAACGACTTGTCGTTGAGGGAGTACTGCTGGGCGTAGTTCCACAGGCCCGTGACGGTGTTGCCGTCGTAGTAGTCCATCACCAGGCCGGGTTCACCGAAGAGGCCGGTGCACTTGTTGACCTCGGTGTTCTCGACGTACTTGTCGGCCTTGCCGCTGTCGGCCGCGTACTGCTCGGGGCCGTAGGAGTGGTTCTGGTCGCAGGTCATGGCCTGCGAACTGCTCAGCCGTTTGGGGGTGTACAGGTTCGGGTTCGTCGTCAGCAGCCCGGCGTTGAGGAGGTTGTCGGCCTTCGGGGTGTGCGCCGTGGCCTTGAACGTCGTTCCGTCGGTGTTGGCGGCCTGCGGGTAGGTGGCGAAGTAGTGGTCGAAGGAGACGTTCTCGTCGTAGATCACGACCACGTGTTTGATCGGCGTGGCGGTGTGCGTTCCGTGACCGCCGTGCGCCGAGGCCGCCGCCGCGGGGACCGCTCCGCCCGCGGTGGCCAGGGCGGCCGCGCCGAGCAGGGCGCCTACGCGCGTCAACCGACCTCGCGCGCCAGAGGTTCTTCCTGTGCCGATCATGCTGTCTCGCCTTCCGGGAGCACTGTTCTCGCTGCCACGCCATCCTTGGCCGTGACGCCTACGGCCATAGCCTGGGCAATGATGACGGCGGGGCGGGGGAGCGGCAATGACGCGCGAGCGAACGCCCGGTCAGGAATTTCTCATGGTCTGTTGGTCTGGTCTTGACCCTGCTCTCAGGTCAGCAGCGTCCGGCCGAGCCAGTCGGCGCTGTCGCGGGCCCCGGGCAGGGCGAAGAAGTAGCCGCCGCCGTACGGCGAGACGTAGTCGACCAGTGGTTCACCGGCCAGGCGTTTCTGCACGTTCTCGAACTGCCGGGCGAGGTCCTGCTGGTAGCAGCAGAACAGCAGGCCCATGTCGAGGTTGCCGTTGCTGTCCATGCCCCGGTCGTAGTTGTAACCGCGGCGCAGGATGCGCTGGCCGGCCGTGGAGCCGGTGCGTGGGTTGGCGAGCCGGATGTGGCTGTCCAGCGGGATCACATCGCCCTGCGGGTCCTGCGCGAAGTTCGGGGTGTCCTTCTCGTGCCGTCCGTCCAGCGGGGCGCCGGTGTCCCGGGCGCGGCCGAACATCCGCTCCTGCTCGGTGATGGAGACCCGGTCCCAGAACTCCACCAACATCCGGATCAGCCGCACGACTTGATAGCTGCCGCCGGCCGTCCACTCCGGTTCGCCGCTGCCTGCCC
>NZ_JBFAJD010000061.1:0-36617 GCF_040655035.1 Streptomyces sp. NPDC050549
CGTTCTCTCATGCCCGCGACCGCACCCGAACCTCCGTCCAGATGATCACCCGCGCCGCATTACCTCGAACGAGATCCGGTTTGCCACAACGCACTCAGACACCGCACGGCCGCCAGGCATCGGTCGGCGGCCGTCTGCCCGGCTTCGAACTGTCCCCGCAGGACGGAATCCAGGACCAGAATGCCGTCAACCGCCTGTACGTTGACGGCCGAGCCGAGTCGCAGGGCGTCCTGCCGGGCTGTATGCAGCTCAGTGGTGTCGCCTTCAGTGAGCCAGTTCTCCGCCCCGATCCGAGTCGCCGCGTACATGCGGCGCAGCGGCAGATGGTGGCGCTCCGCCAGGGCGTGAGCCTGCTCCAGCATGGCGTACGCCTGACCGGGATCGTACTGAAAGCCCACGACAGCCAGTACCTCCAAGGCCTGGCAGGCGATCGTCGGCAGGTCGTGCCGCTCGGCTGCTTCCAACGCGGCACGGGCCAGCGTCTCGGCCTGTTTGGCGCGGTTCGTGCCTGGTGTGTCCAGGACCAGGTGGGCAGCCGTGATATCGATGGCCGCGAGCGTGGCGTTGTCGGGCTCCGAGTGGAGCAGGGTCCTTGCCCGCGCGATGTGTCGGTTGCCGTCTGCCCAGCGGCCCGCGGTGTGCGCCAGTTTGGCGACCTGGGTGTGTAGCGCAGCGAGCCGTATGGTGGATGTGTTGGTTCCACCGAGGGTGTGCAGGTGCTCGGCGAGGTCGAAGGCGCGGGCGAAGTCGCCCGCTTCGGTGAGTGCGGAGAGCAACAACTCCTGAGCCTCGGCCCGGGTGTTGATGTCTGTCGTGTCGGCCAGTGCCTGCTCAGCGCGGGCAAGAAGGACAGCTGCGGAGCCGATCGAACCTGCCGCCAGGTCTCGCCGGCCTGCTTCCAGGAAGAGCCGCCCGGCCTCGGTGAAGTCACCGGCTTCGGCGCGCATTTGTCCCATGAAGGGGCACCACTCGTTCGGCAGTTCGGGATGTAGGGCCTCTACCGCATCTGCGGCGCGCCTGGCCATCTCCGATCGCTGGCCGGGCGTCAGCTGGCTGAGCAGCGCGTCCACCGTGAGCGAGTGGCGGAACGCGTACCAGTCCGGGACCGGCTGGTCGGAGACGATGAGCCGGGCAGCGATGCCCGCGTGGAGATGGCTGAGCAGGTCCGGGCTGGTGATGCCGGTCATCCGCTGCAGCACGGTCAGCGGGAAGCGCCGCCCGAGGAGCGCGGCGGCGGACAGCAGCACCAGGCTTTTCGGCCCCAGCCGGTCGACGCGTCGCAGGACGCCCCGGAACAGGCTTGTCGGGGTGAAGCTCCCCAGATCGCCCAGTACGCGCCAGCCGTTGTCGCCCTGGACGAGCAGCCCGCAGTTGACCATGGACTGTAGCAATTCCTCGGCAATCGACGGGTTACCAGCACTGACGTCCCACAATCGGTCGACCACCGCCTGCGGCAACTGGCAGGGCTCCACGTCAAGGAGGGCGGCAGCCATGTCCCGCACTTGGGGACGGGTGAGCGGGGACAGTTCGATGACGTTGGCTGTACGGCGACGGCGGGCAGAGTCGGCCAGTTCCAGGACGTCACTGATTTCCGTACCGATGGTGACGAGCAGCAGCACCGGCATGTGCTCCAGGTTGTCCACCATGTACTCGACCACTGCGAGTGTTTCGGAGTCGGCGTCGTGCAGGTCCTCCAGGACCAGCACGAGGCCTCGGTCCTTGGCCGCTGCCATGAACAGCCTCAGCAGCGCCTCGCCCAGGATGACCGTGGAACTGCTCTCACGACCCGCAGCGCGGCAATCTCCCGTGTCCCAATCTGGTACGAGTCGGCCGAGTGCCGACTGGTAAGGGCCGAGTGCGGAGCTGCCCACAGCCTCGCCACTGCGGAACAGGGACATGAGCGCCTCGGCGAGGGGCCGGAAGGGCACCGCCGGCCCGGTCGCACTGCTCCGGCCGCGGAGTACCCGCATCTCGGAGTCCGAGGCCATGTCTACCGCCTCGGCAACCAGCCGCGACTTGCCAATCCCCACCTCGCCCACCAGGAAAAGGCATCCGCCCCGTCCCTCTCTCGCGCCGGAAAGCGCCTGCTCAAGGTACAACCGGTGGGATTCGCGCCCGACCATGTGAGGTTTCGAGGCTCTCATATCTTTTGCCCTTACCGAGATTGGCTGAAATCCAGCACACCGCGACAACCAGCGCGTTCGACGGCGCTGACTGGAGCGGCCTTGAGCTCGACGTATGGACTGACACCGATGACGAGTTGCAGCTCGGAAACAAATACAAATAGGTCTCTTCTTCGCACCAGCAGGGTCGTCGCCACGACGTCACTTCGCTGCGGACCATGGTCACGGGAGGAGCGCGGTCCATCACGGAACTGCGTGATTCCGACTGCTGGCCGCTCCTGACGCGCAATCCCGACTGGAGGTGAATCCGGTTTCGGGCGATACTTCGCGGGGTGATCAAGAAAGAGCTGGAGACTTCGGCCGGCCCGTCGGCCCCGGCCCGGCAGAGGCACGGAGCGGCGACGGCAGGCGTCGGCTCCTTCAAGGAGCGCGACCTCGCCCTGATCGACGCCTTGCAGCTGCAGCCGCGTGCCGCATGGGCCACGATCGGAGCGGCGCTCGGGATCAGCGGTTCGGCCGCTGCCCGCCAGTGGGAGCGGCTGACGACAGTCGGCATGGCGTGGGTGACCGCCTACCCGGTGTTCGACAGCATCATGATCGGCCTCATCGAGGTCGACTGCCGGCCCGGCGACGCCGCCGAGACGGCACAGCGGCTGTCCGAACTCGGCTGGGCGTTCAGCGTTTACCACGTGACGGGCAGTTGCGACCTGATCGTGATCGTCAGCGCCTTGGATCTGACCAGTCTCACGGACGCGGTGACACACGACATCGGTGCGCTGCCGGGAGTAACCGGTGCCCGGTTTCGGCTGGTCACCGGGATGTACCGGGAGGGCAGAGAGTGGCAGGCGGGGAGCCTGGAACCACGGCAGAAGGCCTCACTCGACGTCACCTCCGGCCGTGGCCGTGCCACCGTGGCCGATCCGTTCGAGGCCGACCTCCCGCTGCTGGCCGTGCTCAGCCCGGACGGCCGCGCCTCCTACGCGAGTATGGCGAGCGCGCTCGGCGTCGCGGAACACACCGTGCGCCGGCGGATCCGCGAACTGGTCGACGCCGGCGTCCTGGTGTTCCGGTGCGACTTCGCACACGAGCTGGCAGGCTGGCCGGTCACCATGACGTTCCGCGCCCAGGTGCCGGCCGCACAGCTGGACCGGGTGGGTCACGAACTGAGCAGCATGCCCGAGGTACGCCTGTGCGTCGCCGTGACCGGCGAGGCCAACCTGTTCGTGCTGGCCTGGCTGCGCTCCGTCGCGGATGGCCGGGCTCTCGAAACCACACTGGAGAATCGTTTCCCGGACCTGCGGGTGGTCGACCGTGCGGTGACGCTTCGCGTGTTCAAGCGCATGGGCCGACTGCTGGACGACCACGGCCGCGCCACCGGCTTCGTCCCCATTGCCACCCGAATGCCGCAGGCGGTGAAATCGGAGAACGCGCCCCAATAGCGCCGGGCGACAGCCGAACACGATTGCCGAGCAGGCCGGACCCATCGCGTCACCGAGCTGGCCTACCAGCCCGACTACCAAACTCAGTTCGCGCTGCCGGCGTGTTCAAATTCTGTGTGATGAGTGGCGACCCAGGGCCCCGCGGCCCCGATGACGGACGCGAGGCGTAGTTCACGAAAAATTAACCTTTTATTCGCCTTTCAGTCGGCCGCACTTAGGGCTGGATATCAAACCGGGGTGGGCTGATTCGCTACGGACTTGGCCTTTCATAGCAACCTCGACTGCAAGCGAGAAAGCGGCCCCTATATTCTTTGGGGCTCTACCCACGTCTCGTACTTCAGCACCCCGCCAGTTAGGCGGGGGACGCGCGAGCTCCCCTGTCCGGCCGCGCGTGCAAGCACGAAGGAATGCAGTTGCTCCTGCCGTGACATGCGGGCGTGCGCAGCCAGATGTGCCCTCGGCTCAGGGCTGTCTCCCTGCGCTGCCACCGTTCGAGCCGGTTGATCAGTGGCTACATGCACCCGATAAGGCGGGTGCGCAGCCTCTCGCTTTGAAATATGGGGGACGGGCCCCGATGTGCCGCTTCCCCGGGAATCCGCAGTATCAGTGCAGAGCCCCCGCCACTCCTGACTCAAGCGGCCGGGTAGGTGACCTTGGAGGACCCGTGGGACCTGTATCCGGCAAAGTCCGCGCACTCAAAGAAGTCAATAACCACATGGGCGATACCTGACCCAAGGCTGTCCCGGCTGCTCGCCCACGGCGGACGAGTAGACGGAGTTCTCAGTCCTGCACCACCTCGGAGCCCTTGGCCGGCGCACACTGACGGCTCATCTAAAGCCAGCATTGTTGCGGCGAATGGGGCTTTGAGGGGGAACCTCCGAGTAAACGGCCTGCGCCGTCCCGATTATTGACGAACTGTCAGCAATCGTGCGCCAGGACGCCCTTTGCACTGCCGTAATGGGCTGCGTTGGCCAATGGACTGGGCGAATTTCGCGAAGCTGGCCTGGGTGTCTCCTGTGGCATCGGCAGAGGCCAGATCTTTCGTTCCCGAATCGAAGATCGTCGAGGCATTGCTCAACGAAATACTCGAACTCGCGCCTACGACCCCTGCCATGTCCGCAGAAAGGGCAGCACCGTGACCATCGCACCCCCCTCCCTGACCGACCCGCTGAACCTGACCGCCATACGTTCACAGGTCGAAACACTCCTGGCCGACTTTCTGCGACAGAAGGCAACCGCCTCAACCGCTCAGGGCATGCCATCCGACGCCCTGGCACCCCTCGCGGACTTCTTCGCAGCCGGCGGCAAGCGCCTGCGCCCGGCCCTGTGTGTGCTCGGCTGGCACGCCGCAGGCGGTCGGACCCCTGCACCGTGCGAGATCGTGCAGGTGGCGGCCGCCCTGGAGATGTTTCACGCCTTCGCACTGATCCATGACGACGTGATGGACGACTCCGACACCCGCCGAGGCGCTCCCACCCTCCACCGTGCCCTGGCTGATCGGTATGCGGACGACCGCCCTCGCGCCCTCACTGACCGACTCGGTGCCGGTGCGGCAATCCTGATAGGCGATCTCGCGCTGTCCTGGTCGGACGAACTGATCCACACTGCTGGGCTGCGCCACGATCAACTCGCCCGAATTCTTCCGGTACTCGACATGATGCGCACCGAGGTGATGTACGGCCAGTATCTCGACGTGACCGCTACTGGTCAGCCCACAGCGGACATCGAGCGTGCTCAGACGATCATTCGCTACAAGACCGCGAAATACACCATCGAACGGCCCCTGCACCTCGGTGCCGAACTCGCTGGTGCCTCCACCGACGTGATCGACGCACTCACCGCTTACGCCGTGCCACTGGGCGAGGCCTTCCAGCTGCGCGATGACCTCCTCGGCGCCTTCGGAGATCCTGCCGTTACCGGCAAATCCAGCACGGAGGATCTGCGCGAGGGCAAACCTACGGTCCTCGTCGGTCTCGCCCTGCGTGACGGCACCCCTGACCAAGCCGACGTGCTGCGCCGGCTGCTCGGCCACCCGGACCTTACCGAGGCCCAGGCCGCCCAGATCCGTGCCGTCCTCACCGGCACCGGCGCCCGTGCCCAGGTCGAGGACATGATCGCCCAGCGCCGGGAAAGAGTTCTCGCCCTTCTCGACACAAACACAGTGCTCGACGCGACGGCTGTGTTCCACCTGCGTCAACTCGCGGACAGCGCCACTCGGAGGACCTCATGAGCGGTCCGAACAAGCAGGTCTTCCTTGCCGCGCTGCACACCCTTGGCGCCCGCGTCGCACGAGCCGTGCAAGCGGCCGAACGTGCGCCCGGGGAAGCGCGGAACCGATGAAGGAAACAGCTGCGATGAACCGTTTTCGGGCTGCGGTGCTCGATATCGATCACACACTCACCACCGAGGATTCCATTTCTCTGGTCAACCGCGAACTCGGAGTCGACACCGAGGAGTTCTTCAACCTGGGTCGCTCCGCCTTGTCCGGCCGTGTCTCAGCCAGGGCCAGCCAGCACCTGATGCGGGAAATGTGGGAGAGATCAGGCCGCGCCACTCACGCGCACCTGACCACCCTGTTCGAGAGCGTCCCTCTGCGCCCAGACGCGGCAGCGTTCGTGGCCGATCTGCAACAGCGCGGCATGCCCGTATGCCTCATCACCAGCTCGGCAAATCTGTTTGCCGCTGTCACTGCGGCACGCCTGGGACTCACGGAGCACTACGCCAACCTTCAACTGTCCTTCGACCATGAGGGCAGACTGACCGATCTGACGGCGAATCTGGATGCAGCCGGCCTCAAGGAACAACAGCTCCTCGCCTTCTGCGACCGCCATCAAGTCGCCCCCCACGAGATCCTCGCGGTCGGCGACGGGGACAACGACAAGGGCCTGTTCGCCGTGACCGGCAACGGGGTCCTGATGGCCAACGACAGCAACGCCCACCTGGCCCCGTCAGCTTGGCGGTCGGCGACCACCCTCCGTGAAGTCACCGAACTTCTGGCCTCCCTGAATTCCTTCCCGGACGAGCGCCACCGGACCGGTGGTCCGGTACCCGCAACTTCGTAGGCCCCTCCACCCGAACATCGTCACTGGGAGACTGACATGAGCACCCACCATTCCGACGTGCTGGCACATGAGGACCATCAGAGTGCACCGGCTCATCCCACCGCCCTGTTCGACCGTGCCCAAAAAATTCTGGACGACCTGGGGAAGAGCCCGGTCGCCTCCAGCGCCTACACCACTGCGGTGGCGGCACGGCTGCGGAAGGACGGAGAACTCTTGTTCCCGGCCGCCCGTCAATGGCTGCTGGGCCATCAGCTCCCGGACGGCTCCTGGGGCGGCGTCATCAAGATGCCCTATGACCGGACGCTCAGCACGCTCGCCGCCGTAGTCGCTCTCGCAGGCGAAAGCGGTCCAGGCGGCCCAAGGGTGCAGCAGGCCGTCGACAACGGGTGCCGCTATCTACGCGAATACGGCGGCGAATGGCGCCATCACTACGCGGAGACCTGCGCATTCGAAACCATCGTCCCTCAGTTGCTCGCCGAGGCACGCACACTGGGCCTGCAGCTTCCCTACCAGGATTTCGCCGACCTGGAGGAAGCCAGGGCAGCCAAGCTGCGCCTCATTCCCCTTGAGCGGCTCGTCAGCGAACCGACCAGCCTGCTGTTCTCCCTGGAAGGCGTTCCGCAGCTTCCTGACATAGCTCCGCAGCTGACCCGCTTCCTTTCCCCGAACGGGACGATGGGCAACTCGATTGCTTCCACCGCTGCCTACTACTCGGCCACCGGGAATCCGCAGTCACTCCAGTTCCTCCAGAGTGTGCAAGCTGAAGACGGCAGCTTCCCGGAGTTCCATCCCGCGGAACTCCTGGAGAAGCTGTGGGTGTTGCACCATCTGCATCGAGCACGCCTTCTGCGCGACCCCAGCCAGTACGTGACATGGCTGCGTGAGGTACTCGGAGAGACGGGACTGGTGGCCTTCAGCCCATCGTTCCCCGCACCCGACTCGGACAACTCGTCCATGTCCCTGGTGCTCCTGCACGGGTTCGCCCCGGCGTACGACTCGAGCAAGCAGCTCCACGGCCTCCTCGCCTTCGAGAACCCGACGAACTTCGCCGACTACCCCTACGCGCGCCAGACTTCACTGACGCCCAACGCGCGAGTCCTCCAGGCACTACTGAAGCAGCCCGACCGATACCGGCCGCAAATCGACAAGGTCCTGCAGTACGTTCTCGGCGAGCAGCACGCTGACGGCAAGTGGTGCGACTACTGGAACGTGTCTCCCCACTACGGCACCGCGCACGTCGCGTTCTCACTCACCACACCAGGCCTGTCACGCAGCATCATCGCGGAGCCCTTGAACAAGGCCTACCAGTGGCTCATGCGCAGCCAGCACCGCAGTGGAGTGTGGGGCTTCGGCGACGGCACACCCGAGGAGACGGCCTATGCCGTCCTGACCCTTGACGCGATGGCGGACGCCGGTATGCCCGTCGACCACCGTGTTTGGAACAACGCGGCGGTGTACCTCCGCGAGCACCTGGACGACCCCTCCCACCCGTCGCTCTGGATCGGCAAAGCCCTTTACAGCCCGAACCTCATCGTGAGGTCGGGATGGCTGGCCGCATACGCCATCGCACTCGCCAGGGCGGCGGAAAATGCAGCTGACAACGTCTCGACCTTGCTCGACGACGTCCGTGCTCACGTTCAGCCGACGCTGCGTGGTGCCGGCAGTGCGCCGGAGTCGCAGAGGCAGGACCCCCGATGAAAATCCTGACTCCTCGGAGCCTGGATATGGCCGCGACAGCGCGCGTCGCCTCGGGATCCGGCCGGGCCCACGCGAAAGCCATCCTGCTCGGTGAACACGCTGTCCTGTACGGCTCGCCGGCTCTCGCCATTCCGGTGCCGCGATTGACGGTGACCGCACACGCCACGCGGTTCGCCGAGCCAGGTGCGACCACATTCTGGGTGAACGGCCCGACCGGGGCCACTCCCTATACGTGCGACGGACTGCAGAAGATAGCCGACGGGTTGGCAGGCGGAGGTGACGGCCGGCGGGTTGAGGTGCTGCTGCAGTGCGAGATCCCGGCAGGCAGGGGACTCGGTTCAAGTGCCGCGTGTGCACGGGCGGCCGTGCTCGCACTGGCGGACCTGCTCAACCGCGATCTCGACCCCCGCGAGGTGTACGAGTTGATTCAGGTCGCTGAGAACGTCGCACACGGGCGGGCAAGCGGCGTGGACGCGCTGACCACGGGAGCTGTCGCACCGTTGCTCTTCGAGAACGGCACCGCCGAACAGGTACGCATCGGGTTCGACGGTCTGTTCGTGATCGCGGACAGCGGCACGGCGGGACGTACCAAGGACGCGGTCCGTCTGGTGCGTGACGCCTTCGAACAACAGCCCGGCGCGCGCGAGCGGTTCGTGGGCACGGTTTCCGAGCTGGTCCGCTCGGCTGTACGAGACCTCGCGGACGGCGACGCGATCGCTTTGGGCAGGTCGATGTCCGAGTGTCACGTCGCGCTGCGCGAGCTGGGACTCAGCACCGTGTTGATCGACGCGATGGTTGAGGCCGCCGCGTCGGCGGGAGCACTCGGCGCCAAGATCAGCGGAGGCGGGCTCGGTGGCTGCGTCCTCGCGTTGGTGGACAGACAGGAAGACGCCCGGGGTGTGAGCCGGGCGCTGTGCGAAGCGGGCGCGGTGCGCACATGGACCGTACCGGTCGGGAGGTATGCCCGCCATGGCAGGTGATGCGCAGGCGACAGCGGTCGCTCATGTCAACGTCGCCCTGGTCAAGTACTGGGGCAAGCGGGACGCGGAGCTGGTTCTGCCGTGCACCGGCAGTCTGTCGATGACCCTCGACGCCTTCTGGACCACCACCACGGTCCGCTTCTGTGCCGAGGCGGGCGACGACCAGGTCACGCTGGACGGCGTGGTGGTGAGCGGTGAACCGCGGCGACGGGTCACCGAGTTCCTCGACCTGGTCCGCTCCCGGACAGGTCGTACCGGCAAAGCCGTGGTGGACAGTGCGAACACGGTGCCGACCGGTGCTGGGCTGGCATCGTCGTCCAGCGGGTTCGCCGCGCTGGCGCTGGCGGCGTCGTCGGCAAGCGGGCTGGACCTGGACGCGACCGCGTTGTCGCGGCTGGCCCGGCGAGGGTCCGGGTCTGCGTCGAGGTCGGTCTTCGGCGGTTTCGCGCTCTGGCACGCAGGACACGACGACGCGAGTTCCTACGCGGAGCCGGTGCCGTCGGCCGGATTCGAGCCAGTGATGGTGGTCGCTCTGGTCGATACCGGCCACAAGTCGGTGAACAGCCGGGATGCCATGCAGCGCACGGTCGAGACCTCGCCGCTGTACCGGGCTTGGGCCGATTCCGCCGCGGTTGATCTGACACAGATGCGGGCGGCGGTGGCGCGCGGAGATCTCGACGCCGTCGGTGAGATCGCCGAGCGCAACGCGCTGGGGATGCACGCCACGATGCTGGCGGCGCGTCCAGCTGTCCGGTACCTCGCGCCCGCGACGGTCGCCGCACTCGACAGCGTGCTCGAACTGCGACGTGCCGGTGTGTCCGCCTACGCCACCATGGACGCCGGGCCGAACGTCAAGGTCCTCTGCCACCGCGCGGACGCGGACGCGGTCGCCGAGGCGGTCAGGACATCGGCCGGCTGCCCGACCGCGGTGGCCGGCGTCGGTCCTGCCGCCCGGCTGGTGGTGAAGCCATGACCAGGACCGTCGTCCGGCGCGCGCCGGGAAAGCTGTTCGTCGTCGGTGAGTACGCGGTGCTGGAAGCCGGGTCACCCGCCGTTCTGGCCGCGGTCGACCGGGAGGTCACCGTCAGCGTCACGCCGGCCGACGACGATCTGGTGATCGTGTCTGACCTGGCGGACCAGCCGGTGCGGCTGTCGCGCACGGCGAACGGATTCCTGGCGGACGTCGGTCCGCGCCAGGTGGTGGCCGCGGTCGAGGTGGTGGCCGCGCTGCTGACCGAATGGGACCTCCCCGTGCCCAGGGTCCAACTGTCGATCCACAGCGGACTGCACGACGATGGCGTGAAGTTCGGACTCGGTTCCAGCGGTGCGGTCACGGTCGCGACGATCGGCGCGATGCTCGCGTACTGCGGGGTGTCGCTCCGCGCCGAGGAGCGGTTCCGTCTCGCCTTGCTGGCGACAGCCCTGCTCGATGCGCGCGCTTCCGGCGGTGATCTGGCGGCGAGCACCTGGGGCGGTTGGATCCTCTACCGCGCACCGGACCGCACCGCCGTGCTCGATCTCGCCCGCCGCAAGGGTCTCAGGGAGGCACTGCAGGCACCGTGGCCGGGGTTCGAGGTGCGGCGGCTCCCCCCACCGCGTGAACTCACGGTCGCGGTCGGCTGGACCGGACAACCAGCATCCACTTCGGACAAACTATCCAGCGGCACGGTCCAGAACTGGCGCGGCAGTGCCGCACACCGTGAGTTCGTGCGCCGCAGCAGTGCCTGCGTAGACGCGGTGGCTGACGCACTGGAACACGGCAATGACCTCCTGGTGATCAAAGAGATCCGACGGGCAAGGCAGCTGCTGGCGCACGCCGACAGCCAAGGGAATCTCGGCATCTTCACGCATGGCCTCACCGCGCTGTGCGACGCGGCCGAGGCGGTGGGCGGAGCCGCGAAACCTTCGGGCGCAGGCGGCGGCGACTGTGGAATCGCCCTGCTCGAACGAGACCCGCGCGCCGTCAACCGCCTGCGCAACCGATGGCTCACCGCAGGAGTGGTGCTGTTGCCCATCCACACCGCCGAATCAGAAAGGACACACGCAGGTGATCAGTGACCGCAAGGACGATCACGTCCGGCTCGCCGTCGAGCACCACCAGTCCGGTGGCCGCAACGAGTTCGACGACGTGACGTTCATCCATCACGCACTGGCCGGGATCGACCGGGCAGATGTCTCCCTGAACACCCGGTTCGCGGACATCGATTGGGGAGTTCCGCTCTACATCAACGCGATGACCGGAGGAAGTGACAGAACCGGCGACATCAACCGGGACCTGGCCATCGCCGCGCGGGAGACCGGCGTTCCTCTCGCGAGCGGTTCGATGAGCCCGTTCCTCAAGGACGTGTCCACCGCGAACACCTTCAGCGTACTGCGCGACCAGAACCCGGACGGGTTCGTCATCGCCAACGTCAACGCGACTACAACCGTCGCGCAGGCCCAGCGGGCAGTCGACCTGCTGCGGGCCGACGCACTGCAGATCCACCTCAACACCGTCCAGGAAACCGTGATGCCGGAAGGCGACCGGTCGTTCGCGGCGTGGGGACCGAGGATCGAGGAGATCGTCGCAGGCGTCGACGTCCCCGTGTTCGTCAAGGAAGTCGGCTTCGGGCTCAGCAGGGAGACCGTACGGCGCCTGAGCAAGTTCGGGGTGAGCGTCGCGGACGTCGGCGGCCGCGGCGGCACCAACTTCGCGCGTATCGAGAACAGCCGGCGCGCAGGCGGTGACTACGCCTTCGCCGACGGCTGGGGCCAGTCCACACCGGCCTGCCTGCTGGACGCTTCCGACGTCGGGTTGCCGCTGTTCGCCTCCGGCGGCGTGCGGCATCCCCTCGACGTCGTACGAGGGCTGACGCTCGGCGCGAGCGCGGTCGGCGTCGCCGGCACGTTCCTGAAGACAGTGCTCGACGGCGGCCCGAACGCGCTGATCACCCAGATCACGACGTGGCTGGACCAGATCGAGTCGATCATGACCATGCTCGGCGCACGGACCCCCGCCGATCTTTCCCACTGCGAAGTGCGCATCCGCGGCGACCTGCGCGAGTTCTGCACCGATCGCGGCATCGACGTCTACCGCTTCGCGCGACCTTTCCTCCCCGTGCCGTAGAACAGGAAAAGCACCATGACCGATGAAGACACGATCGCCGGCGTCCCGATGAGATGGGTGGGGCCGCTGCGTATCACGGGCAACGTCGCCCACGTTGAGACGCAAGTCCCACTCGCCACCTATGAGTCACCGCTGTGGCCCTCGGTCGGGCGAGGCGCCCGGATCTCCCGGTCGACGCCGGAAGGGATCGTCGCGACGCTGGTCGACGAGCGGATGACCCGCTCCGTTCTCGTGGAGGCCGCCGACGCACAGACCGCGCTCAGCGCGGCCAGGCGGATCGACATGCAGTTCGCCGAGCTGCGCGACGTCGTACGTTCGTGCAGCCGTTTCGCCGACCTGGTCGCCATCCGCCACGAGATCACGGCAAACCTGCTGTTCCTGCGGTTCGAGTTCACCACCGGAGACGCCTCCGGGCACAACATGGCGACGCTGGCGGCCGATCAGCTCCTCTCCCACCTTCTCAAGACCGTGCCCGGTATCACCTACGGGTCGATCTCGGCCAACTACTGCACCGACAAGAAGGCAACCGCGATCAACGGCATCCTCGGCCGGGGCAAGAACGTGGTCACGGAGTTGACGGTGCCGCGCGACGTCGTGGAGCACCAGCTGCACACCACCGCCGCGAAGATCGCTCAACTCAACCTGCGAAAGAACCTGATCGGCACGCTGCTGGCAGGCGGCATCCGGTCGGCGAACGCGCACTACGCGAACATGCTGCTGGGGTTCTACCTGGCGACCGGGCAGGACGCGGCCAACATCGTCGAGGGATCGCAGGGCGTCACCGTGGCCGAGGACCGCGACGGCGATCTCTACTTCTCCTGCACCATCCCGAACCTCATCGTCGGAACCGTCGGCAACGGCAAAGAACTGCCGTTCGTCGACACCAACCTGACCCGGCTGGGCTGCCGAGAGGCGCGGGAACCCGGTGAGAACGCGCGCAGGCTCGCCGTGCTCGCGGCAGCCACCGTGCTGTGCGGCGAGCTCTCCCTCATGGCCGCTCAGACAAACCCCGGAGAGCTGATGCGCGCCCACCTCCACCTGGAACGCTCGCACGAAAAGATAGGAAGCCCCTCATGACCGCGAACACGCCCATCGGAATTCACGACCTGTCCTTCGCCACGACAGAGTTCGTACTGCCGCACACCGAACTCGCCGCACACACGGGCGCCGACATCGGCAAGTACCACCTCGGCATCGGACAGCGGGCCATGAGCATCGCCGCCGCGGACGAAGACATCGTCACCATGGCGGCGACCGCAGCGGCACCCCTGGTGGAGCGCTGGGGTACGGATCGGATCCGGACGGTGGTGCTGGCCACCGAGACGTCGATCGACCAGTCCAAGGCGGCAGGCATCTACGTCCACTCCCTGCTGAACCTGCCCACATCCACCAGGGTCGTCGAGCTGAAACAAGCCTGCTACTCAGGTACCGCGGCACTGCAGTTCGCCATCGGCCTGGTCCACCGCGACCCCTCGCAGCAGGTCCTCGTGATCGCCAGCGACGTATCGCGCTACGAGCTCGACAGCCCCGGCGAGGCCACGCAGGGTGCGGCGGCAGTGGCCATGCTGGTCAGCGCGAACCCCGCGCTGATCCGCATCGAACCACAGTCCGGCCTGTACACCGCCGACGTCATGGACTTCTGGCGTCCCAACTACCGCAACACCGCGCTCGTCGCCGGCCAGGAGTCCATCGACGCATACCTGCAGGCCCTGGCGGGTGTCTGGAAGGACTACACGGAGCAGGGTGGCAGGCCACTGCACGAGTTCGGCGCGTTCTGCTACCACCAGCCGTTCACCAAGATGGCCTTCAAGGCCCACCGGCACCTGTTCAGCACCACGGGATACGACCTCGACGAGAACGAGATGTCGGCGATGCTCCGGCTGACGACCGCCTACAACGAGGTCGTGGGCAACTCCTACACAGCATCGATGTACCTGGCGCTCGCCTCGCTGCTCGACCACGCGGGCGACCTCTCCGAGCAGGCGATCGCCTTCGCCAGCTACGGATCCGGCTGCGTCGCCGAGTTCTTCGGCGGCACCGTCGTCCCTGGATACCGGGAGCATCTGCGCACCGGCGCACATCGCTCGGTCGTCGAACGCCGGCAGTCGATCGACTATGCCACCTATCGCACGTTGCATCAGCGGTCGCTGTCGGAGGACGGCGGAGACCACACGACGCTGAGGCAGACCACCGGCCCGTTCCGCTTCGCCGGCCTGTCCGGACACAAGCGTCTCTACGAACGCAGCTGACCCGCTGCCCTCAACTCCGACCGTTCCGAGAAAGGCGATGAGTACCATGCGCCACCCCATCGGCATTATCGCGACCGGAAGCTACCTGCCTGCCCGCTCGGTGAGCAATACCGAAGTCGGTGCGCAAACCGGGGTCACCGACGAGTGGATCACGCGCAAGACCATGATCCATGCCCGGCGGCACGCGGCACCGCACGAAGCGACGTCGGACCTGGCGGCCGCAGCCGCACGAGCCGCACTGACCCAGGCATGCATCACCCCGGACCAGGTGTCCTTCATCGTGGTGGCGACCTCCACCCCCGACCACCCTCAACCCGCTACCGCCAGCATCGTCCAGCACCTGCTCGGCGCCTCCAACGCGGCGGCGTTCGACGTGAACTCCGTCTGCAGCGGCTTCGTCTTCGCTCTGTCCGTCGCGAACGGGCTGCTGCAGGACCAGCCAGACCGGTACGCCCTCGTCATCGGTGCTGACATCTACTCGCGCATACTCGACCGCTCCGACCGGAAAACCGCGATCCTGTTCGGTGACGGAGCGGGCGCCGTACTGCTGGGCCGCGTGGCGGCGACCCAAGGGGTGCTGGGCACGCGGCTCACCACGCGAGGAGACCAGCACTCGCTGATCAGTGTTCCCGCCGGAGGCAGCAGAACGCCAGCGTCATCCGCCACCGTCGCCAACGGGCAGCACTACTTCACGATGAACGGCCGCGGGGTGCGCGACTTCGTCGAGAACAGCCTCAGCCAGGAGGTGCAAGCACTGCTGGAGGACACCTCGGTAGCACCGCAGGACGTCCAACATTTCGTGCCGCATCAGGCCAACGGCACGATGCTCAGCGATGTGTGGCCCACACTCGGGCTGCACGGTGCCACATGCCACCTCACGCTCGAGCACTACGGCAACACCGGCGCCGCCTCCGTCCCCATCACGTTGGACCTGGTGCACCGTAGGAGATTGCTCGCCGAGAACGACCTCGTCCTGCTGTGCGGGTTCGGCGGCGGTATGTCGGTCGGGTCATCCCTGCTCGCATGGGCACCCACCCGGTACGCCGCAAGGGCCGTGGTGCGTACCTCTGTGGCTGCGTAACTCCCGACGAGCTCTGGACCACTCTCGGCGGAGGGCCGCAGACAGGGACGTCAGCTGAGAGTCTGCCGGCCCGTGAATGTCGGTGAGTTCCCGCGAGCACCTGGATGGCCCGTCCCATCCGTCACTTTGCTGGGCGAAGCCCTCACCTCATAGCGCGACCGGCCTGGTCGGCCGGATACGCCACTGCCCGTACCGGGGTTGACGGGAAGTGCAGCTGAAGCTTCCCCCATGACCTCTGACCTCGATTCGTGTCCCACACGGCGCCAAGGAGTACTGCCATGACTGATGTCCACAAGACCGAGCCCCTGTCCTACCCGCTGTCACCCCCGGCTGCGCTGGAGCCCCCCACCGAGTGGATGGAGTTGCGTAGGAGGTGCCCAGTGGCTCACGTGGCACTGCCCAGTGGCGATGAGGCCACTCTGCTCACCCGGTACGAGGACGTCAGGACGGCACTCTCCGATCCGCGGTTGAGTCGCGACGGGATGGCCGGTCCCGACGCGGCTCGGATCGCAGCAGGTGACGACAACATCTTCAACAGTCCCATGCAGAGGACACTGAACGCCGAGGGCAACAAGCGGTGGCGCCAGATGGTCAACAAGTGGTTCACGGCCAAGCGGATGGCTGCGTTGCGACCGCAGATCGAGGCGACGGCCGAACGGCTCATCGACACGATGCTGGAGCATGGACAGCCGGCGGACCTGGTGACGCATCTGGCCTTCCCGCTGCCCATGCTGGTGATCTGCGACATGCTCGGAGTACCGGAGCGCGACCGAGACATGGTCAAGCAGTGGTCCGACATCTTCCTCAACCTGACGAAGTACACCCGTGAGGAGATGGGGGCCGCACACCAGAACTTCGCCTCGTACATGTCCGAAATCGTGGCCAGCAAGCGCGTCGAGCCGGGTGAGGACCTGCTCAGCCTTCTCATCGGCAGTGCGGACGACGAGGGCCGGCCGATGTCAGAGGCCGGACTGGTAGCCACCGGTCAGGTGTTGCTGCTCGCGGGTCACGAGACCACCGCCGGCTTCACAGCGATGATGGTGGCCCACCTGCTGTCCGATCGGCGGCGCTGGGAGCGGTTGCTGGCCGATCCTTCGCTGATCCGCCCGGCGGTGGAGGAGGTACTGCGCTTCGACCCCAACAGCTTCGGCTTCGGCATGCTCCGTTACGTGCACGAGGACATCGAGTTCTCCGGTGGTGTGGTGCCGCGCGGTAGCACGGTGGTGTGCAACCTGGCTTCGGCCAACCGTGATGAGAACGTGTTCGAGGGCGCGGGCGACATGGACCTGATGCGCAGCCGGAATCGTCACCTGGCCTTCGGCGCGGGACCGCACTCCTGCGTCGGGCAGCCGCTGGCCCGCACCGAGTTGCAGGCTGTGCTCACCGTGCTGCTGCGCCGACTTCCCACTCTCGACCTCGCCATCAGAACCGAGGAACTGCAGCGGGTCGAAGGGCTCCTGACCAGCCCCCTGCGCGAGCTTCCGGTCACATGGTGAGGAACCCAGCCAAGGCGCCCGCACCGAGCAGGTCACGAAAACCCCACGCCTGCTATGCCCGGCGGAGACCCGCGTACCCGGGCTGACGTGGACCCTGGAAAACGGGTCGCCTACCGCGCTCTTAGCCCTCGCAGCATGTGAATCGACCCGAAGAAAGAAACGGTTTGCGAGGGGCTCCGGAGGCCGATGGCTCGTCGGAAGTCGCGGTCGAAGACTCGACAGCGCCCAGGTGTGATGTGAGGTCTCAGGACTCGGTTGACACTTCTAACTCATCAGATCCTTGACAGGCTCAAGACTTACTGGACATTGGCAGCCGAGGTTCGATGCCGGTTTGAAGGAACTGGTGGGAGCGTTGTGGTGGACGGGATCAGGGCCCGTCTGAGTCGTCCGCGTTCGGATCTTCCATCGCCGGGGTAGGTCTGCGTCGCAGAAGACGCAGACGAAGTGGCCTTCTCGCACGATGTTGTGCTCCTGGCAGGTGGGACATCGACGGAAGACCACTGCGTGTGTGAAGAAGTTCGGGTGGTCGAGCTCGGCTTGGTCCAGTGCCTGTGCGACCGCCAGCCATGAGGCAACATCCGGGCAGTAGCCGGTCGACTGGTTGCTGACCTCGTTCACCGCCCAGTGTCCGGCGTCGCGGTAGAAGCTGACTTCGCCAGCACACAGCACCCGATCGCCGCTCGCGCAGGCGACGTGTTCGCTGCGGCGCGGGGCCAGCCGCAGAGCATCGTCCGTGCCGACGACGAAGGTGAAGGGCTCTTCCAGTTCCTCGGCGGACCGGGCTGCCACCCAGTCCGCGAAGTCGGCGGCTGTGCGGATGGTGGCACCACCGTCCGCTGCCTTGACGGCAGCGATCACGTGGTCCGGCCCGACATAGCGGTAGCCCCGTCCCGACGCGCTCATGTCGGTCAACGTAGAACACGCGGTCTTGGCGTGCTCAGAGTTTCGGTGCGTGGATCTTTGCTCTGAACCGGGTGACTGGGTGCTGGGTTTTGCGCGGGTGAAGTGAGAGGTCAGCGCCGTTCAAGGTGATGCGGAAGTAGGTGTCCTCAACGTGGACGGTGACGATCTCTCCGGCGTAGGTGCGGCCGACGCGTAGCCGTTGGCGGGCGACCATGATGACGCCGTCGGCGGGGACCTTGCGCTCGACATGGACTGCCCCGGCTGCGGGTGCGGGTAGTTCGCTGGTGACGACTCTGGCGCCGCGAAGCCCGGTTCGTTGTTCGGCGTCGATCGGTGCGGGCAGGGTCTTGGCGAGAACGCCGTCGTGCACGACGTGCATCAGGTGCCCGTCCAGACGCAACGTCACGCGCTGGCTGGCGAGTTCGTATCCAACTGTCACTTTGGTATTGCCGATGCTGGTAACACCGCTCAGGTCGATCTTCCGGTCAACCTCGATCACCGTGCCGGGCTCCAGGTGACCCAGCCGGCCCGCGGCCGGGGCCGCCGGTGGAGGTCCTGCCCGGACGGCCCCGCGCATCGAGAGCTCGTGCAGGTTGCCGGCGTCGAGACACGACGCAACGCTCCTGACCAGCTCGCCGTCGATGACGATGTGGACCGTGTGCTCGTCGGCCCACATCCGTGCGCGGCGCCCCGCATGTTCCTTGCCGAGCCTGACCCGCTGAACGCGGGGCAGCACGCCGGCCCAGCCACTGGCTGCGACGACCGTCTCGAACTCCATCGCCGGCGCCGAGACCGGAATCAGCATGGCGACCGGCGCCGCAGGCTCGATCTCGATGGACGCTTCCCCGGCGGGGGCCGGAATGGCGACCACTGTCGGTTCCGGCGGCGGGTTCGGCCGGAACCGGCTGGCGGGGGTGGCCATGTCGAGGGCCTGGTGGGGCCTGGCCGTGTTGTAGGTGTGCACCCAGGCATCGACCGCGGCCTGGGCCGCGGGCAGATCGGCGAACGGGCCGGAGACGTCCAGCAGTTCACGGCGCAGGGTCTGATGCCACCTCTCGATCTTCCCTGTCGTAGTCGGTGAGTACGGTCTGATCAGCTTGGCGGTGACGCCGTTCTCCCGGCAGACGCGCTCGAACAGCACCTCGGCGGGCCGGGGCTTCGTGAAGCGCCCGGTGAACTGCTTGCCGTTGTCGGTGAGGACCTCGGCCGGAACCCCGTAGGTCCGCATCGCGCGCACGAACCCGTCTGCGACGGCCCGGCCGGACGGCACCGCCAGGACCGTGGAGACGACGACGAACCGGGAGTGATCGTCGATCCCGGTAAGCATCTTGCACTCGCGGCCGTCGGCCAGGAAGATCCCGCCGACCAGGTCCATCTGCCACAGGTGCATGGGCGTCTCGCGCTGCCACCGCTTGTACTTACGGCGGTGTTTCTGCTCCTGGCGCCGGATGAGCCCGTTGCGTACCAAGACCCGGTGGGCCGTCGCCCGCGATGGTGCAGCACCAGTGCCGGTCCGGGCCACCTCAAAGGCGATGCGGCGGGCACCCCAGCGGGGGTTCGCCCTGCGCATCTCACACACCAGAGCCTCCACCTCGGAGGGAAGCCGGGTCGGGCTGGTGCGCGGGCGCCGGGACTTCTCTCTCAGCCCTCCGAGCCCCTCGGCCTCGTGCTTCGACTTCCACGTGTAGACCGTCTGGCGTGACACGCCGTACCGGACGGCCACTTCGCTGACCGGCGAGCCGTCGAGCACTTCAAGCACCGCCCGGTACCGCTGCTCGACGAGCCATGCAGGGCCACGCTGCCCTGATTCATCCTCATTGTTCACAACGGTTCATGATCGAGGATCAGTTAAGACATCGTCAAGAATGTCCTGATACACCCATCAAGCCTCTCCCGAGACTCTTCTGTCATCTATCTCCTGAGGCCACACACCACACCAGGCCCCTTTCTGCGCGGCGGCCTGTGGGTGGCCACCGGAAAGTCCAGGTACGTGGCCGAGCGGGTCTCGACCCGTGGCCATATCGGCTCCCGGTGGACGGCCAACTCGTCACCGAGTGCAGTCGATTTCCCGGGACTCATTGAGGCAGAGAGCGCCACGGCGTGCGCTAGGCAGTACGCGCCCTCCTGGATGGGCGGGACTGACCACCGAGTCGGTCGGCAAGCGACGTCGCAACTCACGGTCTGCTCGTCGCCCCAGTTACAGTAAACGGCCTGCTCGTCGAGCCCCGGACGATTCTCGGGATCCGCGACCCCCACACCCTCGCCGTACGTTCAGCCCTCGCCCAGTTCCAGGGGGAAGCAGGCGACTGGGAACGGGCCGCCCGCGATCTGGCCGATATCGCCGACGAACGGCAGGCCACCCTTGGGGCCTGGCCACACGCACACCCTGGGCACGCGACGCCAGCTCGCCCTCGTCCTGGCACACAGCGGCGGTCGCGATGGCGCCCGCACACTCCTGTCCACTCTGCTGTCGGACATGACGTCCGATCTGGCCCCCGACCACCCACATCTGACCACTGCCAGGATCTCCCATGCCGCACTCCACTGACCTGGGGGGGCGGACGTACGAGACCGACTGACCCGGCACGTCAGCTCCGGGCATGGACGCGGGCTGCCCTTCTGGCGTGGACATCACGGAAACGCGACCAGGGCCAAATCAAGCGCTCAGTCACAAGCACCGCCCCAGCCCGTTCCATGCACCGGGGCTCAGTAGTCGACGTCGAGGTAGTCGATGTCGGTAAAGTCCACCAGCAGATCATGCGCGCGCCGGCCGCGGTCCTTGAAGTAGATCTCCTGGAGTCCTTCAGCCACGATGTCCTGGAGCTGTTGCTCGGCGGCTCCGGCGGCGTGCGCGTCGAAGAGCCGTGCGGCGTAGGCCGGGGGCAGGCCTTGGGTGATGGGCCGCAACCGCGGGTCGTCGGTGGTGCCCGGGGCCGCGGTGAATCCGAAGCGTGCCCGGGTGTCGATGACGATGCCGCCGGTCGTGGCGGCCTGCTTTTTCGCCCTCTCCCGCACGCGGGGCTGCCACCGTTTGCGGACCTCACCGGCGAGCCGGTCCGCGAGGTCGCGGCGGGGCTGCTTGAGCTGGCCGGCGAGGTAGCGCTCGACGGTGCGCTGGGTGACGCCGAGCAGGTCGGCTGCGGCCCTGGTGCCCTTGGTCTGCTTGACCAGGTACTGCATCTGCTTCTGGGCCGACTTCGGCAGGGGGCGGGTGACGTGTGCGGCGTCGGCCTTGTCGAGGCTGTCGGCGAGGATGCCCATCGGTGCCTACTCCCCTTCGTCCGGGCCGGAGACGGTGCCGGTCTTGATGTGCCGGGCGATGTTCATGTCCGGGCCGTGTTCCTCGAGCAGGCCCTCGGCCCACAGCACGCTCTGGGTGCCCTCGTGCTTGACCATCCCGGGTGAGACGCCGAGCCGGAAGCCTCCGGGCAGCGGCTTGCCGTCCTGGTAGGGCAGGAAGTCGAGGGGGGTGGGGCCGTCGGAGGCGTACACAGCGCAGTCGGAGAGGATCGCGACCGGATACAGGTCCGCATGGGTGGCGAGCTTGAGCATCTTGCGGTGCATGTTGGTGCGGGCGCTGGCGATGACAGCGGCGCGGATGTCGGGGCGCCAGGTCGGGCGGGCCAGGGCGGGCCACGCCTCGCCCGGCCGCCAGCCACCGCTGCGGGCCCGCTCGCGCAGTTTGCCGATACCGCCCTTGACGGTGGCCTTGATGGCGCTGAGCACCGCGGCAAGGACGGGATCGCTCTGCTGGTAGCCGGCCATCGCGGCCAGGAACTGTTCCTCCGGCATGCCCGGGGCGACGCCGAGATCGACCATGGTGGCGACGTAGGCGTCGCGCAGCCGGGTGTACCAGGCGTCCAGGTAGGGGCCGTGCTCATAGCGCAGGTAGGCCTCAATAGGGGTGACCGGGTAGCCGAGTTCGACGGCGTAGGCGACGGTGGGGGTCGCGTACCAGGCCGGCCCCTGGGGGCGTTCGCCGTGCGGGGTGAACGGGCTGGGCAGGCGCTCGTCGAAACTGATGTGGGAGAGGTCGACCAGCCAGGAGCCGGGCAGTTTCGCGTCGAAGACCGGGCGGTGGACGGGGACGGGGGCGGACAGGCCGACGGTCAGCCGGTTGGCGGCCGCGGCGAAGGCCATGTTGACGTCGATGCCGACGACGTAGGGCTTCATGCATTCCTCGTCCGTGAGTGGCCTCGCCCACTGGTAGGCCTCCTCGTCCAGCACCTGGTCGGGGGTGCGCTGGTGGAAGCGGGGATACAGGGCGGCGACAGCCGGATGCCCGTCGGGGGCCTCGGGCGGGGCGCACTCCACCGCTTCGCTCAGCGAGCCGGGCATGGCCCCGGACACCCAGTTGCCGGTGGCAGGGTCCTTGACCGCGCGGGTCGGCGGGCGCAGCGCGGTCATCAGTTCCAGTCCGGTGACGGCAGTGGAGCCGCACGGGGTGAGTACGCGGGTGGCGTACGTACCGAGCAGGCGGGCGAGTTCGGCCGGCTGCAGCTGGTGCGCACTCCCCCAGGAGCGGGTGTCGAGCGCACCCCAGGGGACGACGGCGAACTGCACACACTGGCGGCGTGTGCTGTCGGCCGTGCGGTAGACCCGCGCCCACGGGCCGAAACCCCGTTTCGTCAGCTTCCATTGCGTCGAGGCGAGTTGTTGCAGCGCCGGGTGGTCGTCGGGCAGGCGCAGGCCGCGCCGGTCCTCCAGCACGGGCGGCAGGCCAAGACGTTGGACGGCAGACACGGTCAGCACGATCAACGGGTCGGCGTCCTTGCCCGAGCGGTGCAGGCGGGCAGCGCCCAGCTGCGCCTCGCGCAGCGTCCACTCGACCAGCGTGGGGAGATCGGTGAGCGGGCAGTCGAGGACCAGGCCGCCGGTGCAGTACGCCGAGCCGTCACCATCGACAACGGCGAGCGGCCCGTTGGCGAAGCGCGCGTCCCCGGTAGCCAGGGCTGCCGGCTTCTCGATCGTCGGCCGGCGCGCCGTCACCGGCGGCCGAACCGGGGCTGCCTGGCCCCCGGCAGGCACGACGGGTGATGTGGGCGCTTGCGGCTGCGAGATGACCGTCGGGCTGGTGCCAGGTCCCGACGCCGAGCCGGAGAGCGACTCGGGGGCGGGGAAGCGGTCGGCGAGGCCGTCGAGAAGACGGATGTAGGCAGCCCGTCTGGGAGGGCGTGGCTCGGTGCGGCCCGCCTCCCAGCCGGTCACCGTCTCCCGCCGCACATCCAGCGCCTTCGCGACCTGGTCCTGACTCAGGCCTGCGGCTTCGCGCAGCCGTTTGCGTTCGGCGGGATCCGGCAGGGATTCCGCTGCCGCCTGCTCCAGCAGGGCGTCGACGGACGCGAAAAGCCCACTCTGCTCGTTGGGCACAAGAGCCACCTCCTTTCCCCACCCTACCCGAAACGAACATTGGATCGCACGCAAAACATACATAGCGCACCAGGGCTGGGTAGCCATCGGCGGCGTCCGGTGGTGGTCCTAGCGGCGAAACGAGTGCCCTCACTCAAGGCTGGCCAGCAGGCTTCCTTCTCGTGGACCGTGGGCGGACGGCCGTGCTCCTGGGTCTGGGTCGAAGCGGTCGACCGTCTTGATCAGGCCTATGGTGGCGACCTGTGTGAGGTCGTCCGGCGGCTTGCCGCGGCTGCGGAAACGGCGCGCGAGGTGCTCGACGAGCGGCAGGTGCATACGGACCAGCTTGTTGCACGGCTCCGCGTTGGCTGCGAAGAGCAGTACCCCGGGCAGTCCCTTCTTCGCGGGCCAGTATGTAGGCCGGTTCCATCCGGACAGGCTGCGGTAGGAGTCCCATACGCGCTGGGCCAGTGTGTCCCTCGGCGGAGGCGGCAGGGAAGGCTGCTGAGCCACGGCACGCGAGTGCATGCCGGCCGGCCGTGATCGGCATCGGTCTATGGGCCAACGACGTACAACGAGGCCGTTTCATGAACCGGCTGGGTTGTCTTGGGCCTCGCGTCGCAGCGGCCTGGTGTGCTGAACGCCGGCGCCGGGGCCGCACCTTATGCCGGCGTACGGGTCCAGCGCATGTCGAGTGCTTCGAGTGCGTCGAGTTGTTCGCGGGTCAGGTAGTAGGGCCGGAGTCGTTTGTCGGAGAGCCATTCCCCTAAGCGGAAGGAGCGGCCGCGGTCCCAGATGACGTGTCTGTAGGGGACATTGAGGTTCTGATTGGCCCGCCAGAAGGCGTGGGCGTAGCGCAGGCCGTGGGCGAAGGCGCGTTCGCTCTGGCTGCGGGGCGGTCGCAGCAGCAAGGCGAGGGGGTGGTGCAGTGGCAGCGCCCCGAGGAGATTGTGCTGGTCGCGGCTGAGGCTGGGCAGGGCCCGCAGTTGTTCATCGAGCCAGGACTCCAGCGGTGAGTCGTCCTGGTCGGGGGCGAGGTCGGGAAAGGTGAGTTCGCCGCGGCGGGCGGCGGCGAGGGCGCGTGCGTAGCTGCGCCGCCAGCGCCCGTCATCGTCCCAGCCGGCGTTCCACCAGGGGTTGATGTCGTTGAGGGCGCGCTGGTAGCAGTCGGGCAGTTGGCCCCGGCGGGCCTTCGTGCGGAAGGTGCTCATCCAACGGCCGATGCCGGTGCCGCCGAAGCGTTCCTCGCGGACGGGCACGAGGTGGCCGTGCCGGGCGTGGTAGGCACGGGCGATGTTCAAACGGTGTTCGATGCTGCTGCGGGGGTGTTCCCAGATCATGTCCAGAGCGTCGAGAGCCTCGATGCGTTCGGGTTTGAGACTGTGGTTCATGCGCAGGGAGCGCTGGTTGCCCAGCCACCACCCGAGGTAGAAGCGGTCGGGGCCGCAGTAGGTGCTGGGCACTTTGAGGTGGCCGTGCTTCTCGCGGTAGCGCCGGGCGCTTTCCAGGCCGAGTTCCCAGATGCTGTTGTGAGGGTCTTCGGCGTAGAGCCTGAGTAGGGGTACGAGTTCGTCGGCGCGTTCGGGGAGGGCGGCGGGGTGCAGGGGGTTGCTGCTGGAGTGGCGCAGGGCGTAGACGCGGTGGAAGACGTGCTCGTCGTAGAGCGAGAGGGCGAACAGGACCTGGTAGAGGGTGTGGAAAGGGGTGCCTTTGGCGGCATCGGCGAGGTCCTGGTCGGGGGCCTTGTAGATGGGGACGATGATGTGGGCGACCTTGGCCTGGCCGGGCAGCGGGCGCAGGGCGCGGCCGACGGCCTGGACGATCTGATAGGTGCTGGTCTTGGGGCTGGTGAACAGTACGGCGTCGATGGCGGGGACGTCGACGCCTTCGGTGAAGATCGCGCAGTTGGTCAGGACGGCCCGCAGCGGCTTCTTGTCGCTGGAGGTCAGGGATGCTTCTTTGAAGGCGTTGACGGCGGTGAGCCGCTCGTACCGGCTCTGTGCGCTGTTGACGGTGCCGACCTGGAGCGGGCCCTGCATCCGCTTGGGCATCAGGGCGGCCGTTTCCAAAAGGGTTTCGGCGAAGGCCTCGGCGACCTTGATGCGGGGGCAGAAGACAAGGACGCGCCGTAGATCGTGTTCGTGCATGGCGCGCAGCAGGGCGACTTGGGCGGCCGCCACGCGCAGGCCTTCGGAGTCGGCGGCGAGCATCGGGTTGCGGTTGAGGATGGCGCGCACGTCGGCGTCGTCCACGTCGACGGCGACGATGCGGTAGTCGGCGAGCAGGCCCTGGTCGATGGCGTCGGCCATAGAGAGGCGGAAGACGACCGGGCCGTAGAGGTTGAGGTCATCCATCGAGGCGACCTCGATGTCGACGGGGAGGTCCTGGCCCGGGATGGGCTGGAAGTTGCGGGGGGTGGCGGTGGTGAAGAGCCGGTGGTGGGCGAAGATCCGGTGGGCGTCCAGCAGTTGGGCCCAGGGCTTGTTGAGGTTGCCTGCCGAGCGGTGGGCCTCGTCGCAGACGAGGATGTCCCATGGCGGCGTGTGGAACAGCCGGTGGGCGTCGGCGATCTTTCCCAGCGAGTGATAGGTCGCGAAGACGTTGACCGGGCCGTCGGCCTGGGATATCTCGGCGGCCAGTGTGGCGGAATCGGTGACGGCGGTCAGGATGCCGCGCAGGGCCGGGCTCCTGGGCAGGTATTGGTCTCCGGACAGGGCCAGGTAGCGGCCGGGGCGGCCTTCTTTATGCCAGTAGAGGGCGGTCTGCTCGAGCAGTTCCAGGGTGGGCACGATCGTGACGGAGGTGCCTGTGGGCGCCATGCGGTTGACGATGTGCAGGGCGATGAGGGTCTTGCCGCTGGCGCAGGGGGCGTCGATGCGGGCGCGGGGGGCGCCGAGGACGAATTCGGTGATGCAGTTGTCGACCGCCTGCTGCTGGAAGGGGCGCAGCGGGGTGCGCAACGGGGGTAACTGGGCCATGACCGTGCTCCTTTCGGGCCGTGCAAGGCAGTCGGGATCCGTTTCGAGGGTGGAAGAGGGGCCTGACTGTCTGCGATGCACAGACGCCCGCGCTTCACTCGAACGGGTGATGGGGGCTTGTGCTCATGCACGGTCGGGACTGGGATACGGAAGTTTCGTCGCGCCCTGGGCCTGGTCGTCGCGGCAGTGCGGCCGGGCCGAGGCGCCAGTGACGCGGGAGATGTGATGGCAGACAGGGCGGCCGTATGGGGGCCGCAGCGGCGACTGAAGGACTCCGTGCCTCGCCTGGCCGACGAGTCGACCGGGTCGTTCGCCAATCGCCTGGCGCATGCGCACGGCCTGGAGTTGGGGATGTTTTTGGACCGGGTGGGTACAGGCCGCCAGCCGGTCAATCCCCGGCTTCCGTCGCTGGCGGAGCTGTACGTCAACCGGGAAGCACTGGACAACTTGGCGGTGCTGTCCGGCCGGACTCCTCACCAGTTGCAGCTGGCCCTGACCAGCCTCCAAGATCGTTTTCTGCTATCGGGAGATGATCCGGCCTGCTGGGAGTGGCCGTTCAAGGTCCGGGAAGGGACGGGGTATGTGGTGCGCTGCTGCGATCTGTGCGCCGGTGCCCGGGGCGTGGATGAGGCGGCGTGGCTGCTGTGGCCGGATCAGTGGCGGGTATGCCTGCGCCACCGGCGGTTCACCGACAATCATCGCGGCCAGGGTCCGTACGTGGTGCCCCTGGAAGGGCTGCCGGAGGTGGTGCGTGCCCACGCCGACCGGCTGCAGCTGGAGCGCCGTTTCGGTACGGCGGGAGCGGAATTGTTCGCCGACGGCTTCCAGGTGGTGGCGTGCTGGTGGGCACGGATGGGCGGCGACGTGTGGAGCTGGACGCAGCGGGCCTGGAGGGTGGCCCTGGAGGCGCGCGAGCTACGCACGGGGCCGCTGGTGATCTATCCGGAGGCCGTCCAGTTGGCGCGGGAGATGCTGCGCTACGAGCAGGAGGGCGCGCGTTCGCGGGCTGCGCGGGAGGTGTGGGTGGAGCAGGTGCAGCAGCTGATGGACGGTTGGGGGCTGGAGGGCAGTGAGGGCCTGGGCGAGCTGGTGCAGTGGCTGGATCACCATGCCCGGCCCGCTGCGAGCCCCTTCGCGCCAGACGACGGTCGGCAGCGTCGGCGTCGGCGGGTGCTGGCCGTGGGGCACAGCCGGCTCGCCGAGCCGTCCGGTTCGCTGCCCGAGCGCTCCTGCATGCTGTGACACCTTGGGTAACTTGCCTATCAGGCAGGTGAGTTGATTCCGATGCGAAAGCCGCGAGCCGTCAAGAGGCCGTCACCCGTTCGAGTGATGACCTCTTGGGTGTGCTGACTGCTGCGTACGGCAGACGGCCAGGCTGGCGGCACGTCCCGGGTCGGGTGACGGGCTCCGGCCGGCAGACGCGGAGGGAGGGCCCGGATGCGCGATGTGAAGGCGTGGCATCTCAACGATGTTGGGAGTTTGACGTGTGTGACGCCGGAGGCCCTGTGGGGGGTGTCATTGGAGGAGCGCCAGCCCCCCACGGCTCCGGTCGCCCACCATGGCCGGCAGGGCAAGCTCTGCGACTGGTGGTCGGCGACGACGGGCACGCTGGTGGTGTGCGGGTCCAAGCGGCGCTCGTATGTAGCCGCCGAGCTGGACTTCGATCCCGCCATCAGTCGGTTCGCCGGGGAGCCGGTCGAACTGCACTGGGAGGAGGGCCGTATCCGGCACCGGTGGCGGCCTGACTTCATCGCCCTGACCCGTGACCAGCAGCGTCAGGCCGTGGTGCTCGCTCCGCACCGGATGGGGCCGCAGTGGCGCGAACGTCTGGCCGCCCTGCGTGAGGTCGCCGCTCAGGCCGGCTGGAGCGTGTGCCTGCGCACGGTGCCGCACGGGGTGCGGCGGGAGAATCTGCTGCTGGTGGCGGACTTCCGGCAGCCTGCGGTCTGCGATCAGGCGCATGAGCGGGCTCTGCTGGCCGCGTTTCGGCGGCCGCGGCCGCTGAACGAGGGCGTGCTGGCCAGCGGTGTGCCCGAGTGCCTCGGCCGCGACCATGTGTACCGGCTGATCTGGCGCCGCCTCCTGGACATCGACTGGGGCCGGCCACTGCTGCCCTTCTCCCCCGTCTGGGTGGCGAGGAGGTGGCGATGACGGGCGCGGTGTCGGGCTGGTTCGAGACCGACCAGGTCTGCCTGGGCGATCTGGTGCGCTGGCGCGGCGCACTGTGGGAGGTCAGCGCCTTCAAGGGGCGGCAGATCACCCTGCAGCCGCAGTCGGGCGGCGAGGCACCGGTGGACACGCTGTGGCGGGAGGTGGAAAGCGCCCCGGACTTCGCCGTCCTCGACGCGGACGGGCAGGCCGTGGCCCGCAAGCACCTGCCCGCGCTGGGCGAACTGCTGGAGGCTGTCACCCCGGCAGAGCGCGAGAAGGCCCTGTGGTGGCACGAGCACATGAAGGAGCTCCAGAGCGGGCTGCGGCCCGGCTGCACGACGGCACGTCCCGGCTACGACCCGGACACCACCACCTTCAAGCAGCGCTGCCAGACCAAGTCGGCCGAACTCGCCGCCGCCGGCATGGAGTTCAGCTGGCGGGCGCTGGACGACCGGCGCCGGACCTGGAAGGACGCCGACGAGAATCCGCTGGTGCTGCTGCACGACGGCCGCAAGACCCGTGCCCCCGACCCGGGCGGCCGTACCGACAAGCGGGTCATCGCACTGATGCACGAGGTCACCGCCCGTCATGCCCGCGAGTCCGGCGGCCGGGTCAACCGTGTGTACGAGGACGTCGAAACCCTCGTTCATCAGCGCTACCGCCGGGAACTGAAGGATCCGCGGGAAGCGGAACGGCTGCTGCTGCCCCGCTCGACGTTCTACACCCGGATGCAGGAACTCGGGCTGACCGAGCAGTTGAAGAAGACCACCCGCCGGCGCTCGCGCGAGGCCAGCAAACCGCCACGCCCGTACACGCCGTCGGTGGCACTGCGGCCGGGGCAGCTGGTGCAGATCGACACGTCCCCGCTGAAGATCAAGGCGATCGGGGATGACGGCCGCGCCGTCTCCGCCGAGCTGACCGCCGCGATCGATGTCGCCTCCCGCTCCTGTATGGCTCTCATGATCGTTCCCGTGGTGACCGGGGAGGGGCCGCCCGGCAGGCGCATCGGCGGCCGCGCCACCAAGGCATTCGATCTGGTGCTGCTGCTGGCGCAGTGCTTCGCCCCGCTGCCCATGCGGCCCGGCTGGGACCCGCTGACCGCAGCCCGAAACTCGGCCCTGCCCTACGGTCAACTGTGTGCGGCCGACGCCCGCTTCGCCGAGGCCGTCGCGGCCCGCCCGGTCATCCACCCGCGGACCATCGTCATCGACCAGGGAAGCCCGTATCTGAGCGAGCACTTCAAGATGGTGTGCAGCTTCCTGGGCATCAGCATCGAATACGCCCGCAAGGACACGCCTACCGACAAACCGCTGGCCGAGGCCTTCTTCCACGGCTTCGCTGACACCTGCGGCCAGTACGTGAAGGGCTGGACGGGCCGCAGTTTCGAGCAGCGCGGCTACGGGGTCGAACGCCAGCGCCTGTTCAGCCTCAACCAGATGCAGGCCGCGGCCGAGGAATGGGTGGCGCTCGACTACCAGCAGCAGCCGCACGAGGGGCTGCGCAGCCCTCTGTATCCGGGGATGGTGCTGTCCCCGAACCAGATGTACGACCGGCTGGTGGCGGGCTACGGCTACCGGCCCCGGCAGCTGTCGGCCGAGGACAACCGCAGGCTGCTGGTGCCGGCCTGGGTCACGGTCACCGACAAGGGCGTCCGGATCGAGAACCGTACCTACCGGTCGCTGGATGGGCGGCTGCGGGAACTGGAGGGCCTCGGCTCCGGTCTCACGCACAAGAACGGCCGGTGGGAGGCCCGCTACAACCCCTACTATCCCAACGTCGCCTGGCTGTATGACCACCGGTTGAGCGGCAGGTGGATCCCGGTGGAGTTCCTCTACCGGCACATGCTGGCCGACCTGCCGTGGACGCACTACCAATGGCAGGACGCCGCCGAGGAACGGGCGCTGAGCGGGGGCAGCCGCGAGGACGAGGTGGCCATCACCCTGGCCGTGAAGGAGCGCCACCGCCGCACCCGCCGCGGGCCGACCGCCCAGCAGGCGGCCGAGCCTCGGCTGCCGTTCCGCGGCGTGATCCGCCTGGGGACCGGCGACACATCCGACTCCGGGGCGTCGGCCACGCCGCTGGACCCCGACACCGTTCCCGCCGCCCCCTCGCTGCCCGTGCCGGCCCGGGATGTCGACAACGGCCGCTACACCCTGCCCTCATTTGCACCAGCCGACGCCGATGACGACCCGCCACCGGCCAGCACCGCAGCGCCCGCATGACCCCGCCTCTCGCTTCACCCGCCGAGGAGAGCTGAATGAAGACCACCGTGCCCGCCGCATCCGAGGCCCGGGACGAGATCGCCCACCTGGTACGCACCGCGCCGCCCCTGCCCTCGTGGATCTTCTCCTGGGAAGGCTGGGAACGGTATGTGCGCACCGAGTTCAATCCACCCGACCTGGAGGACTGCGCTCCTGCGGACGTAGAAGTCGACGAGGACGACCCGCGGGTGGACTATCACCGTCATCTACTGATGATCGACACCGCGTTCCTGAAGGACTGCCTGCTGCGGGCCCAAGGCACCTTCGGTGTCAACCGCAACCGGTACGAGGGTCTGCTGGACATGGTGATCGACGGCCCGGCCGGCACCGGCAAGACGTACCTGCTGCGGCTCATCGGCCGGGAGTTGCAGCGCAGGGTCGAAAAGCATTTCAGCGACCGGGTCCCGGTCGTGCACATCACCGTCCCGCACGATCCGGAGAACAAACTCAACTGGATATGGGAGATCGCTTCCTTCCTTGCCCTGACACCCGAGCCCAAGAGCGAGGCGGAAGCCCGTCAGCTGCGCCGCATCCCCGACCTGTCCCTACCCGTGCACACCGTCATGGAGCGAAAGCAGACCCGCCTGCTGCTGGTCGACGACATCCAGCGGGTCTCCCCCAGCCAGCTTGGCCCGATCCTGCACTACTTCGACTACCTGCGCACCCGGCTGGGGATCACCACCGTCTTCTGCGGCACCGGTGCGGCCGACATCGTCCAGGCTGCCCGCAAAGGCTGCGACCGCCGCGACGACGCCCTGTGGACCGCCCACCAGCGGCTGCAGCCGGGGGCCACCCCCGCCCAGTTGAATGCAGCACTGGCCAAGGAGCAGAACGTGCGCAGTCTGCTGCCGGTCACCTGGGTAGACCCGCTGCCCTGGAGCGACGACGCCGAGGGCCAGGCCCCCTTCCTGGCCGTGCTCAAGGGCTACGAGAAGAACCTGCGCATGCGTAAGCTGAGCAAAGACGTGCTCACCCAGCATGCGGGGTATCTGCACGATCGGACCGGCGGCTACTTCCTGCACCTGTCCCAGCTCATCTGCGGCGCCGCCGTCAACGCGATCCTCGACGGCACAGAGGACATCACCCGCAAGCACCTGGAGGCCGTCCGCATCGGCCGCGAAGAGATCCTGCCCCGGAACTGACCGGACTGCGCACTTGGGCCGCGCACCGCCCGCCGTCGGCTGCGTGCAGGACTTCGGCACGGTGCCAGCGCATGACAGCCCGCTTTCGCCTGCATCCCCTTTGAGGACACCCGCTATGAGCGTGGATCGGACCGGCATCCAGGATGTCCATGCCCTGTGGCTGCAGACGCTGGACTTCCTGCGCGGCAACGCGCCCCAGATGTGGGCGGACATGTTGCGCAAGGAGGGGGTGACCTTCTTGATGCCGCCCGCTGTGGCAGCGCTTGAGCGGGCGGAGGATCAGGCCGCCGCCCTCGCCAACGCGGAATGCCGCCGGCTGCGCAAAGCGGACTTGTTCTACATCACCCGGGAAGCCGCCGAGAGCGTCACCGACCTGACGGGCATCCCGTGCATCGCCCAGATCGCCAGCATCGTGCCCTCCCCATCTGGGCTGATGGTGTGGGAAGAACCGCCGGTATGCATCGAGAGGGGTGTGGTGCTGCGGGCCGTGTCCTGGGGGCCCTCCTACGGTGGCGGCACCTGGTGGTCCTGGTGGACGGATACGGCAGCCTGTGTGCGCGCCGGCATCACCGTGCCGAGCATGCTGATGGTCCACGGCGGGCTGACCTTCCACGAGGAGGTCTACGCCGAGCCCGATTTCTGGCCGGTGCAGGCCGATGACCCTGCCCAGCTGGAGCACCTGCGGTTTCGTGCCTTGCTGTTCACGTGGATGGCGATCTCCTGCGGACTGCTGGTGTACCGCGAATCCGTGGCTCCCGGCCAGGACATCCGCGGGCACCTGGGCCGCACGGGTGTGGAGTCCCGGCCGGTGCACCGCGTGATCCCAGCCCGTGGCGGCGAGCGGCCGGGGCTGGCGCAGATCCTGCGCCGCCAGCTTCAGCTGGACGGAACGGTCATGGAGGAGCGGCCTTACCCGGGGTCCCTTCCGGCGCCCTTGGTGCCGTGGCACGTCTATGTGCCGGATCTCGGGCACCGCCTGATCGTGGAGATCCCCTTTCTCGAACCACGGCAGACCGCAGTAGCGACGCTCGGCGCGGGAAGCAGGGTCGGCAACCTCGCGTTCGCGCCGGTCAGGGCGGTGCTGCGCCAGGGCTGGCAGTTCCACAACGGCTATGTGCGCTCCCCGCTGCTCTACGATCCAGAACTCGGGTTGCTCACCGATCCCGACGACGACGAGTTCTGATCGCGGGCACCCGCCCGCCGGCGGCCGTCACCGGACGCGGCGCGGTGGGGATGGACTTGGGGGAAGAGGGCGCGTCGGTCCACGGCGAATTCTGCACACGCCCGCATGCGGGGCATATTCCGCTTACCATCGTCTGCTGATCATCATCGCTCAGGGTGACGTGTCGGGGACGGGGGGCGGGCGGTGTACGTGTCTGAGGTGCTGGTGGAGAGGTTCCGGTCGTGCGAGCGGGTCCTGATGCCGCTGCGGCCGGAAGTAACGGTCCTGGTCGGGGAGAACAACGCGGGCAAGTCGAGTGTGATCGATGCAGTGCGTCTGCTCACGGATCCTCTGGACGGGCGGCGGATGCGCTATTTCGAGGAGGCCGACGTCCTCACCGCGGCCACTGAACAGGGCGGCCCCAGTCTGCAGCTGGACGTGACCGCCATCAGCCCGCAGCAGAGCGGCGCGTATCTGGAGGCGCTGCTGCCTGAGGGGACGCCCGAGAGCCGTACCGCGCGGTGGCAGGTGTCTTGGACGCCGCCGCAGACGGGCCGACGGCGCGGCAGCACCGTCTGGGCGCAGGGCGCGGGCCTTCCGGTCACGGGTGAGCCTGCCGCGCGGGGTGGTGTGCGGCATGTCTATCTGCCGGCGCTGCGTGATGCTGAGCGGGAGTTGGCCTCGGCCGGCGGGGATCGGGTGCGGATGATCCTGCGCGGGCTGCTGGGGGACGACGAGCAGGTCGATGCCTTCGTCGAGCGGATCGGCAGCGAGCTGAAGAAGGTGGCCGCGGACCCGGATGTGGTGAGGGTCGGAGAGAAGATCAACGAACCGCTGCGGGACCTGACGGTCGGTGCGCATCCCCAGCAAAGTGAACTGGCTCTGGCCGAGCCCACGTTCGCGTCGATTGCCCGGTCGCTGCGGGTGCTGTTGGGTGATGCCTCCGCGCAGCCGTTTCCGCTGTCGGCGTCGGGGCTGGGGTATGCCAACACGCTGTTCATTGCCACGGTGATGGCGGAGCTGGACGCGGCGGCCGAGGCCGACCTGACGGTGCTGCTGGTGGAGGAGCCCGAGGCGCACCTCCACCCGCAGCTGCAGACTCTGCTGCTGCGGTATCTGCAGCAGCGGGCGCGGGCCTCGCGGCGCCAGCCTGCGGGCGATCCAGCGGAGCCGGCCGGGCATCTGCAGGTGGTGGTCACCACCCACTCCCCCATCCTGTCGGCCGCGGCCAGCGTAGAGGACCTGGTGGTGATGGCGCGCTGTCCGGGCGAGCTGTCGGACGGCTGGCAGGCCCGGCCGTTGCCCATCCCCAGGCTGCAGTTGAGCCCGAGCCGGGTGCGGCATCTGGACCGTTATCTGGATGCCACGAAGAGTGCCTTGCTGTTCGCCTCACGGGCGATCCTGGTGGAGGGCATTTCCGAGCTTCTGCTGCTGCCGGCGATGGCCGAGCGGGTCCTGGCCGCCGACGAGGCCGTCGATGCGGCGGTGAAGCGGGAGGCGTTCGAAGCGGTGGAGCGATTCTTCGGCACCACCCGGGTGATCGTCGACGGTGTCGGGTTCGAGGTCTATCTGCGGGTGCTGCTGGCGCCCGTCGACGGCATCTGTCTGGGACGGCGGGTGGCGCTGATCACCGACACGGACGTGGCGCCCGGACAGCCGGATCCTCCACGGCTTCAGTCCCTGCGGGAGCTGCCGCAACGCTGGCATTCTCCGGGCGTGCTGCACCTGGCCGCAGCACCGCGGACGCTGGAGCCGGCCCTGTGGTCGGACGGCAACGTCACCGCCTTGCGGGCGGCGTTCATCCGCTGTGCGCCGCGCTCGCAGGAGCGCTGGGAGCAGGTCGTGCAGGCGGACGATCCCGCGCTGGCGTTCGGGGAGCTGTTCGTGCCGAAGACCAGCCGTACCGTCACCGGGGCGGATGGCGAGCTCGCGAAGGGAACCCCTGTCTCCAAGGGAGAGTTCGCGCAGCAGCTCGCCGACGTGCTGGCTGACCAGACGGTGCCGTTCACCGTGCCCGCCTATCTCGAGGATGCCATCCGCTTCATCACCGCTTCTGACGCCAACTCCCCGGCGGTGGGTGCGCCGTGACGAGTGCGGAGCAGAAGAGGGCGCTGCGGGAGGCCGCTGAGGCGCAGCAGCAGGCCGCCGTGACCGTGACCGCGCCTGCCTTCGTGCCCGCCTGCCCTGGCGCGGGCAAGACCTATGTGATCACCAGTCGGCATCTGCAGTCGCCCCGGCGGCTGCTACGCAAGGGCCGGGCCTTGATCTCGTTCACCCGGGTGGCGCGGGATCAGATGACCCGCCGCTGCCGCCAGGCGGGCCGCGCTGATTTGGTCCAGGCGCCGCACTTCATCGGCACGCTGGACTCGTTCTTATGGGAGTTCCTGGTCAAGCCGCTACGGAAAGCCGATCCGGTGCCCCGCCTGCTGGAATCATGGGCAAGCGTCAAGGCCCTGGTGGAAGGCGTGGACCGGGAGATCTCTCTGCACCGCTTCCATATGACTTTGGACCCCTCGCACAACTCGGCGCACGGGAAGGTGGCCTGGGACAAACTCGACTACGACACCCGCCAGCTCATCGACGCCAGCTCCTGCAGCCGCTCGGTGTGGGAGGAGAAGATCCTCGCCACCCGCAAGTCATGGTGCGAGCAGGGGTACTTCACCGGTCACGAGGTACGGGCCGTGGCCCTGTGGAACCTGCGCAACGCCGAAGCCGCCGCCGCGTTGCTGCCGCCGCTGCAATCCCGGTTCGCGGAAATCATCGTCGACGAGGCGCAGGACTGCTCCGCCGCCGACCTGGCGATCCTCCAGCTGCTGCACGACGCCGGCCTGCCGCTGGTCCTCGTCGGTGACCCGGACCAGGCCATCTATGCCTGGCGGGGCGCCGAACCCCAGGCACTCGGGGCCTTCGCGGCCCGCCTGTCCCCCACCCCGCACCGCCTGACCGGCAACTGGCGCAGCTCCCCCGTCATCTGCCGGCTGGCGGCCACCCTGCGTACGGGGCAGCGCCCTCCGGACACGTCCGTGATGCGCGACGACAACATCCCCGTCCTGCTGCTGCCCACCCTGTTCGCCGCTACCGGCAGCCGCCACATCCACGCCCCGACCGGCACTGGCATCGTCGACGCCTTCCGCACGCTCACCGAGGAGTACGCCGTCCCGGCCCAGGACTGCCTGGTGACCGCCTACAAGTACGCCACCTTGCCGGGCATCAGCCGGGAGAAGCCCAACACCAACGCGATCACCAGCCTGGCGTGGGCCCGCACCGTCGCCCACACCCCGGGCGCCTCCGGCGACGATCTGGCCCGCGCCTGCGCGATCGCCGTGCGCGCCCTGTTCGGTTAGTGCGTTGTGGCAAACCGGATCTCGTTCGAGGTAATGCGGCGCGGGTGATCATCTGGACGGAGGTTCGGGTGCGGTCGCGGGCATGAGAGAACG
>NZ_JBFAJD010000062.1:0-35360 GCF_040655035.1 Streptomyces sp. NPDC050549
CCATCGACCGCACCACCTACAAGGCCACCATCAGCGTCACCATGCTCACGAGCAGCCCTTGACACCACCGAACCCGCCCTAACTGAACGGCGTTGGGGCTAGAAGTCCTCGTCGAGGTCGACCGTGCCCTCCACGGCGACCTGGTACGCCGACGGGCGGCGCTCGAAGAAGTTGGTCAGCTCCTGCACACCCTGCAACTCCATGAAGGAGAAGGGGTTCTCGGAGCCGTAGACCGGGGCGAAGCCCAGCCGCTGGAGGCGCTGGTCCGCGACGCACTCCAGGTACTGGCGCATCGAGTCGGTGTTCATGCCCGGCAGCCCCTCACCGCACAGGTCGCGCCCGAACTGCAGCTCCGCCTCGACGGCCTCCTTCAGCATGTCGGTGACCTGCTGCTGGAGTTGGTCGTCGAACAGCTCCGGCTCCTCCTTGCGCACGGTGTCGACCACCTCGAACGCGAAGGACATGTGCATGGTCTCGTCGCGGAACACCCAGTTGGTGCCGGTCGCCAGGCCGTGCAGGAGACCCCGGCTGCGGAACCAGTAGACGTACGCGAAGGCGCCGTAGAAGAAGAGCCCCTCGATGCACGCGGCGAAACAGATCAGGTTGAGGAGGAAGCGGCGGCGGTCGGCCTGGGTCTGGAGGCTCTCCAGCTTCTCGACCTCGTTGATCCACTTGAAGCAGAACTCGGCCTTCTCGCGGATGGAGGGGATGTTCTCCACCGCGTCGAAGGCGGCCGCCCTGTCGTCGGGGTCGGGCAGGTAGGTGTCGAGCAGCGTCAAGTAGAACTGGACGTGCACGGCCTCCTCGAAGAGCTGACGGCTCAAGTACAGCCGCGCCTCCGGGGAGTTGATGTGCTTGTACAGGGTCAGCACGAGGTTGTTCGCCACGATCGAGTCGCCCGTCGCGAAGAACGCGACCAGCCGGCCGATCATGTGCTGCTCACCCGGCGTCAGCTTCGCGAGGTCGGCCACGTCCGAGTGGAGGTCGACCTCCTCGACGGTCCAGGTGTTCTTGATCGCGTCCCGGTAGCGCTCGTAGAAGTCCGGGTAGCGCATGGGGCGCAGCGTCAGCTCGAAGCCCGGGTCGAGAAGGTTCTTGGCAGTCATATCAGTCGGCGCGAAGCGCTGTCCTTCAGGGGCGGTGGTCGGGCGACGGGTGGGCATTACTGGCAGGCCTCGCAGGACTCGGGGTTCTCAAGGGAGCAGGCGACCGCGTCTTCGTCGGGCGTCGACTGCTGTACGGGGACGGCGGGTTGGGCCTGGGCCGCGCGGGCGATGCGGGTCGCCGGGCGGGAGCGCAGGTAGTAGGTCGTCTTCAGGCCCTGCTTCCAGGCGTACGCGTACATCGAGGAGAGCTTGCCGATCGTCGGCGTCTCCAGGAACAGGTTCAGGGACTGGGACTGGTCCAGGAACGGGGTGCGGGCGGCGGCCATGTCGATCAGGCCGCGCTGCGGGATCTCCCAGGCCGTGCGGTACAGGGCGCGGACCTCGGCCGGGATCCAACTGAACGCCTGCACCGAGCCGTTGGCGTCGCGCAGTGCCTCACGGGTGCGGGCGTCCCACACGCCGAGCTGCTTCAGCTCGTTCACCAGGTAGGAGTTGACCTGGAGGAACTCACCGGACAGCGTCTCGCGCTTGAAGAGGTTGGAGACCTGCGGCTCGATGCACTCGTACACGCCCGCGATGGACGCGATGGTGGCGGTGGGGGCGATCGCCAGCAACAGGCTGTTGCGCATGCCGACTTGGGCGATCCGCTCCCGCAGGGCCGTCCAGCGCTCCGGCCAGGTCAGTTCCACGTCGTAGTGGTCGGGGTGCAGAACACCCTTCGCCGTACGGGTCTTCTCCCAGGCCGGGAGCGGGCCGTTGCGCTCGGCGAGGTCGGCCGACGCCTCGTACGCGGCGAGCATGATCCGCTCGGCGATCCGGGTGGAAAGGGCCTGCGCCTGCGGGGAGTCGAAGGGGACGCGCAGCTTGAAGAAGACGTCCTGGAGGCCCATCGCGCCCAGGCCGACCGGGCGCCAGCGGGCGTTGGAACGGCCCGCCTGCTCGGTCGGGTAGAAGTTGATGTCGACCACGCGGTCCAGGAAGGTGACGGCCGTGCGGACCGTCTCGTCCAGCCGCTCCCAGTCGATGTCGCCGTCGACCACGAACGCGCCCAGGTTCACCGAGCCCAGGTTGCAGACCGCTGTCTCGCCGTCGTCCGTGACCTCCAGGATCTCCGTGCAGAGGTTGGAGGAGTGGACGGTGCGGCCCGGCTCGGCCGTCTGGTTGGCGGTGCGGTTGGCCGCGTCCTTGAAGGTCATCCAGCCGTTGCCGGTCTGCGCGAGGGTGCGCATCATGCGGCCGTAGAGGTCACGGGCCGGGATGGTCTTCTTGGCCAGCCCCTGCGCCTCGGCCTTGCGGTAGGCCGCGTCGAACCCGTCGCCCCACAGGTCGACCAGCTCGGGCACGTCGGCGGGGGAGAACAGCGACCAGGTGCCGTCCTCGTTCACCCGGCGCATGAACTCGTCCGGGATCCAGTGCGCGAGGTTCAGATTGTGCGTACGCCGGGCGTCCTCACCGGTGTTGTCCCGCAGCTCCAGGAACTCCTCGATGTCGGAGTGCCAGGTCTCCAGGTAGACCGCGGCGGCACCCTTGCGCCGGCCGCCCTGGTTCACCGCGGCCACCGAGGCGTCCAGCGTCTTCAGGAACGGGACGATGCCGTTGGAGTGCCCGTTCGTCCCCCGGATCAGCGAACCGCGGCTGCGGATACGGGAGTACGAGAGACCGATGCCACCGGCGTGCTTCGAGAGGCGGGCGACCTGGTGGTAGCGGTCGTAGATGGAGTCCAGCTCGTCCAGCGGGGAGTCGAGGAGGTAGCAGGACGACATCTGGGGGTGCCGGGTGCCGGAGTTGAAGAGGGTGGGGGAGGAGGGGAGGTAGTCGAGGCGGCTCATCAGGCGGTACAGCGCGGCCACTTCGTCGAGCGCGCGGGTCGAGTCGTCCTCGGCCAGGCCGCTCGCCACGCGCAGCATGAAGTGCTGGGGGGTCTCGATGACCTTGCGGGTGATCGGGTGCCGGAGGAGGTAGCGGCTGTGGAGGGTACGGAGCCCGAAGTAGCCGAAGCGGTCGTCGCCCTCGGTGTCGATCAGCGCGTCGAGGCGGGCCGCGTGCAGCCTCACGAACTCGGCGGTGCGGTCGGCGATCAGGCCCTCGCGGTGGCCCACGGCGACGGACTCGGTGAAGGTCGTGACGCCCTGGGACGCGGCCTCGGCGGCGATGCCGACCGTCAGCAGCCGGGCGGCGAGCCGGGAGTAGACGGGGTCCTCGGAGATGAGGCCGGCGGCGGCCTCCGTGGCCAGTTCGCGCAGTTCCGTCTCGTCCGCGTGCGCGGACCGGCCGCGCAGCGTGGCGGCGGCGACCCGGCCGGGGTCGGCGTCGGGAAGGTCGGCGGTCAGCTCGGTCAGGGTCCGCAGGATCGCGGCACCGGGACCGTCGGCTCCGGGAACGGCCGTTCCCGGCATACCGGTTCCGGTCGCGTTCGCCTCGTTCGCTGAAGCCGGCTCTGCTGGCGCGATGGTCACGGTGGGGCTCTCCCTCGCTCGGCACGGGGCCTTGCGGAGGGCAGGCGGCAGCTCACGAGCGCACGGGGCGTCGCGTCCACCGGCCCACTCCACGAGGCCCGGACGTCATGCGCCCTGGCCGGGTGGCCGGGCGCACTGTCGGCAGGTCCTCGGACTGACCAGGCGTGCGTATGCACGCAAGTACACCGTTGCGGGACAGTTCCGGATTCGCACCGGATTCCCCTGCGGCGACAGCGAGCATGAGCATACATCTTGTGCCGGGCTGTCGTGGCACCCCCAGATGTTGTGTCGCGGCGACTTCGGAGCGTGTCAGAACGTCAACTCGTAGGTGAGCAGAGTGATGTCGTCGAGCTCCGGAATCGGGTTCCAGTCGCGCTCGGGGGTGCGGGTGAAGCCGAGCCGTTCGTAGATGCGGTGGGCGGCCTGCATGGTGCGCTGGGTCGACAGGATGACGCGTACGCAGCCGTCCGTGGCCCTGGCGCGCTCGACGCAGGCGCGGACGAGGGCCTCGCCGGCACCCCGGCCACGGGCAGCGCGGGCGACGGCGAGCATCCTGATCTCGGCCTCGCCCGCCGTCGCGAGATCGGCCATGGGTCCCCCGGACGGGACGAAGGTCACGCCGCCGAGGACCTGTTCGCCGTCCAGGGCGACCAGGACCTGTGCCGCGGCGGCGCGCTTGGCCACGTCCCGCAACTCGCCGAGGTACCAGTCGCTCTCACCGAAGTCGAGGAGGCCGTCCTGGAGGTAGGCCTGGGCGGTGATCTCACCGAGGGTGTCGTACTCGGCCGGGGCCACCTGCCTGATCACGATGTCCATGAGGCCGAGTGTGCCGGATGGGTACGACAACGGGCCGCCGGATTTCTCCGGCGGCCCGTGATCACGTACGACTCAGTGGGCGGCGATCACAGGGAGTTCTTCCTGCACTCCCGGGTCGCCCGCGTCCGCCGTGTAGTCCGCCGGGCTTGTCTCGTCCACGCCCTCCGGTGCCTTCAGCGCCTTCAGTGCGAACGTCAGGACCACCGTGACCGCGACGTTCAGGACGAACGCCGTCAGGCCGATGTAGCCGATCTCGCCGATCCCCGGGATCTCCTTCGCGGAGCCGCCGAAGTGGGCCTGGGTCGGTGAGGCGACCCCGTACGCGGCGAGGGTGCCGTAGAGCATGCCGACCGCCCAGCCGGCCAGGAGGGCCCAGCGGTGGAACCAGCGGGTGAAGAGGCCGCCCACCAGGGACGGGAAGGTCTGGAGGATCCAGATGCCGCCCAGGAGCTGGAAGTTGATGGCGACCGTCTTGTCCATGGTGAGGACGAAGGCCAGCGCGCCGACCTTCACCAGCAGCGAGACCAGCTTGGAGACCTTGGTCTCCTGGGCCGGGGTCGCGTCGGGCTTGATGAAGTCCTTGTAGATGTTGCGGGTGAAGAGGTTCGCCGCCGCGATCGACATGATGGCCGCCGGGACCAGGGCACCGATGCCGATCGCCGCGAAGGCCACACCCGCGAACCAGTCCGGGAACATGTTCTCGAAGAGCTGCGGGATCGCCAACTGCCCGTTGGTGACCTTGACTCCGGCCGCGATCGCCATGAAGCCGAGCAGGGCGAGCAGGCCCAGCATCAGTGAATACAGCGGCAGGATCGTGGTGTTGCGGCGGATCACGTTGCGGCTCTTGGAGGACAAGGTCGCGGTGATCGAGTGGGGGTACATGAACAGGGCCAGTGCCGAGCCCAACGCCAGTGTGGCGTACGTCCATTGGCCGGCCGGGGCGGGCACGAGTCCGCCCGCTCCCGCCGCCTTGAACTTGGCGCCCGCCGCGCTGAAGATGTCGTGGAAGCCGCCGAGCTTGATCGGGATGTAGATGATCGCCACCGTGATCACGATGTAGATCAGCCCGTCCTTCACGAACGCGATCAGCGCGGGGGCGCGCAGGCCGGACGAGTAGGTGTACGCGGCCAGCACGGCGAAGGCGATCAGCAGTGGCAGGTCCTTCACGAACCAGTTGGAGTCGGCGCTGCCGCCCACGCCCATGACGTCCAGCACGGCCTGGATGCCGACCAGTTGGAGCGCGATGTACGGCATGGTCGCGAGGATGCCGGTGACCGCCACCGCCAGCGAGAGGCTCTTCGAGCCGAAGCGTCCCCGTACGAAGTCGGACGTCGTCACGTATCCGTGCTTGTGCGACACCGACCAGAGGCGGGGCAGGAACGTGAAGATCAGGGGGTACACGAGGATCGTGTACGGCACCGCGAAGAAGCCGGCCGCGCCGGCCGCGTAGACCGCCGCGGGGACGGCGACGAACGTGTACGCGGTGTACAGGTCGCCGCCGAGCAGGAACCAGGTGACCCAGGTGCCGAACGACCGTCCGCCCAGGCCCCATTCGTCGAGGCTGTGCTCGTTGTCGGCCCGGCGCCAGCGCGCGGCCAGGAAGCCCAGGACCGTGACGGCCAGGAAGAAGAAGATGAAGACGCCGAGAGCGACGCCGTTCACGCCGTCGTTCACCGGTTGCCTCCATGACGAGTGCGCTGGTCACGCTGCCAGAGCTTGTAGGCGGTCATGGTCAGCGCCGTCGAGATCAGCACCCACAGCATCTGGTACCAGTAGAAGAACGGGATGCCGACGAACGCGGGGTCCGTCTTGGCGTAGGAGCCGACCCAGAGCAGCGCCACGAAGGGTGCGAACAGGCAGACGGCGATGACCACGCGGACCGGTGTCACCACCGGCGCCGTCACTTCGGGCGGAACTTCAGGCACATCTGACATTTCGCGGCTCCGTCCCCTCACTGATCACCTGTGTAACGCGCAGGCAATGTAGGTCACGGGATCACCGCAGCGAAAGACCCCGTCCGCATATCGTCATGTCGATTTAGTGAAAGCCTGACATCGGTGTCAAAAGCAGGGTTCAGCAGCAGCGGAAACCCTGCCTCGGGTCGGCCTCCTGACGGTCCGTCCGCATGCGTTCGAAGTCCCGCCGGTTCGGGATCTCCGCGTCCGGATGGTCCCGGCGTACGTGCGCGACATACCGCTCGTACGCCGACTCGTCCATCAGCTCCCGGACGTACCAGCGCACTCCGCTAGCCGCCTGGCTGAACACCGACCACTTCACGCGCCGCCTCCTTCTCCTCCCTGGTCGGGATCAGCCCGGCCGGTGCCACGATCTTCGACTCGGTGTACGGCGTCTCGCTCAGCGTGGAGAGCGCGGGGCGGCGGATGTGTCGAACGCAGACGCGAAGGGCGTCCGCGATCACGACCACGACCAGCACCGCGAGAATGGCCGAAAGCACTCCGTCCACCGTGGAGTTGGTGACGACGGTGTGCATGTCGTCCATTTTCTTCGCGGGCGGCAGGACCTTGCCCGCGTCGATCGCGTCCTGGAACACCGAGCGTTGCTTGAAGAAGCCGACCTTGGGGTCACTGGAGAACACCTTCTGCCAGCTCGCGGTCAGCGTGACCGTGGCGTCCCAGGCGAGCGGAATCCCGGTGATCCAGGCCCACTTGAGGCGGCCTGACTTCACCAGGAGGGTGGTGCAGACGGCCAGGGCGACGGCGGCGAGCAACTGGTTGGAGATGCCGAAGATCGGGAAGAGCTGGTTGATCCCGCCGAGGGGTTCGTGGACGCCGACCCAGAGGAAGTAGCCCCAGAGCGCGCACACGATCGCGCTGGTCAGGGCCAGGCCGGGCTTCCAACTCACGTTCTTGAACGGGCGGTAGAGGTTCCCCAGCATGTCCTGGAGCATGAACCGGCCCACGCGCGTGCCCGCGTCCAGCGCGGTCAGGATGAACAGCGCCTCGAACATGATCGCGAAGTGGTACCAGAAGGCGCGCAGACTCCCGCCGGTGACCTTGGCGAAGATCTCCGAGACTCCGACCGCGAGGGTGGGGGCGCCGCCGGTGCGGGAGAGCAGGCTGGCCTCGTCGACGTTCTTCGCGGCCTGGGCGAGGTCGGCGGGGGAGATGTGATAGCCCCAACTGCTCACCACCTGCGAGGCGTTCTGCACCGTCGTGCCGATCGCGCCGGACGGGGCGTTCATCGCGAAGTACAGACCGGGGTCGATGATGCTCGCGGCGACCAGCGCCATGATCGCGACCGACGACTCCATCAGCATGGAGCCGTAGCCGATCATCCGGATCTGCGTCTCCTTCTGGATCATCTTCGGCGTCGTACCGCTCGATATCAGTGAGTGGAAGCCGGACAGGGCGCCGCAGGCGATCGTGATGAAGACGAAGGGGAAGAGCGAGCCGGCGAACACCGGGCCGTTGCCGTGCTTGGCGAAGTCGGTGACGGCGGGCATCTTCAGGTCGGGCAGGGCGACGACGACCCCGATCGCCAGCAGGGCGATGGTGCCGATCTTCATGAAGGTGGAGAGGTAGTCGCGCGGGGCGAGCAGGGTCCACACCGGCAGGATCGAGGCGATGAAGCCGTACGCCACCAGCCAGATCACCAGCGTCGAGGGCGCCAGCGTGAAGGTGCCGGCCCAGGACGACTCGGCGACCCAGCGGCCCGCGACCAGGGCGAGCAGCAGCAGGGCCACGCCGATCAGCGACACCTCGGAGACCCGGCCGGGGCGAAGCACCCGCAGATAGAAGCCCATCAGCAGGGCGATCGGGATGGTCATGCCGATGGAGAAGGTGCCCCAGGGGGAGGAGGCCAGCGCATTCACGACGACCAGGGCCAGCACGCCGAGCAGGATGATCATGATGGCGAAGGTGGCGAGGAGCGCGGCGGCGCCCCCGAAGGGGCCGATCTCCTCGCGGGCCATCTGGCCAAGGGACCGGCCGTCGCGCCGAGTCGAGAAGAACAGCACCACCATGTCCTGGACCGCGCCCGCGAAGATGACGCCGACGATGATCCAGATCGTGCCGGGCAGGTAGCCCATCTGCGCGGCCAGTACGGGTCCTACGAGCGGTCCGGCGCCGGCGATCGCGGCGAAGTGGTGGCCCAGCAGGACGCGGCGGTCGGTGGGGTGGAAGTCGATGCCGTTGTCGAGGCGTTCGGCCGGGGTGGCACGGGTGGCGTCGACCTTCAGGACCTTGTACGCGATGAACTTCGCGTAGAAGCGGTAGGCGATGGCGTACGAGCCGAGGGCGGCGGCCACCATCCAGGCGGCCGACACGTTCTCGCCCCGCGCCAGCGCGAGGACGGACCAGCCCGCCGCGGCGACGAGCGCGACGAGGGTCCAGACGACGATGGTTCGGACGTTCGCGGTACGCACCGGGTGGTCCTCCCGTCCATGCGGCGACGGGAGGAACGTAGAGCAGGAGCGGCAGTTGCGCTACACCGCGTGCACTACCTCAAGTGGCGCGATCCGTACGCCCCTTCAGTCCGTGGGGCGCTTGAGGCGGGCCACGAACTTGTAGCGGTCGCCCCGGTACACAGAGCGCACCCACTCCACCGGCTTGCCCTCCTTGTCGAGGGAGTGGCGGGAGAGCATCAGCATCGGGAGGCCGACGTCGGTGCTGAGCAGGCCGGCCTCGCGCGGGGTGGCCAGGGAGGTCTCGATGGTCTCCTCGGCCTCGGCGAGATGGACGTCGTAGACCTCGGCGAGCGCGGTGTAGAGGGAGGTGTACTTGACCAGTGACCTGCGCAGGGCGGGGAAGCGCTTCGCGCTGAGGTGGGTGGTCTCGATGGCCATCGGTTCGGCGTTGGCCATGCGCAGGCGCTCGATGCGCAGGACCCGGCCGCCGGTGGTGATGTCGAGCAGGTCGGCGAGGGTGTCGTCGGCGGTGATGTAGCCGATGTCCAGGAGCTGCGAGGTCGGCTCCAGTCCCTGGGCGCGCATGTCCTCGGTGTACGAGGTGAGTTGGAGCGCCTGCGAGACCTTGGGCTTGGCGACGAAGGTCCCCTTGCCCTGGATGCGCTCCAGGCGGCCCTCGACGACCAGTTCCTGAAGGGCCTGGCGGACGGTGGTGCGCGAGGTGTCGAACTCCGCGGCCAGCGTGCGCTCGGGCGGGACCGGAGTGCCGGGCGGCAGCGTCTCCGTCATGTCCAGCAGGTGTTTCTTCAGGCGGTAGTACTTCGGCACACGCGCGGTGCGGACGGTAGCCCCACCCTCGTTCTCCGCACTGCTGACGTCGGTGCTCATGCTCCGCCTTTCCGGCTCCGGACAAGGGTCACTTCGTGATCCCTTCTGTATACCGTCACGGTCGCTTTTGGTCTAGTCCACAAGGCCAAGTGGTCTAGCGGAAGAGAGTACTCCGGCACGGTTGTTTTCGCTGCCTTCTTACTTAAAGGTTCCTGCATATGTAGGTCCCATAACGGCTGGTCAGGGCCGTTTCGAGGCCTCTTGACAGGCCCTCTGGTCTGGTCCAAGCTCCCGGTACTGGTCTACACCATTGGTTCAGGTCCCGGCCCATGGGCGGGAGGTGTGGCAGGCATCCCTGAGGAGGGTGGCGTGAAGCGCAAGCTGATAGCCGCGATCGGTATCGCGGGCATGATGGTCTCCATCGCGGCGTGCGGGGGCAACGACGACAAGGGCTCTTCGAAGAGCGGCGCCGACGCCAAGGAGCTGACCGTCTGGCTCACCGTCGACGCGCAGAACAACTGGCCCCAGCTGGTGGCCGCAGCCGACGCCGCCGTGAAGAAGGCGCACCCGGGCGTCACGATCAAGCACGAGTACTACGGCTGGCCGGACAAGAACACCAAGCTCGACGCGGTCCTCGCCACCGACAAGGCCCCCGACGTGGTCGAGATGGGCAACACCGAGATGCTGAGCTACATGGTCAAGGGCGCCTTCGCGCCGGTCGACCCTTCCAAGTTCACCAACTCCTCCGCCTGGCTCGACGGCCTCAAGGCCTCGGTCACCTACTCCGGCAAGACCTACGGCGTCCCCTACTACGCCGGTGGCCGCGTCGCCAACTGGCGCAAGGACATCGCCGCCTCGGTCGGCATCAAGTCCACCCCCACGACGTACGCCGAGCTGACCGCCGACCTGGACAAGATCCAGAAGAAGGAAGGCAGCAAGTTCAGCGCCTGGTACCAGCCCACCCGTGACTGGTACGCGGCCATGTCCTTCGTCTACGACGCCGGCGGCGCCATCGCCACCCAGTCCGGGGACCAGTGGAAGGCCAGCCTCTCCTCGCCCGAGTCCATCAAGGGACTCAACGAGTGGAAGTCGGTCATCGACAAGTACATGCACGGCGACAAGACCAAGGACGAGTCCGACCGTTACATCGTCTACGGCCAGGGCAAGGCGTCCATGATCTTCGGCGCCGCGTGGGAGGGCGCGAGCGCGGCCGACCCGAAGGCCGACAAGACCGGCGGCAAGCTGAAGACCAGCCTCGTCAACTTCGTGATGCCCGGCCCGTCCGGCAAGAACATGCCCGTGTTCCTGGGCGGTTCGGACCTGGCCATCCCGGTCAAGTCCAAGGCGCAGGCCCTCGCCGCCGAGTGGATCAACGCCTTCACCGGTCCGTCCGGCCAGAAGGGTCTGATGGCCAAGGGCAACCTGCCCAACAACAAGACCGACCTCGCGACACTGAAGAACGACCCCGCGACGGCGGTCCCGGCCACCGCGGCCGAGTCCAACTGGTTCGTGCCGATGGCACCGGGCTGGGGCCAGGTCGAGAAGGCTCAGGTCCTGCAGACCATGCTGCAGAACATCGGCACCGGCAAGCAGTCGGTCGAGGACGCCGCGAAGGCCGCGGACACCGCGATCGACAAGGTCATCAACACCAAGTGACCTGGGGGTGGGGCCCTGTTGGACACCTCAGGTGTCCTCGGGGCAGGGCCCCGCCTCACGTACGGCCGTACGACCTGAGGGACCGCTGAGGAGCGCGCGATGAGTGCCGACACGACCACCCCCGCCAAGGTGCCGCCGCCGCGGCAGGCGCCCCCACCGCGCGCCCCGGGCGCACCTCGCAGAAAGCGGACGTCGAGAGGTACCGGGATCCCCTGGCTGCTGCTCGCGCCCTGTCTGCTCATCCTCGCCCTGGTCATGGGCTATCCGCTGGTCCGCCTGGTCACGCTGTCCTTCCAGTCCTTCGGACAGTCCCAGCTCTGGGGCTTCAAGCCCGCCGAGTGGATCGGCTTCGACAACTTCTCCGGGATCCTCGGCGACGGCGAGTTCTGGGGCGTCGTCGTCCGCACGATCGTCTTCGCGGCCGGCTCGGTCATCTTCACGATGGTCGCCGGGATGGCCCTCGCCCTGCTCCAGCAGAAGGTCTCCGGCTGGCTGAAAACCCTCATCAACATTGTCCTGGTGGCCAGTTGGGGCATGCCGGTCATCGTCGCGACCACCGTCTTCAAGTGGCTCTTCGACACGGACTACGGCGTCTTCAACGCCCTGCTCAGCAAACTCCCCGGCGTCGACATGGTCGGCCACAACTGGTTCGCCAGCGGACCGCAGGGCCTCCTCGTCATCATGCTGCTGGTGGTCTGGGGCGCGGTGCCCTTCGTGGTGATCACCCTCAGCGCCGGACTCACCCAGGTCCCCCAGGAACTGGAGGAGGCCGCCCGCCTCGACGGCGCCGGCGCCTGGGGCGTCTTCCGGTACGTCACCCTGCCCATCCTCAAGCCGATCATCGTGATGCTCACGACCCTCTCGGTGATCTGGGACATGGGCGTCTTCCCCCAGGTGTTCGTGATGCGCGGCGGTCACCCCGAGGCCGACTTCCAACTCCTGAGCACCTACTCGTACGACCGCGCCTTCGTCGTCAACGACTACGGACAGGGTTCCGCGATAGCCCTGGTCACGGTGGTGCTGCTGCTCGGTGTCGTCGCCGTCTACATGCGTCAGATGCTTCAGATCGGAGAGGTCGAATGAGCGCGCTCACGACCGACGCGCCCCGCAGGCCGACCGGCGGGCGCAAGAAGTCCAAGCTCGGCTGGAACCTCGTCGGCCTCCTCGTCTTCGTCGTCGTCGGCTTCCCCCTCTACTGGATGGTCGACACGGCGTTCAAACCGGCCAAGGACGCCATCGACCCGGACCCGAGCCTGCTGCCCACCGGCATCACGCTCGACAACTTCCGCCGGGCGCTGGACATCGCGGACTTCTGGGGCCCGGTCGGCCGCAGCCTCATCGTGTCCCTGTCGGTCGTCGTGATCGGCATCGTCGTCGGCCTGCTGGCCGCGCTCGCCATCTCCCGCTTCGCCTTCCGCGGCCGCAAGATCGTGATCGTCGGCATCCTCGCGGTCCAGATGGTCCCGCTGGTCTCGATGATCATCCCGGTCTTCCTGCTGCTGAACGACCTCGACCAGTACGACAAGCTCTCCGGCCTGGTCATCACGTACCTGACCTTCATCCTCCCGTTCACGGTGTGGACCCTGCGCGGCTTCATCGTCAACATCCCGAAGGAACTGGAGGAGGCGGCCATGGTCGACGGCTGCTCCCGCACCGGCGCCTTCATCCGCGTGGTCTTCCCGCTCCTGGCCCCCGGCATGGTCGCCACCTCGGTCTACGGCTTCATCCAGGCCTGGAACGAGTACCTCTACGCCCTGATGCTGCTCAGCCAGGAGCACCAGACGGCGACTGTCTGGCTCGGCAACTTCACCACCAAGCACGGCACCGAATACGCCCCGATGATGGCCGGCGCCACGATGATGGCCGTGCCGATCGTCGTCCTCTTCCTCCTCGTCCAGCGCAAGATGGCCGCGGGTCTGACCGCCGGCGCTGTGAAGGGATAACGCCAACCGATGACGACATTCGCCAGCGGTACAGACACCCTGACGCGCGACGCCCTCACCGTCCTGCAACCCGGATTCCCCGGCACCACGGCCCCCGACTGGCTGCTGAGGCGCCTCGGCGAAGGCCTGGCCTCGGTGGGCCTGTTCGGCCGCAACATCGCGTCACCCGAGCAACTGTCTTCCCTGACCGCCCAGTTGAGGGCGGAACGGGACGACGTGCTGGTCGCGATCGACGAGGAGGGCGGAGACGTCACGCGCCTTGAGGTGCGCACGGGCTCCTCCTTCCCCGGCAACCACGCGCTCGGCGCGGTGGACGACGTCGGCCTGACGAGGGAGGTGGCGTACGAACTGGGCCGCCGCCTCGCTGAATGCGGTGTGAACCTGAACTGGGCACCGTCCGCCGATGTGAACTCCAACCCCTCCAACCCGGTCATCGGCGTCCGCTCCTTCGGCGCCGACCCGGAACTGGTCGCCCGCCACACCGCCGCCTACGTCACCGGCCTCCAGGCTGCGGGCGTCGCCGCCTGCACGAAGCACTTCCCGGGCCACGGCGACACGGCGGTGGACTCCCACCACGCGCTGCCGCGCATCGACGCGGAGCCGTCCGTCCTGGAGCGACGCGAACTCCTCCCGTTCCGCGCGGCCATCGCCGCCGGCACCCGCGCGGTGATGAGCGCCCACATCCTGGTCCCCACCCTGGACCCGGACCATCCGGCCACCCTCTCCCCGCACATCCTGACCGACCTCCTGCGCGGCCGGCTCGGCTACGACGGCCTCATCGTCACCGACGCCATCGAAATGCAGGCCGTCGCCGCCACCTACGGCATCGAACGGGGCAGCGTCATCGCCATCGCCGCCGGCGCCGACGCGCTCTGCGTGGGCGGCGGCCTCGCGGACGACGAGACGGTACGACGCCTGCGCGACGCCCTGGTCGGCGCGGTCCGCGCGGGCGAACTCCCGGAGGAACGCCTGGCCGAAGCGGCGGAACGGGTACGGGGGTTGGCCCGCTGGGCGGCCTCGGCGTCGGCCTCCGTATCGGACGGCGTCGCTCCCGTGGCGGACGTGACGCGCGTCGACATCGGTCTCGTCGCCGCCCGCCGGGCCCTCACGGTCACCGCCTCCGACCGCTTCACCCCCCTCACCGAACCGCCCTACGTCGCTCTCCTCACCCCCGTCGCCAACATCGCCGTCGGCGACGAGACGCCCTGGGGCGTGGCCGCGGAACTCGCCCGGCTGCTGCCCGGCACGGAGACGAGCAGCTTCACCGGGGAGCACGAGGGCGTGGCCGGTGCGGTTCTGGCGGCGGCCGGTAGGCGACCCGTCGTCGCCGTGGTCCGGGACGAACACCGGCACCCCTGGATGGCGTCCGCCCTCGACGCCCTGCTGGCGGCCCGCCCCGACACCGTCGTGGTCGAGATGGGCATACCGCAGGCCGCCCCCCGAGGCGCCCTCCACATCGCCACCCATGGCGCGGCCCGAGTCTGTGGTCGGGCTGCGGCGGAGGTCATCGCGGGGGAGTGACCGCAGGTGATACGCCGGTGCCGGGCCCTCCACGAGGGAGCCCGGCACCGGTACGTACGCGCAGGGAACCCGCGCCTCAGATCCCCTGCCAGTCCGGCTTGTTGACGAACGTGTGCCGGAAATAGTCCGCGAGCTTCAGCTTGGACGCGGCGCCCTCGTCCACCACGACCGTCGCATGCCGGTGCAACTGCAGTGCCGACGCCGGGCACACCGCGGCGATCGGCCCCTCCACGGTCGCGGCGACCGCGTCCGCCTTGCCCTCACCGGTCGCCAGCAGCACCAGGTGCCGCGCTTCCAGGATGGTGCCGATGCCCTGCGTGATGACGTGGTGCGGGACCTGGCCCATGTCGCCGTCGAAGAAGCGCGCGTTGTCCACCCGTGTCTGCTCGGTCAGCGTCTTGATCCGGGTCCGCGAGGCCAGCGACGAGCACGGCTCGTTGAACCCGATGTGCCCGTCGGTACCGATGCCCAGTATCTGCAGGTCCACCCCGCCGGCCTCGCCCAGCGCCCGGTCGTACGCCTCACACGCCCCCTGCACGTCCTCGGCCGTACCGTCCGGCCCGAGGAACGAGTCCATCCCGACCCCGAGCGGCTCCAGCACCTCGCGGCGCAGCACCGAACGGTACGACTCCGGGTGCTCGGCGGGCAGTCCCACGTACTCGTCGAGCTGGGCGATCCGCGCCCGCGAGGTGTCCACGGCGCCGGCGCGGACCTTGGCCGCCAGCGCTTCGTAGATGGGCAGCGGCGTCGATCCTGTGGCCACGCCCAGCAGGGCGTCCGGCTTGCGCCGGAGCAGCTGTGCCATGGCCTCGGCGATCAGCTCGCCGCCCGACTCGGCGTCCGGAACGATGACAACTTCCACGCTGGGCCTGCCGTTCTGAAGTGAGCCATGTGGTTTAGACCAATCGAGGGTCAATCTAACAGAACCGGGTCCGACCGCCCAGGTGATCCGTGTCCCACCACCCCGCGCGGGCGGCCTGGTGGAAGAGGGGGTGAAATGGACCCGACGGACCGCCGTCGCCCTTCCCCGCGCACCTTCGGAGGACCCGCATGACCGCCACGACACCGACCCCCGAGAACGATGTGCCGGGCCGGATCATGGCCCGCGAAACGGCCGAGCAGCCGGCCGTGCTGCGCCGCATCCTGGAGGAGGGCGCCCCGCGCATCCGGCAGGTGGCCCAGGAGGTGGCCGCCCGCAAGCCCCGTTTCGTGCTGCTCACCGCCCGCGGCACCTCCGACAACGCCGCCCTGTACGCCAAGTACCTCCTGGAGATCCGCCTCGGTCTGCCCTGCGGACTCACCTCGATGTCGACCACCACGGCCTACGGCGCCCGCCCCGATCTGACCGACGTCCTCGTCGTCACCGTCAGTCAGTCCGGCGGCTCCCCGGACCTGGTGGCCTCGACCCGTGCCGCCCGCGAGGCCGGCGCGATCACCGTCGCCGTGACCAACAACCCGGACTCACCGCTGGCCGCCGTCTCCGAGTACCACATCGACATCATGGCCGGCCCGGAGAAGGCCCTTCCCGCGACCAAGACGTATACGGCCTCCCTTCTCGCGCTCTATCTCTTCGTCGAGGGTCTTCGCGGCGGCGACGGCGCCGCGGCCAAGGCGCTGCCCGACCTCGCGGCGCAACTGCTCGCCCGGCAGGACGAGGTCCGCACCCTCGCCTCCCGCTACCGCTTCGCCGAGCGCATGGTCATCACCTCCCGCGGCTACGGCTATCCCACCGCCAAGGAAGCCGCCCTCAAGCTGATGGAGACCAGCTACATCCCCGCCCTCGCCTACTCCGGCGCCGATCTGCTGCACGGCCCCCTCGCCATGGTCGACAACGTCTCCCCGGTCATCGCGGTCGTGACAGACGGCAAGGGCGGCGCCGCCCTCCAGCCCGTGCTCGACCGCCTGCGCGGCCGGGGCGCAGACCTGGTCGTCATCGGTCCGGCCGGCCAGGTCGAACAGGCCTCGGCCGGCTTCGTCCTGCCCGTCGAGGGCGTCCCCGAGGAACTCCAGCCGATCCTGGAGATCCTCCCGCTCCAGCTCCTCGCCTACGAGGTCACCATCGCCCGGGGCCAGGACCCGGACGCGCCCCGCGCCCTGGCCAAGGTGACGGAGACCCGCTGAGCCTCCGTGTACCGGCCATGTAAATTCCCATGACCAATCAGTCCCGCACAGGACCCGACACGGTTAGGCTTTCCAAAAGCCTTCAAGGCATGGACACCGAATGTGGTCTAGTCCACAATGTGTTAAAGGCGCAAGCCTCCGTCCTCCCCGCACAGGAGGACGGACCGAGGAACCGGAGCTCTCTGCCCTGACTGCCCCGGGTCCTCATCCATCGGCCGATCGGGACCGCACACCCCGTGGCCGTTGCTGCTCCGGGCTGCGGTGCCGAGAGGGCTGAGGGTCCCTCTCAGGCGCCGCGGCCCGCGGGTGTTTTTAGGACAGGTACAGACCGGCGGGTACGCTCGCAGACGTGCCCTCCATGAACGAACTCGTACGCCAGCACACCGCACTCGACGACTCCGACCTCGAGTGGCTGCACCTGCTGGTCTCGGAGTGGCAACTGCTCTCCGACCTCTCCTTCGCCGACCTGGTCCTGTGGGTCCCCACGCGCGACGGCACCCGCTATGTCTCCGTCGCCCAGATGCGTCCGAACACCGGCCCCACCTCGTACCAGGACGACATGGTCGGCCACCTCGTCCCGCGCGGCCGCCGCCCCATGCTGGACGCAGCCCTCGACGAGGGCCGGATCGTGCGCGAGGGCGACCCCGAGTGGCGCGAGGAGGTCCCCGTCCGCGTCGAGTCGATTCCGGTACGACGGGACGGGCGCGTCCTGGGGGTCATCGCGCGCAACACCAATCTGCTCACCGTGCGCACCCCGAGCCGCCTCGAACTCACCTATCTGCAGAGCGCGTCCGACCTCGCGCAGATGATCGCGGCCGGTTCCTTCCCGTTCCCGAACCAGCTGGTCGACATGGACGCCTCGCCGCGCGTCGGCGACGGACTGATCCGGCTCGACGGCGACGGCATCGTGCAGTACGCCTCGCCCAACGCCCTGTCGGCGTACCACCGGATGGGCCTCGCCACCGACCTCGTCGGCCAGCACCTGGGCGTGACGACCGCCGAACTCGCTCCGACCCGGGGCCCGGTGGACGAGGCGCTCGCCAAGGTGGCCAGTGGGTGGGCGCCGCGCGAGTTCGAGATCGAGGCGCGTGACGGGGTCATCCAGTTCCGGGCGATCCCGCTCAAACCCAAGGGCACCCGCATCGGTTCACTGGTGCTGCTCCGGGACGTCACCGAACTGCGGCGCCGCGAGCGGGAGTTGATCACCAAGGACGCGACCATCCGGGAGATCCACCACCGGGTGAAGAACAACCTCCAGACCGTCGCCGCCCTGCTCCGTCTGCAGGCCCGCCGGATCGAGTCGGAGCGCGGCCGGGAGGCGCTGGAGGAGGCCGTACGGCGGGTCGGTTCGATCGCGATCGTGCATGAGACGCTGTCCCAGAACCTGGACGAGCGCGTGGAGTTCGACGAGATCGCCGACCGGGTGCTTGCCATGGTCGCCGAGATCTCCCCTGGCAAGGTCACCGGCCGGCGCAGCGGCCGCTTCGGAATACTGGACGCCGAGGTCGCGACCCCGCTCTCCATGGTCCTCACCGAGATCCTGCAGAACGCCCTGGAGCACGGCTTCCGCGAGGGCGAGACCGGCACGGTCGAGGTGTCGGCCGTGCGTGGCGGCACCTCGAAGGATGCCCGCCTCCTGGTCACCGTGCAGGACGACGGCGTGGGACTCCCCGAAGGATTCGACCCGCACCGTTCGGGCAACCTGGGTCTGCAGATCGTACGGACCCTGGTGGAAGGCGAGTTGGGCGGCACGTTCGACATGGTGCCGGGGCCGGAGCGGGGGACCCGGGTGATTCTGGATGTGCCGGTGCAGGCGCACAAGTGACGTATGTGCACACGATCTCCACGCGCGCGTGCCCGAACTGCCGTACCCGCGCGCGTGCTTGAACAGCAAAGAGCCCCGGACCAAGTGTTGGTCCGGGGCTCTTTGCTCGTTGCTATGCGCATCGGGGGTACTGCGCGCTGCGGCTCGGGGGCGGGAGATGCGTACTCGCTGTACGCGCCGCCAAGCTCAGGCTGTTAGCAGGGTGGATGTCAGGCGGAGGCCTGACGGGCCCGGTTGCGAGCGGCGCGGCGCTTCATGGCGCGGCGCTCGTCCTCGCTGAGACCACCCCAGACGCCGGAGTCCTGGCCGGACTCGAGCGCCCACTGCAGACACTGATCCATAACGGGGCAGCGACGGCAGACGGCCTTGGCTTCCTCGATCTGCAGCAGCGCAGGACCGGTGTTGCCGATGGGGAAGAAGAGCTCGGGGTCTTCCTCGCGGCAAACGGCGTTGTGACGCCAGTCCATGGCTGCTACCTCTCCTTGGTATTACGTGCGGGTTGCTTGTGAATGTGAACGCTTTCACGAATCCCTCAACAAGTGAAGGGCCGAACGCCAGGTTCACTGGCGGGGTCCTGTGGATTGAAGAGGGGTTCCGGCGATCCGTGGAGGCCGGTGTTGCGGGCCGTCTCGATCGCCACGTAGAGACTCGCAAACCTCAGCGGCGGATACAACCCCTTCTGGAAAGTTTTTTTTGATTCCTCGGTGTCGACTAGGTCACAGCCGTACTTCCATGGGGTGGATCCTGGTCTAAACGTTCGAGTGAAAGGACTTCAGCCCTTTCTGCTCACACAATCACACGCAGTGCACGGCGTACGCCTGTGAACGTCACGCTCGTACGCAGTCCGAGGTGGTCGCCGTCCATCTGGAGGGGCAACGGGGCCTTCGAATGCAAGGTGAACTCGGTCAGGTCGTGCAGAGCCGCAGCGTGCTTGCCATGGGGTCCGCGCTCGGGGGACGAAGTGAGCAACTGGGTGCCATACCGGGCAACCGCGGCGCTGGACAGGCGGCTGAGACCGAGTACGTCGAGGCCTTTATCGAACGACGCCTTAGGTGACGTGTACATCGGGCGATTGCCGAGATACGTCCAGGGCGAGGTGTTCGAGACTATGGCCACCACGAGATCGGTGACCGGATCCTCCCCGGGCTGCTCCAGAGTGATCGTCCCGTGCCGGCGGTGCTGTTCCCCCAGGAACTGCCGGACCACCTGACGCACGTACAACGCGTGCGTGGACTTCTTGCCCTGCTCCCGCTGCTGCTCGACCCGCCCGACGACCCCCGCGTCGAACCCGAGCCCGGCGTTGAAGGTGAACCAGCGCGACGGCACCGCCTCGTCCTCGGTGCCGGGCGTCCCGGAGCTCAGCCCCAGACCGACCGTGCGCTCGCTGCCCTCGCGCAGGGCGTCGAGGATGGCGCCGGTGGCCTCCACGGCGTCGTTGGGCAGGCCCAGGGCGCGGGCGAAGACGTTGGTGGAACCGCCGGGGACCACGGCGAGGCCGGGCAGGCGCTCCGGGTCGGGGCCGGTGTGCAGCAGGCCGTTGACCACCTCGTTGACGGTGCCGTCGCCGCCGAGGGCCACCACCAGGTCGACGTTTCCGCCCTCCGCGGCCTGCCGGGCGAGGTCGCGCGCGTGGCCTCTGTACTCCGTGGTGACCGCCTCCAGCTTCATCTCGCTGGCGAGCGCGTGGAGCAGGACGTCGCGCGTACGTGCGCTTGTGGTGGTTGCCGCCGGATTGACCACGAGAAGTGCACGCATGAGTTGCAGCGTACCTACTGGGGGGTACCCGTCCCATACCGAGGTAGGGGTTCGGTAAGAGGAGAGGGCGTGAGCCTGGACACCTGGGGCCGTTTTCCGAGGGCTACCCTTCTGGGGTGAGCGCTGAGCAGACCCCCGCCCCGGAGACGGAGACCGACGGCCCCGACGGACCCCGTCCGCGCCGTCTGACCTACGCGGCGGTCCTCGTCGCGCTGGAGGGTCTCGCGCTGGCCGTCGGCGGTGTGTGGATGCTCGTCCTGGGGCTCACCGGCGACCCGGACGACCGGCAGCAGGCCGTGACCGGAGGCGTGACCCTGGCGGTGCTCGCGCTGCTGCCGCTGCTCGCCGCACGCGGACTGCTCGGCCGGCGGAGCTGGAGCCGGGGCCCCGCCGTCATCACGCAGATCATGGCGCTGCCTGTGGCCTACAACCTGCTCCAGGCCGACAGCGTGGCCATCCCGGCCGGGATCGCGCTCGCGGTCGTCGCGGTCGCCTCGCTGGTGCTGCTGGTCAACCCGGCGACGACACAGGCCCTCGGAATCCGAGGGCCCGGCCGCCGTACCGAAGAGCCGAAGGGCTAGCCTCCGGCCCGGTCCTACTCCTCCACGAGGAGCTTCTCCCGAAGCTGGGCCAGTGTCCGGGCCAGCAGCCGGGACACGTGCATCTGGGAGATGCCGACCTCCTGCGCGATCTGCGACTGCGTCATGTTGCCGAAGAAACGCAGCAGCAGGATCCGCTTCTCCCTGGGCGGCAGGTCCTCCAGGAGCGGCTTGAGCGACTCGCGGTACTCGACGCCCTCCAGGGCCTCGTCGTACGCGCCCAGGGTGTCCGCGACCGCCGGGGACTCGTCGTCCGTGTCCGGGACGTCCAGGGACAGCGTGGAGTACGCGTTGGCGGACTCCAGGCCCTCCAGGACCTCCTCCTCCGAGATGCCGAGCTTCTCGGCCAGCTCGTGGACCGTGGGGGAGCGGCCGTGCCGCTGCGAGAGCTCGGCCGTCGCCGTGGTCAGCGACAGACGCAGCTCCTGGAGCCTGCGCGGGACGCGCACCGCCCAGCCCTTGTCGCGGAAGTGCCGCTTGATCTCGCCGACGACCGTCGGGGTCGCGTACGTCGAGAACTCGACACCGCGCTCCGGGTCGAAGCGGTCGACCGACTTGATCAGGCCGATGGTGGCGACCTGGGTCAGGTCGTCCAGCGGCTCGCCGCGGTTGCGGAAACGGCGAGCGAGGTGCTCGACGAGCGGCAGGTGCATACGGACCAGCCGGTTGCGCAGCTCCGCGTACTCGACGCTGCCGTCCTTGAGCGTGCGCAGCTCGATGAAGAGAGCGCGCGCTCCGCTGCGGTCCTGGGGGTCGTGCCGGGTGCTCTGCACGCTCTGCACGCCTTGCGCGCCCGCCACGTCGTCCCGCTCGTGCTCGCTCATCGCCTGGTCCGTCGCCCTTCCCCGAGCTTTCGCCTCCTCCCCCACGCTCGACTCAGTCGGAGCGGGGGAACCCCCGGCAACAGGGGAGACCCCACCAATACGCACGGCACCGTCCTGCTCACGTTGACCGTCGTCCGTCATACCGGCCTCCGAGGGCTCGTCCTCCGGATGCGGCCGGGCCTGCTCGGGGATTCCGCCGCAGGGCACCAGGGGACCGGCGTCCGCCGTGCGGCGTGCTCCGCCCGTGCCGCCCTCGGCCGGCAGCTCCCGTGTGCCGCGCTCTTCGTCCCGCACCGGCCCGTCCCCGTTCCTCACGCCGGCCCGGGTCCCGCGCCGCGCTGTTTGTAGAGGCTGATCGAAACGGTCTTGTCCTCGTCGACTGCCGATGAGACCTTCCCTGCGAGGGCCGAGAGCACGGTCCAGGCGAAGGTGTCGCGCGAGGGCGCGTGACCGTCCGTCGTCGGGGCGGAGACGGTGACTTCGAGCGAGTCGTCCACGAGCCGGAAGACACAGCTGAGCACTGAGCCGGGCACGGCCTGCTGGAGCAGGATCGCGCAGGCCTCGTCCACCGCGATGCGGAGGTCCTCGATCTCGTCGAGGGTGAAGTCCAAACGGGCTGCGAGGCCGGCCGTGGCCGTACGCAGCACCGACAGGTAGGCACCCGCAGCCGGCAGCCGGACTTCCACGAAGTCCTGGGTCGCGGGCTCGCCTGCGATCTGGGACACCCTCACCTCCAAGGTGGTACAAGCTCTTTCGGGGGCCCAGGGGTCGCCCCCCGGGGTAACGCGATACTTGGTTCAGCGGTGACGCTACCGCGCTCCGAACTTTCCTGTCCCCGGGACCCCAACCCCATGCTGTCACTCATAGTAAACCTACGGATACGCTCCGTGGCTAGGGGTCCTGCGGGCCCAATTGGGAAGAGCGCGCGCCGGGTTGACGTACCCAGACGTCAGACGGTCGAACCGTCGAAACCGGCGGTCGGATTACGGGGTCACAGGAGTACGTGGTCGACGAAGCACCAGCGCCAGCTCTCACCGGGTTCGTAGGTCCGCATCACCGGATGCCCGGATTCCTTGTGATGTGCTGTCGCGTGGCGCAGGGGCGAGGAGTCGCAGCAGGCGACGTGGCCGCAGTAGAGGCAGAGTCGCAGCTGTACGGGGTGGGTGCCGGCCGCCAGACACTCGAGGCAGGTCTCGCTCTGGGGCTCCGGTTCCGGGAGCGGCAGCGCGTCGGCGTGCGTGCACTGTTTCATGATTGCCAGATTACGACGGCTGTGCGGTTGGCCGCGCGGAAAAACGAGGGCGGGCGAGGACGATGGACGTGATGCCACTGCTGTTGCTGGTGGCGGGAAGTGCCGCGGTGGCCGCCGGGGCCCGGCGCACCCCCGTGCCGGCGCCGCTGTTGCTGGTCGCGGTCGGGCTGGCCGTCTCGTACGTCCCGGGGGTCCCGGACTACACCCTCGACCCCGACGTCGTACTGCCGCTGCTGCTGCCCCCGCTGCTCTACACGTCGGCCACCGACAGCTCCTACCTCGACCTGCGGGCCCAACTGCGGCCCGTGGCGCTGCTGTCGGTGGGGTACGTGCTCTTCGCCACGTTCGTCGTCGGCTGGGCCGCCTACGTGATCGTCCCGGGGCTGCCGCTGACCGCGGCGCTGGTGCTCGGCGCGGTGGTGGCGCCGCCGGACGCGGTCGCCGCGACGGCGGTGGCCCGCCGGGTGGGACTGCCCTCGCGGATCACGACGATCCTCCAGGGCGAGTCCCTGCTGAACGACGCCACCGCGATCACCGCCTACAAGGTGGCGCTCGCGGCGGCGGTCGGCGAGGGCGCCACCTGGGCGGGCGGTATCGGGGAGTTCCTGCTCGCGGCCGTCGGCGGTGTCGGTGTCGGGCTCCTGATGATGGTGCCGATCCACTGGCTGCGCACCCACCTCAAGGAGGCGCTGCTGCAGAACACGCTCTCCCTGCTGATCCCGTTCGTCGCCTACGCGGTCGCCGAGCAGGTGCACGCCTCCGGAGTGCTCGCCGTCGTGGTCGTGGCGCTCTATCTGGGCCACCGCGCGTGGGAGGTCGATTTCGCGACCCGCCTCCAGGAGGAGGCGGTCTGGAAGATGGTCGCCTTCGTCCTGGAGTCGGCGGTGTTCGCCCTGATCGGGCTGCAACTGCCGGTGGTGCTCAAGGGACTTGGCGAGTACCGGGGCCTGGACGCCGCCCTGTACGCGATCGCCCTCTTCCTGGTCGTCGTCGTGACCCGGTTCGTGTGGGTGTATCCGGCGGCCTTCCTGCCCCGCATGTTCTCGGCGCGGATCAGGGAACGCGAGGACAACCCCACCTGGAAGGGGGCGATGACCACCGCGTGGGCCGGCATGCGGGGCGTGGTCTCGCTGGCCATCGCCTTCTCGATCCCGCTCACGGTCCACGGCGGCGCCCCCTTCCCGCAGCGCAACATCATCCTGTTCCTGACCTTCACGACGGTCATCGGGACCCTGGTGGTGCAGGGCCTGAGCCTGCCCCCGATCATCCGGCTGCTGAAATTCCCCGGGCGCGACCCCCAGGCCGAGACGCTCGCCGAGGCCAACGCCCAGGCGCAGGCCTCCCGGGTGGCCGAGAAGCGCCTGAACGCCCTTCTGGAGGACGAGCGCAACGCCCTGCCGCCTCCGCTGGCCGACCGGCTCCGCGAGGTCCTGGAGCGCCGCCGCAACGCCGTGTGGGAGCGCCTGGGCGCCACCAACCCCGTGACCGGCGAGACGGTCGACGACACCTACCGCCGTCTGTCCCGCGAGATGATCAGTGCCGAACGCTCGATGTTCGTGCGCCTGCGCGACGGCCGCTACATCGACGACGAGATGCTGCGCACCCTGCTGCGCAGGCTGGACCTGGAGGAGGCGGCGGCCTATCGGGAGGCCGCCTAGAAGATCACGGGAAGGGGCGCCCGGTGATGACAGCGGCGACCGTGGTCCCGCGCGGGAAGGCACCTTCGCCCGCGAGGGCAACAAGTCCGTACAGCGACTTGGCGACATAGAGACGCTCGACGGGCAGCCCGTGCCGGTCCTCGAAGTCCCCGGCGAAGGCGTCGAGTTCGGCCGGTACGCGCGCGTAGCCGCCGAAATGGAAGCGCTCGTCGAGCGACCAGTCGCCGCGCCGGCCGCCGAAGGCCCGCTCCTGAAGGGCCGTGACATCGGCGCCCAGGAAGCCGCCCTTGAGGACCGGTATCCCCAACACCCGCTGGTCGGGGGCGAGTCCCGCGGCCAGCCCGGCCAGTGTGCCGCCGGTCCCGCAGGCGAGGGCGACCACGTCGACGTCGGCACGCGCGCGCAGTTCCTCACCCAGGGCCCGGCAGCCGCGCACGGCAAGGGAGTTGCTGCCGCCCTCGGGGACGACGTACGCGTCCTCCGCGTCCACCTCGCGCAGGATGCCGGCCAGTGCTTCGGGCTCGCTCTTGCGCCGGTACATCGACCTGTCGACGAAGTGGAGACGCATCCCGTCGGCCGCGCACCGGGCCAGGGACGGGTTGAGCGGGCGGTCCGCCAGCTCCTGGCCGCGGACCACGCCGACCGTGCGCAGGCCCAGGAGACGGCCCGCGGCGGCGGTGGCGCGCAGATGGTTGGAGTAGGCGCCGCCGAAGGTGACGACCGTACGGCCGGCCGCCGCCGCGAGGTTGGGCGCGAGTTTGCGCCACTTGTTGCCGATCAGGTCCGGGTGGATCAGGTCGTCCCGTTTCAGCAGCAGCCGGACACCGTGCCGGCCGAAGCGCCCGTCCGGGATCTCCTCCACCGGCGACGGCAGCCGGGGCCGTAGAGCGGCGAGGTCGGGGCTGGTCACGGCACCATTGTCACCCGGGCCGCCCGAGTCTCCCGTGTCACCCGCGTCCCCCCGGGGTCACTTCAGCCGGTCGCGGACCCGCTCGCGCAGCCAATCCATCGTGAACCCGCGCGGGTCCACCTTTCCGGGCTGCCACTCCAGGTGCCCGATCACCGACCGCTCCGACCAGCCGTGGTGGCGGCAGATGGCCGCGGCGGCCTTCTCGATCGTCTCCAACTGGGCCTCGGGCCACGGGTCCTCGCCGTCGCCGAGGTTCTCGCACTCGAAGCCGTAGAAGTGCCGGTTGCCGTCGGTGTTGGCCTCGTTGTCGTGCGGCAGCCGCTTCTCGGCGATCACGGCGCGCAGTACGTCGTCGTCGCCCAGGCCCGCGTGGTTGGCGCGGCCGTAGCCGACCAGGTGGACGGTGCCGTCCTTGGTGATGACGCCGTGGCACAGCGGTCCGGGCAGGTCCGGGCGGCCCTCGCGGCAGAGGTCCACCGTGTGCGCGCTGCCCCTGGAGGCCGTGTGGTGGATCATCACGCCGTGGACGGGACCCCACGGCCCCTTGTGGTTGCGGTTGTGGTGCTCCCAGTCGCCGACCTCGACGACCGTGAGGCCCTCCGCCTTCAGACCGGCCAGGAAACCGCCCGCGGACATGGGTGAGGCCATGAACGCCTCCTTCGTGCTGTGCGGCGGCCGACGTGCACGGCCGCCTGTTATCGCCGCTTGTACCGAAAAAATGCGGTACGGACGACTTGTTCGTACGGCGTGCGAGCCGATCCGGACAACGACGGCCCCGACCGCAACTCGAACAACATTCGAGGTAAACGGCCCTGTGCCCAGCACGTGAAGATCCATTCCCGCTCTTTCGGGTAATACCACCGGCACGCTGAGTGAGGAAGGCTGGTGCGCGAGAACGATGCCGGGCGCACAGGCCCGGCATGAATGGGGAGGGCATTTCTCTATGTCGGTAGGCGAAGAGGTCCGCGCGGAGCAGAACAAGCCGCAGCAGAGCCTTGGCACGGCGGCTGCGCGGAACCTGGCCACCACCACCAAGTCCGCACCGCAGATGCAGGAGATCAGCTCCCGCTGGCTCCTGCGCACACTGCCGTGGGTGAACGTGCAGGGTGGCACATACCGGGTCAACCGACGGCTGAGTTACTCCGTCGGCGACGGCCGGGTGACATTCGTGAAGACCGGCGACCGCGTCGAGGTCATCCCCGCGGAGCTCGGCGAACTGCCCGCGCTGCGGGACTACGAGGACGAGGAGGTCCTCTCGGAACTGGCCGTCCGCTGCAGGCAGCGCGAGTTCGCCCCGGGGGAGGCGATCGCGTCGTTCGGCAGCCAGGCCGACGAGGTGTACCTGCTGGCGCACGGCAGGGTGGAGAAGATCGGCACGGGCCCCTACGGCGACGACACGGTCCTCGGAGTCCTCGCCGACGGCGCCTACTTCGGCGACCAGGCACTGCTGGACCCGGAGGCCATCTGGGAGTACACGGCCCGCGCGGACACCGCCTGCACGGTGCTCGTGCTGGCCCGCGGGGACGTCGAGCAGGTCGCGGAGCGCTCCGACACCCTGCGCGAACACCTCACGCAACTGCGCGCGATCCCCGAGCAGCGCACCAACAAGTACGGCGAGAAGGCGATCGACCTCGCCGCGGGCCACTCCGGCGAGCCGGACATCCCGCACACCTTCGTCGACTACGACGCCCGGCCGCGCGAGTACGAACTGAGCGTCGCCCAGACCGTCCTGCGCATCCACTCGCGCGTGGCCGATCTCTACAACCAGCCGATGAACCAGACGGAACAGCAACTCCGGCTCACTGTCGAGGCGTTGAAGGAGCGCCAGGAGCACGAGCTGATCAACAACCGCGAGTTCGGCCTGCTCAACAACTGCGAGTACGACCAGCGGCTCCAGCCCCACGACGGCGTGCCCAGCCCGGACGACATGGACGAGCTGCTCAGCAGGCGGCGCGGCACCAAGCTGTTCCTCGCCCACCCGCGCGCGATCTCCGCGTTCGGCCGCGAACTCAACAAGCGCGGCCTCGTCCCGGAGTCCGTCGACGTCGGTGGCAACCGCATCCCCACCTGGCGCGGGGTGCCGATCTACCCGTGCAACAAGATCCCGGTCAGCGACCGGCGGACCACCTCGATCATCGCCATGCGTACCGGCGAGGCCGACCAGGGCGTCATCGGCCTCCAGCAGGCCGGCATCCCGGACGAGATCGAGCCGAGCCTGTCGGTGCGCTTCATGGGCATCAACGAACAGGCGATCATCAAGTACCTCGTGACGGCCTACTACTCGGCGGCGGTCCTGGTGCCGGACGCCCTCGGCGTCCTGGAGAACGTCGAGATCGGCCGCTGGAGGTGACGTTTCAGCAGCTGGACGCGGTGTCCCCGCCCTTCAGGGCGGGTACACCCCGGTCACATGTGCTCAGCCGCAGTGGAAACGCCACCGTCCGCGGACTCTCCGAGGGGGACCCCATGGCCGAGTTCAGGGCGGAGACGAAACAGCATCCTGACCGGACGCAGCCGGCCGACGGGCACGAGGCCGCGGGGATCCTGGAGGAGGCCCGGGCGACCGTCGACCCCGAACTGCGCTCGGCGATCGACTCGCTGCCCGGCTCGATGCGCCGGATCGCGCTCTACCACTTCGGGTGGGAGCACGCGGACGGCTCCCCGGCGGCGGGCAACGCGGGCAAGGCGATCCGCCCCGCCCTCGTCCTCACCGCGGCCACCGCGCTCGGTGGCGAACGGGCCCGGGCGGGCGCGCTGCGGGCCGCGACTGCGGTGGAGCTGGTCCACAACTTCACCTTGCTGCACGACGACGTGATGGACCGGGACACCACCCGCAGACACCGGCCCACCGCGTGGACCGTGTTCGGCGACCCGGACGCGATCCTCGCCGGGGACGCGCTCCAGGCGCTGGCGCTGCGGCTGCTCGCCGAGGACCCGCACCCGGCGTCCTCGGCCGCCGCCGCCCGGCTCGCGGACTGTGTCGTCGAACTGTGCGCGGGCCAGCACGTGGACACCGCCATGGAGAAGCGCGCCCCCGGCGAGGTCACCCTCGACGAGGTGCTCGCCATGGCCGAGGCCAAGACCGGCGCGCTGCTCGGCTGCGCCTGCGCGGTGGGCGCGCTGTACGCGGGGGCGTCCGCCGAGGACGTGGAGGCGCTGGACGCGTTCGGCCGGCAGGCCGGGCTCGCCTTCCAGCTGATCGACGACGTCATCGGCATATGGGGCGACCCCGGCCGCACCGGCAAACCGGCAGGCGCCGACCTCGCCGTACGCAAGAAGTCGCTGCCCGTGGTCGCCGCGCTCACCTCGGGCACCCCGGCGGCCGCGGAGCTCGCCGAACTGTACGGACTGCCGTACGAGGAAGGGGACTTGGAGCGCACCGCGCTCGCCGTGGAGCGGGCGGGCGGCCGGGACTGGGCGCAGGCGCAGGCGGCCGACCGGATGGCGCGGGCTGTGCAGGAGCTGGCCCGGGCGATCCCCGACCCGCAGGACGCGGGCGGTCTGCTCGCGCTGGCCGAGTTCGTCACCCGGCGCAGCAGTTGAGGACTCCGGAGCCTCCGGGAACCGTGCGGCCCTGACTCCGCACGGCCACCGGGCTCCGGACCGGCGGGTCCCGCGCATCCCCACGGTGCGCGGGGCCCGCACCCCCTTTCTTTTGGCCCGGTTCGCCTTCGGGGCGCCAAAGTCGTTGTCGAGAGGCCGACCGTGCTCGACCCTTCGGGCCTCCGCGCGCTCGGCCTCTCGACAACGACGCGCCCCTTCGGCTCACTCGCCCGTGAGGCCCGCTAGTCTCAACACCCGTTCAGATGACGGTGGTTGAGAGCTAAGGGGCGGGACATGGGCGTGGCGATACGGGCGGCGGGCGAGGGCGACCGGGAGCTGGTGGTCCGGCTGCTGGACGATGCTTTCCAGGACGATCCGGTGAGCGGCTGGATCTTCCCCGACGCCGAGTACCGCCGTACGACCCACCACAAGCTGATGGCCGCCTTCACGGACTCCGTGTTCGCCGGCGGACGTATCGACCTGGCCGAGGACGGCGCGGCCTGCGCGCTGTGGCTGTCGATGCCGGGGGAGGCGCACGCGGCGGACGGCGCGGACGAGGCCGTGGCGCTGCGGGAGTTCGTGGATCCGGACAACGAGCGGGTCGAGACGATCGCCCGGCTCATGGACGAGGGGCATCCCACCGGCCGGGCGCACGAGTATCTGTGGATGATCGCCGTGAGACCGGGCCGACAGGGCGAGGGCATCGGCGCCGCGCTGATCAGGCACGTCCTGGAGCGCTGCGACCGCGAGGGCCTGCCCGCGTACCTGGAGGCGAGCAGCGAGCGCAGCACCAAGCTGTACGAACGGCTCGGCTACAGCTTCACCGACACCACTCTCGACCTCCCCGGCGGCCCGCGCATGTACCCGATGTGGCGCGAACCGAGGTCGTAGCGAGGGTCGGCCCGGGGGGCGTGGCGAGGCCGGCGCAGGGGCCGTAGCGTGGGCGTATGCCGGAATCCGAACCCACCGCCACCATCCTCCACATCACCGAACGCACCCTCTGGGACGCGGCCCGCGAGCGCGGTGTCTACGAGTGGTCGACCCGTGGCCGCACCCTCCAGGAGGAGGGCTTCATCCACTGCTCGACCCGCGCCCAACTCCCGCGCGTGGCAGCCTTCTTGTACGGCTCCTACGACCGCCCCGACGACCTGGTGGTCCTGGAGGTGGACCCGGGACGGCTCGGCGCACCGCTGAAGTACGAGGCGCCGAAGCCGGGCGGCGAGGAGTTCCCGCACGTCTACGGGCCGATTCCGGTGGACGCGGTGGTCGGCGTGGAGACGTGGGCGGGCTGAGTCGCTAGGAGCGGCCGGGTAGCCCGCCGGTCTCCGGGTCGCGCCCCGTCAGGCAGTAGACACCGCCCGACGGGTCCCGCATCACGGTCCAGTGGGTGCCGTGGGAGACGACACTCGCGCCGAGCCGCTCGTGCCGTGCCCTGGTCGTGTCGATGTCCGCGCAGGCCAGGTCGAGATGGGCGGAGGCGGGGCGTTCCCCGCCGAGCCGCTGGAGCAGGATGCGGATCGGCAGGCCGGGCGGCGGCTTGAGCACATGGAACTCGGGGAGCGTGCCCCGCAGTGACGCCCAATCGGGCAACAGGGCGCTCCAGAAGGCGACTTCGGCGTCATAGGAGCCGGGTCCGATGTCGAGGGACACCTGGTCGAGGCGGCTGCCGTCCACGACGGGCGGTCGTAGCGACTCGCCGTGCCAGGGGACCGCGCAGAACAACTGCCCGGCGGGGGACCGGAGTACGGCCCAGCCGTCGTGCCCGGCGACGGCGTCCGCGCCGAGCGCCAGTGCGGACGCCACGAACGCCGACACGTCCTCGACGGAGAAGTCGAGATGAGCCCCGCCCGGGCCGGCCTCGACCCCCTGCACCTTCACGCAGGGATCCGCCCCCTCCACCAGCAGGGTGACGAACTCGCCCTCCTCACCGCGCGGTTCGGACAGCCGGGTGTCCGTGACAGCCGTCCAGAAGGCATGGGCGGGGCCGAGGAGCGCGCGCGGGCGGTCGACGAAGGCGTAGGTCCAGCGGATGCCGGCGGGGGTGTTCATGGCGCGATCGTAAGCCGGAGGACGCGACCCGCCCCGCGGATTTCAGTCCCCGCTGCGCTGCATGAACCGCAGCATGTTCCCGGCCGGGTCACGGAACGCGCAGTCGCGGACGCCGTAGGGCTGGTCGGTCGGCTCCTGGACCACTTCGGCGCCGGACTCCTGGACGCGGGCGTAGAGGGCGTCGCAGTCGGCGGTGGTGAAGTTGACCCCGCGCAGGGTGCCCTTGGCGAGCAGTTCGGCCATGGCCTGCTTGTCGGCGGGGGAGGCGTCCGGGTTCGCGGCCGGCGGCTCCAGCACGATCTCCACGTCCGGCTGCAAGGGCGACCCCACGGTCACCCACCGCATGCCCTCGAAACCGACGTCGTTACGGATTTCCAGCTCCAGCACGTCGCAGTAGAAGGCGAGGGCCTTGTCGTGGTCGTCGACGGCGATGAAGCACTGGCGGAGTTTGAGATCCATGAACGTCAGATTAGGGGCGCAGCGGCGGTCCCGCCCGGTTTGGCCGCGTGAAAGTGCGGGCCACGCAGGACGGGATCACCGCGCCGGCCTCGTGGGAGCGGGCGCGGTAGGCGCTGGGGGTCTCGCCGACCAGTTCGGTGAAACGGGAGCTGAACGAACCGAGCGAGGTACAGCCGACGGCCATGCACACCTCCGTCACACTCAGATCCCCGCGTCGCAGCAACGCCTTCGCCCGCTCGATCCGCCGCGTCATGAGATAGCTGTACGGCGTCTCCCCGTACGCGGCGCGGAAGCTCCGCTGGAAGTGGCCGGGCGACATCAGCGCGGTCCGCGCGATCGACGCCATGTCGAGGGGCTCGGCGTACTCGCGGTTCATCCGGTCGCGGGCCTGGCGCAGCCGTACGAGGTCTTCGCGATTCACGGGGTCAAGGATGGCACGGGGCGGGAGGGGGTGGGGGTACGACGAAGGGGCCCGCCCGGCGAACCGGTCGGGCCCCTTCGTCATGCCCGGTGGCACATGCCCGATGACCCCTGCCCGCTGAACCCGCGATGGTGCACCGATCGCCGGTCGGGCCGGGGTTGCCGGGTGTGTCAGGCCTTCTTGGTCTCCCAGAAGATCTTGTCGATCTGGGCGATGTAGTCCAGCGCCTTCTGGCCCGTCGCCGGGTCGGTGGACGCCTTGGCGGCCGAGAGGGCCTTCAGGGCGTCGTTGACCAGCTGGTGCAGCTCCGGGTACTTCTCGAAGTGCGGGGGCTTGAAGTAGTCGCTCCAGAGCACCGAGACGTGGTGCTTTGCGAGCTCGGCGCGCTGCTCCTTGATGACGGTGGCACGCGCCTGGAAGTGCGGGTCGTCGTTGGCGGCCATCTTGTCCTGTACGGCCTTCACCGACTCCGCCTCGATGCGGGCCTGGGCCGGGTCGTACACACCGCAGGGCAGGTCGCAGTGCGCGCTGACCTTCACCTTGGGGGCAAACAGGCGGGAAAGCATGGAGCGTTCCTTCCTCGTGATCGTCTTCTCAGGTGGGACATTACTCCCTGGAGAAGCTGATTTCGCGAGTGCCCCCATGCGCTTAGGACAAAAGTCCGGGGTCGGACTCAGACTGGTGGAGGATAGGACCGGGGAGGTGCCGGGGATGCCGGAGCTGTCGCAGGAGACCGAGCGCGGGAGGGCCGTACTGCCCTTCGGGACGGCCGAGGTGACCGGGCCGTCCATGGTGCCGACGCTGGTCCACGGGGATCTGCTCGTGGTGCAGTACGGCGCCAGGATCAGGCCCGGGGACATCGTCGTGCTGCGGCATCCGTTCCAGCAGGACCTGCTGGTCGTCAAGCGGGCCGTGGAGCGGCGGGACGGCGGCTGGTGGGTGCTCGGGGACAACGCGTTCGCCGGTGGGGACAGTACGGACTACGGCGCCGTGCCCGAGGACCTGGTGCTGGGCAAGGTGCGTTTCCGCTACCGGCCGCTCAAGCCCGGTCGGCGTTCGCCGTTCGCGCTCGCCCGCTGGGCGCTCTCGGCCGCCAGGCCCGTCCTCTCCGACCGGTCGGCCTCCAGGCGCTTCCGGGCCCGGTAGGCGGCCACGTTGGCGCGGGTCGCGCAGCGGTCCGAGCAGTAGCGCCGGGAGCGGTTGGTCGAGGTGTCGAGGTAGGCGTTGCGGCACGGGGGCGCCTCGCACAGGCCCAGCCGGTCGACGCCGTACTCGGTGAGGTGGAAGGCCAGGCCCATCGCGGCGATGGCCGCGTAGCCGGCGGTCGCGTTCGACGGGTGGTCCGCGAGGTGCATGTGCCACAGCGGGCGGCCGTCGTCGTCCCGGTGGTTGTGCCCGGAGATCTGCGGACTGACCGGGAACTCCAGGAGGAGTGAGTTCAGCAGGTTCACGGAGAGGGTCTCGTCGCCGCCGTCGGCCGCCTCGAAGACCGCCCGCAGCCGCGCCCGGACCGAACGGAAGCGGGTGACGTCGGCGTCGGTGGCGCGGCGGGCCGCCTCCTTGTTGCTGCCGAACAGGTCCCGCACGGCCTCGACCGAGGTCAGGACGTCCTTGCCCCGGGCCGGCTCCTCGGTGTTGACGAGGCGTACGGCATAGTCCGAGTAATAGGCCAGTTCCACTTGTAGTCCTTACGGAGGCGCTCTATGGTCGTGGATGCGGTCGGGTAACAGCTGATCGTGCTTCCAGGGTATTACGGCGGTGGTACTGCGGTAGCGGTACCACGACAGCGAGTGGACAGGGGGTCCTCATGACGACCGGTGTCGGAACCGACTGGCAGTCCTGGCAGGAGAGCTGGGACCGGCAGCAGGAGTGGTACATGCCCGACCGGGAGGACCGCTTCCGGATCATGCTCGACATGGTCGAGGCCTGCGTCGGGCCCGAGCCGCGCGTCCTCGACCTCGCCTGCGGCACCGGCAGCATCACGGCCAGGCTGCTGGCCCGTTTCCCGAACGCCACCAGCACCGGCGTCGACCTCGATCCCGCCCTCCTCGCCATCGCCCGCGGCACCTTCGAGGGCGACGAGCGGGTCTCCTTCGTCACGGCCGACCTCAAGGACCCGCGGTGGACGACGGAGCTGCCGTACGACTCGTACGACGCGGTCCTCACCGCCACGGCCCTGCACTGGTTGCGCAACGAACCCCTCGCGGCCCTCTACGGCGAACTCGCCGAACTCGTCCGCTATGGCGGCGTCTTCATGAACGCCGACCACATGATCGACGACACCACGCCCCGGATCAACGCGATCGAGCGCACCCGCAGTCACGCCCGTATGGAAAAGGCCCAGCGGAACGGCGCCCTCGACTGGGCCGAGTGGTGGCAACTCGCCGCCCAGGACCCGGTCCTCGCCGTGCCGACCGCCCGCCGCTTCGAGATCTACGGCGCCCACGCGGACGGCGACATGCCCTCGGCGGCATGGCACGCGCGCGTGCTGCGCGAGAAGGGGTTCGGGGAGGCGCGGGCGGTGTGGTGCTCGCCGTCGGACACGTTGTTGCTGGCGCTGAAGTAGGCAGAATTTCCCGGCTGTTGCCGCGCCGGCATGGTTGCTTCTTTGCGCAAATGGGTGAGCGTCGTGAAATGATCTCCGCCGACGGGCGGCCGGTGGGTCGTCCGGGAACGGAGAGGGTGAGCCTGCGATGCAGCTCAAGAGGTCCGCTGCGGTGGCAGCGGCGTGCGCGGCTCTGGCAGCCGCAGGAATGACCACGGCGCCGGCGGCTTACGCCGAAGGGAACGGGGGGTGTTACTCATACTCGGACGTGGACACGTATCCCAACGACAGCACCCTGATCACCTGGAAGGCCTGCCTGAGCAAGAAGGCCACGCGGGTCGGACACCCCTACGCGATCGTCTCCATGGGGAAGAAACACCCGAAGTGCAAGATCCTGATCACCGCCGTCACCACCGGCGAGAAGATCGTCTCCAAGAAGGTCTACTCCTGCCCAACGGGCAAGGTGGTCAACAAGCGGTACAACGGCACGGACTTCCACGGGAAAGGTCAGTTCACGACCTTCGTGCACATGTACGGCGTGACGACGGAGGGCAACCTGTCCCCGCGCAGCCCCTGGCTCAATCTGCACTGACCTGAAACGGCGGATGCCGCCCACCCCGGCCGGGGTGGGCGGGCACCCCCCCGCGGGTGCGGTGCGTGGAACGAGGAAAGGGTACCCCCGGTGCGCGAGAGCGGTGGGGTAGGGAAGC
>NZ_JBFAJD010000063.1:0-34205 GCF_040655035.1 Streptomyces sp. NPDC050549
CCAACTCCGGCGCGCCGAACGGGCCGTGAGCGGCGACTCCGCCGAGCTGGGCGGTCTCACCGGCACCCGTCTCGGCCTCGCGGCCGAGGGTGCGGCGCTACGGGATGCTCGTGGCCACGCTGCTTCTGGGCCTCCTGGGGATGCACGGACTCGGGACCGTTCCCCTGGCCCATCCCGCGCCGGGGCACGCCGTGACCGCCATGACCCCGGCCACGGTCGAGAAGGCGTCGACGCCGGACGCCCGCGACCACGACGCGGGCGACTGCGGCAGCCACACGACCCACGCGGACGCGACCTGCGCCTCCGCCTCCGTCGCCGGTACTCCGGCCGTGGTTCCGCTGCTGCGGCCCGATGCGGCCGCCCGGGCCCAACTGCCGGACGCGCTCGGGTCCTTGACCGGCGGCGGTCCCGACGGCGGCCGGGCCCCACCCTCCCTCTCCCAACTCCAACTCCTGCGGATCTGGAGCGGACCGCGCGCCCACCCGCGCGCTTCGGCATGCCCAGCACGGACAACCGTTCCAGTTCCAGGAGTACCACCATGACCGCACGATGCGGGTTCGCCCGTCGTACCGTCGCTCTCACCGTCACCGCCTCGGTGGCCGTCCTCGCACTCGCCGCCTGTGGCGACAACAGCGGCAGCAAGGGAAGCGGCGCGACGAAGACCGGCGGGTACAACGCCGCCGACGTCTCCTTCTCCAAGGAGATGATCCAGCACCACCGGCAGGCCGTGGAGATGGCCCCGCTCGCCGCCGACCACGCCTCCTCGGCCCAGGTCAAGAGCCTCGTCGCGAAGATCAAGGGCGCACAGGACCCCGAGATCAAGACCATGTCCGGCCGGCTCACGTCCTGGGGCGAGAAGGTGCCCCAGGACATGACCGGCATGGGCCACGACATGGCGTCCTCGACGCCCGGCATGACGAGCAGCGCGCACATGGGCAAGCTGGAGAAGGCCTCCGGTGCCATGTTCGACACCATGTTCCTCAACATGATGGTCCAACACCGCGAGGGTGCCGTGGCGATGGCCAAGACCGAGAAGGCGGACGGCAGTTACCGCCCCCACCGAGCTCGCGGCCGACGTGATCTCGGCGCAGAGCGCCGAGATCGAGCAGATGAACACGATGCTCGGCAAGGGCTGACACACCACCGGCGAAGGCGAGAGCCGACGCCGCCGGCGGAAAGGGTGGGGCCGGCCGCGCTGCCGGCCCCACCCCCGCGCTCAGGATCCCTCCGCCGCATCCCGCCGTCGGCGCTGCTCCTCGAACAGCCGCAGGAACTCCTTCGCCTGCTCCTCCGCCACCCGCTGCTGCTCGGCCTCCTCCTCGCTCACCACCCGGTCCGCGTCGAACAGCCCCTGCGCACGCAGCTGTTCCTCCTGGACCGCGGTCGGCAGCTCCGGGTCGTGGTCGGAGGGGCGCGGGCCCTCGGGACCGTCGGGGCCGATCCGGACGAGCCGTTCGACCCGCACGATCCGGGTCCGGCACCCGTCGATCACGATCTCGTCGCAGCGCTCGGCGTCGATCCGGTCGGCCGCCCGCGCGTACTCGGCCCGCGTCTCCTCGTCGAGCTGCTCCATGGCGGGCGCCATCACCCGCAGATAGGTGGTGAGCGTGTCCCGCGCCCCCTGCGGGCTCTGGTTCGTCATCTGCGTCGGCTGCCAGCCGCCGTCCGCGTACTCCGCCGCGGTGAACTCGGCGGGCAGCAGCACACCCCCGGGATGCGTCTTCAGGGCGCGCACCGAGTCCTTGCGCACGGGGGCGGGAGCCGTGCCCGGGGCGCGGACCAGCGAGAGCAGTTCCATCCGCAGGATGCCCTCGGACATGCCGGTCGCGGTGAACGGGTCGATCACGAACCCCGTGGTGCGGCTGGGGAGTTCGTGGGCGTGCCCGACCTTCGCCGGGTCGGGGTCGGACGGCCGGGGCGGCTCCGGTCCGGTCGGTCCCATCCGGATGAACTGGTCGGCCCGCACGACCCGGAACCGCCGGCCGAGAACCGTGAGCTCGTCAACCTTCTCCCGGTCCAGCCGCTCCGCCCCGCGTAGCCACTCCTGCTGGGTCGCCGCGTCGCCCGCGTCGCCGGCTTCCCGCGCGCGCTGGCGGAAGGTCGTCGCCAGGGTGTCGCGGGAGCCCTGCGGGGCCATGTTGCCGAACCGGGAGATGACCTGCCAGCCGCCGGAATCCAGTTCCTCGGCCACTCCGAACACCGGGCCGCCGCCGGCCAGGACCTTCGGGTAGGCCTCGCGGGCCTGCCACGCCTCCACGTCCGCGAGGGCGGCTGCCGGGGCGTCCTGCAGCGCTTCCATCCTGATCACCCGGTAGCCGGGAACCTGATCACCGTGCTCAGACATGCTCCCAGCATGCCCAGCCGACGGGACGGCAGGTGACGAATCAACGCAACCGGCACATCGGTTGGGCTTGCGGCTCACCGGTTTCGGCCACACGTTCCACACCCCGGGGTGATAGACGTCGAGCATGAACAACTCGATCGTCTCCTCCCCTTTGGCCGGCACCCGATGACCGCGGGCGCCGACACCCCCGACCGCCGGGGCCGCACCGGCCTGGACCGCACCGGCCTCGACCTGACCGGCAACCCCCGGGTCAGGATCCGCGACGTGAAGCTGCTCTCCAGCCACTGGTACGTCGAGCGCACCACCACCTTCGACTTCCGGCACGCCGACGGCACCTGGACCACCCAGGAACGCGAGACCCACGACCGCGGCAACGGCGCGACCCTGCTCCTCTACGACGCCGAGCGCGAAACCGTCCTGCTCACCCGCCAGTTCCGCTTCCCCGTGTACGTCAACGGCCACCCCGACGGCATGCTCGTCGAGACCCCGGGCGGACTCCTCGACGACGAGGACGAGCACCCGGAGGAGGCCGTGCGGCGCGAGGTGGTCGAGGAGACCGGCCACACGGTGGGCGAGGTGGAGCACGTCTTCGACGTCTACATGAGCCCCGGCTCGGTCACCGAACGCATCGGCTTCTACGCCGCCTCCTACGGCCCCTCGACCCGCACCCACGAGGGCGGGGGCCTCCAGGAGGAGGGCGAGGACATCGAGATCCTCGAACTGCCCTTCCGCAGCGCCCTGGAGATGATCCGCACCGGTGAGATCGCCGACGCCAAGACCATCATGCTGCTCCAATGGGCGGCGCTGGACGGGCCGTTCGCCAAGTAGGCGCCCGGAAGCTTGACTTGAAGTGCGCTTCAAGCGCGAGACTCCCGTTCGTGCCCGGAGGACCGGGTGCGAACGGGAGGGATCATCATGAAGTACCGCACCATAGGCACCGATCCGGCCCACCGCCGCGAGGTGAGCGTGCTCGCGCTCGGGGCCATGCTGTTCGGTTCCCGCACCGACGAGGCGACCTCCTTGGCCGTGCTCGACCACTATGTCGAGGCCGGCGGGAACTTCATCGACACGTCCGACAACTACGCCTTCTGGCACGACGGCAGCCAGGGCGGCCAGAGTGAGAAACTGCTCGGCCGGTGGCGGCGCAGCCGCGGCATAGGCGACGAGATCGTGATCGCGACCAAGCTCGGCGCCCGCCCGCTGGCACCCGGTACGGGATTCGTCGACAACCCGGAGGGCCTGTCCGCGAAGGTGATCCGCGAGTCGGCCGAGCGCAGCCGCGAACGTCTCGGCGTGGACAAACTCGACCTGCTGTACGCCCACATCGAGGACCAGAACGTTCCGCTGAAGGAGACCATCGAGGGATTCGCCGAACTGGTCGCCGAGGGCACCGTCGGTCTCCTCGGCGTCAGCAACCACGCCGCCTGGCGGGTGGAACGGGCCCGCGCGCTCGCCGCCGCGGCCGGCCTGCCCGGCTACGAGGTCCTCCAGTACCAGCACAGCTATCTGCGCCCCCGGACCGACGTACCGTCCGACCTGTTCCCCGACGGCAGCCTCGGCAGCGCGGGACCGGACCTGCTCGGCTATCTGCGTGCCGAACCCGCCCTCACCCTGGTCGCCTACTCACCCCTGCTGGCCGGCGCCTACACCCGCGAGGACAAACCCCTGCCCGCCGACTACGACCACCCCGGCACCCCCGACCGCCTCGCCGCGCTGCGGGAGGTGGCCAAGGAGACCGGGGCGAGCGTCAACCAGGTCGTACTGGCCTGGCAGTTGGGCGGTCCGCTGCCGATCGTCCCGCTCGCGGGGGCCTCGTCGGTGGCCCAGCTGGAGGAGAACCTCGCGGCCGTGGACCTGGAACTGACGGCGGAGCAGCGCGAGCGCCTGGACTCCGCCGGGTCGGTCAGGGCCTGACCAGCAACTGGAAGTCGAACGCGTACCGGGACGCCCGGTAGATGTGCGTCCCGTACTCGACGGGCCGCCCCGTGTCGTCGTAGGCCGTGCGCTGCATGGTGAGCAGTGCCGCGTTCTCCTTCTCGTCGAGGCGGGCGGCCTCCTCGGGGGTGGCCGAGCGGGCGCCTATCGTCTGGTGGGCGCTGTGCAGGGTGATGCCGGCGGTGCGCAGCATCCGGTACAGGCCCGTCGACTCCAGCCGGGCGGTGTCGAGTTCGAGCAGATTGGCCGGAAGGTAGTTGCACAGGAACGCCACCGGCTGACCGTGCGTGGAGCGCAGCCGTTCCAGGAGCGTGACCTCGCTGCCCTCCGCGACCCCGAGGGCCGCCGCGACATCCGCGGTCGCGGGCACGCCCTCGTTGCGCAGCACCTCCGTGGTCGGTCCCTGCCCGGCCGACTCCAGGTCGTCGTAGAGGCTGCTGAGTTCCAGCGGTCTCTTGACCTGGCTGTGCACCACCTGCGTGCCGACACCCCGCCGCCGGACCAACAGCCCCTTGTCGACAAGGGATTGAATGGCCTGGCGGACGGTGGGGCGGGACAGGCCGAGGCGGACCGACAGGTCGATCTCGTTGCCCAGGAGGTTGCCCGGCGCGAGGGTGCCGTGCTCGATCGCCGCCTCCAGCTGCCGCGCGAGCTGGTAGTACAGCGGCACCGGACTGTTGCGGTCCAGGGCGAAATGCAGGCCGTCGAGCGGGGATCCGGTCATGGCACGCGAGTAGCCACCGGTCTTCGCCACAGAGGGCACCTCCTCACGGATCGTGACGGATGGTCAGGAGTTGCTGGGGAAACCGAGGTTGATGCCACCGTCGGCCGGGTCCGGCCAGCGGGTGGTGATCACCTTGCCCTGCGTGTAGAAGGCGATGCCGTCGTTGCCGTAGATGTGGAGGTCCCCGAAGAGGGAGTCCTTCCAGCCGCCGAAGGAGTGGTAGCCGACGGGCACCGGGATCGGCACGTTCACGCCGACCATGCCCGCCTTGACCTCCATCTGGAAGCGGCGGGCGGCGCCGCCGTCCCGGGTGAAGATCGCGGTGCCGTTGCCCCAACGGGAGCTGTTGATGAGGGTGATGGCCTCGTCGTAGGACTCGGCTCGGACGACGACCAGGACCGGGCCGAAGATCTCGTCCTTGTACGCGTCCGCCGTCAGCGGCACCTTGTCGAGGAGGGAGACGCCGAGGAAGAAGCCGTCCTCGTGGCCCTCGACCGAGAAGCCGGTGCCGTCGACGACGACCTCGGCGCCCTGGGCGGCGGCCGACGCGACGTAGGAGGCGACCTTGTCGCGGTGCTCGCGGGTGATGAGCGGGCCCATCTCGGACGCCGGGTCGTTGCCGGGACCGATGCGCAGGCTGCCGGCGCGCTCGGCGATCTTGCTCACCAGCTCGTCGCCGGTGTCGCCGACCGCGACCACGACGGAGACGGCCATGCAGCGCTCGCCGGCCGAGCCGTAGGCCGCGTTGATCGCCTGGTCGGCCGCGAAGTCCAGGTCCGCGTCCGGGAGGACGAGCATGTGGTTCTTGGCACCGCCGAGGGCCTGCACGCGCTTGCCGTGCTCAACCGCCTTGAGCTGGATGTACTTCGCGATCGGAGTCGAGCCGACGAAGGACACGGCTTCGATGTCCGGGTGCTCCAGGATGCGGTCGACGGCGACCTTGTCGCCCTGCACGACGTTCAGCACACCCTGCGGCAGGCCCGCCTCGGAGGCGAGTTCGGCCAGCCGGTAGGACGCCGACGGGTCCTTCTCGCTGGGCTTCAGCACGAAGGTGTTGCCGGTCGCGACGGCGAGGGGGAACATCCACATCGGCACCATGGCCGGGAAGTTGAACGGCGTGATGCCCGCGACCACACCCAGCGGCTGGCGGATCGAGGCCACGTCGACGCGGGTCGAGACCTGCGTCGACAGTTCGCCCTTCAACTGCACGCTGATACCGCAGGCGAGTTCGACGATCTCCATGCCGCGCGCGACCTCGCCGAGCGCGTCCGAGTGCACCTTGCCGTGCTCGGCGGTGATCAGTTCGGCGATCTCGTCGCGGTGCGCGTCCAGCAGCTCGCGGTACTTGAACAGGATCGCGGTGCGCTTGGCGAGCGAGGATGTGCCCCAGCTCTCGAACGCGGCCTTCGCGGAGGCGACGGCGGCGTCCACCTCGTCGACGGTCGCGAAGCCGACCTGTTTCTCCTGCGCGCCGGTCGCCGGGTTGTACACGGGACCGAAGCGGCCGGACGTGCTCTCGACGGGCTTGCCGTCGATCCAGTGGGAGATCGTCTTCATGGTGCAAGTGCCTTTCGGGGGAGGGGAGTTCAGAGGTGGCGGCGACGGTCTACGACCTGGCGGTCGTACTCCTCGCGGGCCTGTACGGCCGATGCGCGCGAGGCGGTCTCGGCGACCGGTACGTCCCACCAGGCCTCGGCCGGGGGAGCGGTCGGCGTGGCGGTGTCGGTCTCGACGTAGACGCACGTCGGCCGGTCGGAGGCGCGGGCCGCGGCCAGTGCCTCGCGCAGTTCGCGCACGGTCTTGGGGCGAAGGACGTCCATGCCGAGGCTGGCCGCGTTGGCGGCGAGGTCGACCGGGAGCGGGGCGCCGGAGAAGGTGCCGTCGGCGGCCCGGTAGCGGTAGGCGGTGCCGAAGCGCTCGCCGCCGACCGACTCGGAGAGGCCGCCGATGGAGGCGTAGCCGTGGTTCTGGATCAGCACCAGGTTGACCGGCAGGCCCTCCTGGACCGCCGTGACGATCTCGGTCGGCATCATCAGGTAGGTGCCGTCGCCGACCAGCGACCACACGGGCGTGCCGGGGGCGGCCTGCTGGACACCGATGGCCGCCGGGATCTCGTAACCCATGCAGGAGTAGCCGTATTCGAGGTGGTACTGGCGCGGGCTGCGCGCCCGCCACAGCTTGTGCAGGTCGCCGGGGAGCGAGCCGGCCGCGTTGATCACCACGTCGTCGTCGCCCACAACTGAGTCGAGGGCACCGAGGAGTTGGGTCTGGGTCGGTACGGCGTTCTCGTCCGGGGCGGTGAACGCGGTGTCGACCACCCGCTGCCAACTCTCCTTGCCCGCACGGTACTCGGCCTCGTAGGCGGGGTCCACGCGGTGGCCTTCGAGGCTCGAAGTCAGCGCCTCCAGACCGGACTTCGCGTCCGCGACCAGCGTGCGCGCGGCCAGCTTGTGTGCGTCGAACGCGGCGATGTTGAGGTTGACGAAGCGGACGGCCGGGTTCTGGAAGAGCGTGTTGGAGGCCGTCGTGAAGTCGGTGTAGCGGGTGCCGACGCCGATGATCAGATCGGCGGCGCGCGCGATGTCGTCGCTGACCGCGGTGCCGGTGTGGCCGATGCCGCCCAGATCGGCGGGGTGGTCGTGGCGGAGCGAGCCCTTGCCCGCCTGCGTGGAGGCGACCGGGATGCCGGTGGCGTCGACCAGTGCCTTCAGCGCCTCCTCGGCGCGGCTGTGGTGGATGCCGCCGCCCGCGACGATCAGCGGTCGCTCGGCGGACCGGATGGCCCGGGCGGCCTCCGCCAGCTCGGAGAGGTCCGGCGCGGGACGCCGTACGTGCCACACGCGGTCGGAGAAGAAGTCCTCCGGCCAGTCGTAGGCCTCGGCCTGCACGTCCTGCGGGAGAGCCAGGGTCACCGCTCCGGTCTCGACCGGGTCGGCGAGCACGCGCATCGCGTTCAGCGCGGCCGGGATCAGGGCCTCGGGGCGGGAGATCCGGTCGAAGTGGCGGGAGACCGGGCGCAGGGTGTCGTTGACCGATAGGTCCGCCTCGACCGGGTGCTCCAGCTGCTGGAGCAGCGGGTCGGCGGCGCGGGTCGCGAAGTAGTCGCCGGGGAGGAGCAGGACCGGCAGGCGGTTGATGGTGGCGAGCGCGGCGCCCGTGACCAGGTTGGTGGCGCCCGGTCCGATGGACGTCGTGACGGCCTGCGCGGAGAGCCGGTCGAGCTGGCGGGCGTAGCCGACTGCCGCATGAACCATGGCCTGTTCGTTGCGGCCCTGGTGGAACGGCATCGTCTCCTCGCCCGCCTCCAGGAGCGCCTGGCCGAGCCCGGCGACGTTGCCGTGGCCGAAGATGCCCCAGGTGCCGGCGATCAGCCGGTGCCGTACGCCGTCGCGCTCGGTGTACTGGGCCGACAGGAACTGCACCAGGGCCTGGGCGACGGTCAGGCGGCGGGTGGGGGTGCTCATCAGGACTTCTCCGGTGCCGTGTAGAGGGGGAGTCGGGGGTCGACGGGCTGCTCGGGCCACGTGCCGCGGACCCAGGCGTGATCGGGGTGGTCGCAGATCAGCCAGGAGCGGTCGTCCTCGGGGCCCGCCATGACGTTGAGGTAGTACATGTGGTGACCGGGCACCGCCATCGAGGGCCCGTGCCAGCCGTCCGGGATCAACACGACGTCTCCGCCCCGGACTTCGGCCAGGACGTCGGTGTTACGGCCCTGTCCCGACGGCGAGACGCGCTGGTAGCCCAGTCCCGGTGTGCCCTCGTGGTCGGCGAACTCGAAGTAGTAGACCTCTTCGAGGACGGACTCCTCGCCGGGCCGGTGCTCGTCGTGCTTGTGCGGCGGGAAGGAGGACCAGTTCCCGCCGGGCGTGATCACCTCTACGGCGATGAGCTTGTCGCACTCGAAGACCCCGGCCGCGCCGAAGTTGTTGACCTGGCGGCTGCTGTTGCCGGTGCCGCGCAGTTCCACCGGCACCGAGGAGGCCGGGCCGTAGCGGGCGGGCAGCCGACGCGTGCAGCGGGCGCCGTTGAGGGCGAAGCGACCGCCGCCGGCGGACGAGATCGTCGTACGGGAGTCCCTCGGGACGTACGCGAAGTCGCTCACGGAGGTGAACACGCTCTCGCGGCCGTCGAGTTCGAAGGTGTCATGGCCGAAGTCGTCGGCGGTCGAGACCGTGCAGCCGCCGGTGAGCGGGAGGACGATCCACTCGCTGTCCTCGGTGTCGAAGGTGTGCGTGCCGCCCGGCGGCAGCTCCAGGACCCGCAGGCTGGAGTAGCCCCAGGCCGCCGACTCGGGGGTGACGTCCACGACGTAGGGGCCGCCCAGGGCCTTTCCGGCGGGGAGGTGGTATGTGCTCGTCATCGTGTGCCTCCGGTTCACAACAGACCCACGGCGGTGTCCACCGCCGCTTCCACGCCGCCGTCGGCGGGGTACAGCAGGGAACGGCCCACGACCAGGCCCTGGACGGTCGGCAGCCGCAGCGCCTTGCGCCACTTCTCGTACGCGCCCTCCTGGTCGTCGCCGACCTCGCCGCCGAGCAGCACGGCGGGCAGCGTCGAGGTCTCCATGACCTCGGCCATGTCGTCCGGGTCGTCGGTGACGGGCAGCTTCAGCCAGGTGTAGGCCGAAGTGCCGCCCAGGCCCGAGGAGATGGCGATCGAGCGGGTCACGGCCTCGGCGGACAGGTCGTTGCGGACCTTCCCGTCGATCCGGCGCGAGATGAACGGCTCGACGAACAGGGGGAGTTGGCGTGCAGCCATGTCGTCTATGGCGCGTGCCGTCGACTCCAGGGTGGTCAGTGAGCCCGGGTCGTCGTAGTCGATGCGGACCAGCAGCTTGCCCGCGTCGAAGCGGAGCCGGGCGATGTCCTCGGCGCGGTGGCCGGTGAAACGGTCGTCCATCTCGAACGCGGCGCCGGACAGGCCGCCGCGGTTCATCGAACCCATCACGACCTTGCCGTCCAGGACCCCGAGGAGCAGCAGGTCCTCCAGTATGTCGGCGGTGGCGAGCACCCCGTCGACGCCCGGCCGGGACAGCGCGATGCACAGGCGTTCCAGCAGATCGGCGCGGTTCGCCATGGCCGTACGGCGGTCGCCCACACCGAGCGCGCCGCGCGCCGGGTGGTCGGCGGCCACGATCATCAGGCGACCGCTGTCGCCCAGCAGCGGACGGCGGACCCGGCGGGCCGCCGCCTCGGCGATCGCCTCCGGATGCCGGGCTCTGACCGTGACCAGGTCGGGGATGCTGATGCTCAAGAGAAACTCCGTTCAGGGGTGGCTCGGGCGGTCACGGGGTCAGCCGCCCACGCGCGCGCCGGCGAGCAGGTCCTCGACCTCGGACTCGGTGGGCATCGCGGTGGAGCAGGCGAGACGGGAGGCGACGAGGGCGCCGGCGGCGTTGGCGAACCGCATGGTTTTCGCCAGCTCCCAGCCGGACAGCAGTCCGTGGCACAGCGAGCCGCCGAACGCGTCGCCCGCGCCGAGACCGTTGAGCACCTCGACCGGGACCGGCGGCACCTCGGCGGTCGTACCGTCGCGGTGCACGGCCAGCACGCCCTTGGGGCCCTGCTTGACGACGGCCAGCTCCACGCCCGCGTCCAGCAGCGCCTGGGCGCAGGCATGCGGCTCGCGGACGCCGGTGGCGATCTCGCACTCGTCGAGGTTGCCCACCGCGACCGTCGTGTGCCGCAGCGCCTCCGCGTAGTACGGGCGGGCCTCCTCGGGGTCCTTCCAGAACATCGGACGCCAGTCCAGGTCGAAGACCGTGGTGCCGGCCTTGTCGCGCGCCTTGAGGGCGGCCAGCGTGGCGGAGCGGCTCGGCTCCTCGCTCAGACCGGTGCCGGTGATCCAGAAGACGCGGGCCTGGCGGATCGCGAAGTAGTCCAGCTCGTCGGTGCGGATCTCCAGGTCGGGGGCCTTGGGCTGCCGGTAGAAGTACAGCGGGAAGTCGTCCGGCGGGAAGATCTCGCAGAAGGTGACCGGGGTGGGGTACTCGGCGACCGGGGTGACCCAGCGGTCGTCCACGCCGAAGTCCTTGAGCGCCTCGTGCAGGTAGGCGCCGAAGGGGTCGTCGCCGGTGCGGGTGATCACCGCGGTGCCGCGGCCGAGCCGGGCGGCGGCCACGGCCACGTTGCTCGCCGAACCTCCGAGGAACTTCCCGAAGGTCTCCACCTGCGCCAGCGGCACGCCGGACTGCAAGGGGTAGAGATCGACCCCGATACGGCCCATGGTGATGAGATCGAAGGGCTGGGCTGACTCGGCCATGCGCGGCACTCCTCTGAGCTGCTGGGGGGTGGGCGGGTCCCGAGGGCCTGCCGACTCCCAGGTGTAGGACTCCGAGGGGCGCTCTGTCAATAGTTTGTACTTACATTCGGACCTGCTTGTGAAATGATGTCTTAACAAAGTATTGACAGCGGGCGCGACCGGGGATTGGATTCCGTCCCAGCGCAACAGCCGTGTTTCACGGCGTACGACCGGGGTCGACAGGCCCCGAGCCCGGATCTCTGCGATCATTGCTCCCTTTCCCCTGAAGCACAGTGAGGTGCAGGAAAGATGGACCGTTCTTCCCACTCCCGTTCGCGCAGAATGGCCCCCTTCGTGGCGGTTGCCGCGGCAGCGGCACTCACCCTCGCCGGCTGCTCCAGCAGCTCGGGCGGCAAGAAGTCCACGGAGGACACCTCCGGCGCATCCGCGGGCAAGGCCAGCACTCCGCGTATGACGGTCGCCCTGGTCACGCACCAGGCGCCCGGCGACACGTTCTGGGACATCGTCCGCAAGGGCGCCCAGGCCGCCGCCGCCAAGGACAACATCAAGCTCATCTACTCGGCCGACCCGAACGCGGGCAACCAGGCCAACCTGGTGCAGAACGCGATCGACCAGAAGGTCGACGGCATCGCGGTCACCCTCGCCAAGCCCGACGCCCTCAAGGACGTCATCAACAAGGCGAAGACCGCGAACATACCCGTGGTCGGCCTCAACTCCGGTCTCAGCGACTGGAAGAAGCTCGGCCTGCTGGAGTTCTTCGGCCAGGACGAGACGGTGGCGGGCGAGGCGCTCGGCAAGCGGCTGAACACGGAAGGCGCCAAGAAGGTCGTCTGTGTCATCCAGGAGCAGGGCAACATCGGTCTGACGCAGCGCTGCGACGGCGTGAAGAAGACCTTCACCGGCACCACCGAGGTCCTCAACGTCAACGGCACGGACATGCCGTCGGTGAAGTCGACGATCACCGCCAAGCTCACGCAGGACAAGGCCATCGACTACGTGGTCGCGCTGGGCGCCCCGTTCGCCCTGACCGCCGTGCAGTCGCTGTCCGACGCCGGCAGCAAGGCGAAGGTCGCCACCTTCGACCTCAACAAGGACCTGACGAGCGCCATCAGCAAGGGCACCATCCAGTTCGCGGTCGACCAGCAGCCGTACCTCCAGGGCTACTTGGCGGTCGACTCGCTGTGGCTGTACAAGAACAACGGCAACTACAGCGGTGGTGGTGAGCAGCCCGTACTGACCGGCCCGGCCTTCGTCGACAAGACCAACGTCGACGCCGTCGCCAAGTACGCCGCCAACGGAACCCGGTGATGAGCATGACCCAGCACGCCGAGCCGGCGGTGACCACACCGCCGGCCTCCGGCCCCAAGCCGACCGACGGCCGGACCGCCGAACGCACGCTGGCCATCCGGATGCTGGCGCGTCCCGAGGTGGGCGTCTTCCTCGGTGCGGCCGCGGTGTACGTGTTCTTCCTGATCGCCGCCCCGCCGGTGCGTGAGGGCGCGTCGATGGCGAACATCCTCTACGGTTCGTCGACCATCGGGATCATGGCGTTGCCGGTGGCCCTGCTGATGATCGGCGGCGAGTTCGACCTCTCCGCCGGCGTCGCCGTCATCACCTCCGCGCTGACCGCGTCGATGCTCAGCTACCAGCTCACGATGAACGTGTGGGTGGGTGTGATCGTGGCGCTGCTGGTGTCGCTGGGGATCGGCTTCCTCAACGGCTGGCTGGTCGTCAAGACCGGCCTGCCCAGCTTCCTGGTCACCTTGGGCAGCTTCCTGATCCTGCAGGGCGTCAACCTCGCGGTCACCAAGCTGGTGACGGGGAACGTGGCGACCGACGACATCAGCAACATGGACGGCTTCGACCAGGCCAAGAAGGTCTTCGCGTCCTCGTTCGACGTCGGCGGAGTCCAGGTGAAGATCACCATCGTGTGGTGGCTGGTGTTCGCGGCCATCGCCACCTGGGTGCTGCTGCGCACGAGGTACGGCAACTGGGTCTTCGCGGTGGGCGGGAACAAGGACTCCGCCCGTGCGGTGGGTGTGCCGGTGGCGTTCACGAAGATCTCGCTGTTCATGCTGGTCGGGTTCGGTGCCTGGTTCATCGGCATGCACCAGCTGTTCTCGTTCAACACCGTGCAGTCCGGTGAGGGCGTCGGGCAGGAGCTCATCTACATCTCGGCGGCCGTGATCGGCGGGTGCCTGCTGACCGGTGGTGCCGGCTCCGCGATCGGCCCGGTCTTCGGGGCGTTCATGTTCGGCATGGTCCAGCAGGGCATCGTCTACGCCGGCTGGAACCCCGACTGGTTCAAGGCGTTCCTGGGCGTGATGCTGCTGGGCGCCGTCATGATCAATCTGTGGGTGCAGCGCACCGCGACCCGGAGGTGACCTCGATGACCGACAACACGACCGGCACCCACGGCGCGATCCTGACCGACACGCCGCCCAAGGACGGGGACCATCCCCTCGTCCGGCTCCGCAACGCGGGCAAGTCCTACGGCAACGTCCGTGCCCTGCACGGTGTGGACCTCTCCGTCCGCCCCGGCCAGGTCACCTGCGTGCTGGGCGACAACGGCGCGGGCAAGTCCACCCTGATCAAAATCATCTCCGGGCTGCACCAGCACACCGAGGGCGAGTTCCTCGTCGACGGCGAACCGGTGCACTTCACCACCCCGCGCCAGGCGCTGGACCGCGGTATCGCCACGGTCTACCAGGACCTGGCCGTGGTCCCGCTGATGCCGGTGTGGCGCAACTTCTTCCTCGGCTCCGAAATGACGAAGGGCCGCTGGCCCTTGCGCCGTCTGGACATCGAGCGGATGAAGCAGACCGCGGACGAGGAACTGCGCAACATGGGCATCGTCCTGGACAACCTGGACCAGCCCATCGGCACCCTCTCCGGCGGCCAGCGCCAGTGCGTGGCCATCGCCCGCGCCGTCTACTTCGGCGCCCGGGTCCTGATCCTGGACGAGCCGACCGCAGCCCTCGGCGTCAAGCAGTCCGGTGTGGTGCTCAAGTACGTGGCCGCTGCCCGCGAACGCGGTCTGGGCGTCATCTTCATCACCCACAACCCGCACCACGCCTACATGGTCGGCGACCACTTCAGCGTCCTGCGCCTGGGCACGATGGAACTCTCCGCCGAGCGCAGCGAGATCACGCTGGAAGAGCTGACGAACCACATGGCCGGCGGTACCGAACTCGCCGCACTCAAGCACGAGTTGTCCCAGGTCCGCGGCGTCGACGTCGACGAACTCCCCGAGGAGAAGGACCTCAAGGCCCCGGCGGCGGCATCACCTGAAGGGACGTCCTGACATGCCGGACCGTCCCTTGCTGGACCGCATCCGGGTGGGCTCCGCCCCCGACTCCTGGGGCGTGTGGTTCCCCGACGACCCCCAACAGGTGCCGTGGCAGCGGTTCCTGGACGAGGTCGCCCAGGCCGGCTACTCCTGGATCGAGCTGGGGCCCTACGGCTATCTGCCGACCGACCCGGCCCGGCTCACGGACGAGATCGCACGGCGTGATCTGAAGGTGTCCGCGGGCACGGTCTTCACCGGCCTGCACCGCGGTCCCTCCGTCTGGGACGCCACCTGGGAGCACGTGAGCCAAGTGGCCGCGCTCACCCAGGCGATGGGCGCCCGGCACCTGGTCGTCATTCCCTCCTTCTGGCGGGACGACAAGACCGCCGAGATCCTGGAGCCACCCGAGCTGACCGGCGAGCAGTGGGCGTACCTCACCAAGGGCATGGAACGCCTCGGGCACGAGGTCAAGGAGGCGTACGGGCTCGACATCGTCGTCCACCCGCACGCCGACACCCACCTCGACACCGAGGACCACGTCGAGCACTTCCTCGACTCGACCGACTCCGAACTGGTCAACCTTTGCCTGGACACGGGGCATTACGCCTACTGCGGCGGCGACAGCGTCAAGCTGATCGAGACCTACGGCGAACGCATCGGCTATCTGCACCTCAAGCAGGTCGACCCGGAGATCCTCGCCGACGTCGTCAAGAACGAGATCCCGTTCGGGCCGGCCGTGCAGCGTGGCGTGATGTGTGAACCGCCGTCCGGCGTACCGGAGTTGGAGCCGGTGCTGGTCGCGGCGCAGCGTCTGGGCGTGGAGTTGTTCGCGATCGTCGAGCAGGACATGTACCCGTGCGAGCCGGACAAGCCCCTCCCCATCGCGGAGCGCACCCGCAAGTTCCTCCGCTCCTGCGGCGCCTGACGAACGTGAGCAACGTGACGACCCCGACGAGCCGAAAGGACGGCCGATGGCCATGAACCCGCGCGACACGCTCGGAGTGGCAGTGGTCGGAACCGGAAAGATGGGGGCGGACCACGTCCGTCGGATCGAGGACGTGGTCAGCGGCGCCCGGGTGAGCGCCGTCGTGGACGTCGACGCCGAGCGCGCCAAACGGATCGCGTCCGGGATCGAGGGCTGCACCGCGTACACCGACCCGGCCGCCGCGATGGCGGCGGCCGACGTCGACGCGGTACTCGTCGCCTCACCGGGGCCCGCCCACGAGGCGGCTCTGCTGACGGCCTTCGAGCACGATCTCCCGGTCCTGTGCGAGAAGCCGCTCACCCCCGACGCGGCCTCCGCGCTGCGCGTCCTGGAGGCCGAGGTGCGCCTCGGCCACCGCCGGGTCCAGGTCGGCTTCATGCGGCGCTACGACGCCGAGTACATGAAGCTCAAGTCCCTCCTGGAGACAGGTCAGTTGGGTCGACCGCTGATGCTGCACAACCGGCACCGCAACGCGGCCAGCCCGCCCTTCTTCACCAGCTCCATGCTGATCAGCGACTCCGTGGCCCACGAGACCGACGCGACCCGCTGGCTCCTCGGGCACGAGATCACGGCCGTCCAGGTGCTGCGCCCGCGCCCCTCGGCGAGCGCCCCGGACGACCTCCAGGACCCGCAGTTCGTCGTCTTCGAGACCGACGGCGGCGCGATCGTCGACGTCGAGATGTTCGTCAACTGCGGCTTCGGCTACCAGGTCCAGGCCGAGATCGTCTGCGAACGCGGCACCGCCCGCATCGGCGACGGCCACGCCATGGTCACCAACATGGCCGGCCGCTGGGGCGGCACCATCGCCCAGGACTTCGTCGAACGCTTCGCCGACGCCTACGACCGCGAGGTCCAGACCTGGGTCGACGCCACCCGCCGTGGCGAGGTCACCGGCCCGACCGCCTGGGACGGCTACGCGTCGGCGGCCGTGTGCGAGGCGGGGGTACGGGCGTTGGAGGAGGGAGTGCGGGTGGAGGTCGAGTTGGTGGAACGGCCTGCCTTCTACCGATAGCCACTTCGCGGGGCAGTACCTGTGCAACCACCGCCTGTTCCCCGTTGTCCTTTGTCATCGGGGCGTACTTGAGTCGTCCTCGAGTGCGGACGGCGAAGGGGGTGCGTGGATGGGGCCGGTGTGCATGCTGCTGCCGTTGTTGCGCGCGACGGCACGCCTGGCTCCCGGTCCGGGAGTTCCACTGCTCGGGGTCGCGTTGCTGCACTGCGCGGTCCCCGGCTGGGCGCTGCTGCACCTGCCGCCGCCCGCTCGCCGGTCGGCCTGGGCCCAGGAAGCGGTCGCCCTGTACCGCCCCAAGGCCGAACAAACCCGCCCCGAACAACGCCACTTGGACGCGCTGAGCCGTGCACTGGTCGCTCGCGCCCACACCCTGGTGCTGGCGGAGCGGTACGAGGAAGCCGACACCGCCGTGGACGCGGCGCTGGGTGTGCCGGGGGCGAGGATGTCCCCGGCCCTGACCGCGTGCGCCCTCCACGCGCGGGCGCAGGCACTCGTCCTCGGCGGCCGGGCGGAGGAGGCCCAGGAACTCGCCCGTGAGTGCGTGCGGTTGTATCGCGGCTCGGCGCCTCCCGCGCGGCGGGACCGAAGCCTGGGTGCTTTGCCGGTCGCCCTGCGCACGCAGGGCCTCGCGTTCGCCCTCGTCGGCCGTACGGCGGAGTCCGTCGCCGTGTACCTGGAGTGTGCCGCCCTCCTGCGGGCCATGTCCCTGCGGCGGTTGTCGCGTTTCCTGCGTCTGCGGGCGCAGGTGCTGGTCGAGTTGGCCGGCGGACTACGGGCGCTCGGCCGGTACGAGGAGGCCTTGGCACTGGGGCCCGAGGCGAAGGACGAGGTGTACGGGGCGATCGCGAGGTTCTGTCCGGAATTCGTCCTGCCGTTGCGCGTCCGGCTCCTCACGGACCTGGCCTTCTGCCGCAGCGCGACGGACTCTCCCGCTGCCGCGCGCACGGCCGCCGACGAGGCGGTCTCCGAGGCCCGTGAACTGGCCGACCGGCCCGAGCTGCTCGTCGAGGCGCTGCGCTGCCTGGCCCTCATCCTCGACGAACTGGGTGCGTACGAAGAGCGGTCGACCGTTCTCACGGAACTTGCCGGGCTGTACAGCGGCCTCGCCGCCGACCGTCCGGAGGCCTTCGGGCCGCTGCTCGCCGACACCCTGGACGACCTGGCCCGCTGTCACCGGCGGAGCGGCGACCACCTCAAGGCTGTGGCTGACACGGAACGGGCCGTGGCCGCATACCGGCGCGTCGGCCGGCACGAGGACCAACTCGCCCGCGTCCTTGCCAACTTGAGCATCCGTCAGCAGAGTGCCGACGACGCCGAGTCGGCCGTGTCGAGCGCCCGTGAAGCGGTCGCCCTCACCCGCCGGCTCGCCGAGGCCGACAGCGAGACCCACGGTCCCCTGACGGCCCGCCGCCTGCGGGTCCTGGCCCAGGCCCTCGACCTGGCCGGCGACCACACCGCCGCGGTCGCCAACTACGAGGAGGCCGAGGCCGTCCTGAGAGAGCTGATCGGCGTTCCCGGTGTCGAGGCGGAACTGGCGGTCACGGCCTCGGCTCTCGCCGTCGCGCTCGACACCGAGGTCCAGGACCGGCTGGCCGCGGATCGTCCCGAGGAGGCGGTCGCGGCCCTGCGCTCCCTGCTCGACCTCACCCGCCGCACCGACGCCAGAGACGTCCACGCCCGGTGTGTCATCGCTTTTGCCACGGCCCGTGCGCGACGCCCGGACGACATCGACGTCGTCCGGGCGTGGGAGCGGGTGGTCGGGGAGCCGTACCCGACCTTCGTCTACCGCAGAACCGGCACCCGCGGCCGGGGTGCGAAGCCCGCCGCACGGTAGGACTCGTCGATGAGGGTCATCGTCGCGACCGCGTCGTCCGGGCCCAGCGGGAGGGGCGCGCCGTTCCTCAACCGGGCGGCGAACGCCTCCAGTTGGTAGGTGTACGAGGAGCGGCGGCCGAGCCGTTCCGTGCGTTCGCCGTCCGTCGTGCGGATCACGACCCGATCGTCCAGGTGGGGGAGGACGAAGTTCGGCGCGAACGCCTCGCCGCGGCTGCCGGTGATCCGGCAGCTCATCGTGACGTTGTCGTACGCCATGTGGCAGCGGGCGGAGCCCGTGGCGCCGCTCGGGAAGGCGAGGTCGGCGTCCAGCCACTCGTCGACGCCCGGCGCGCCCGCGCGTTCGCCGCCGCGGGCCGAGACCAGTCGGGGTGCGCCGCCCGCCCAGGGGGCCAGCATGCGCTGGGCGTGCAGGCTGTAGCAGCCCAGGTCCATGACGGCGCCGCCGGCCAGGTCGAGCGACCAGCGCGGGTCGGTGTCCGGCGGGGCCGGGATCGCCACGAGGGTCTCCACGTGCCGCAGTTCGCCGAGTTCACCGGAGGCCAGCAGCTCGTGCAGGCGCCGGGTGACCGGGTGGAAGAGGTAGTGGAAGGCCTCCATGAAGACCGTGCCGGCCTTCGCCGCCGCCTCCCGGACCTCGGCCGCCTCCTCCGCGTTGCTCGCCGAGGGCTTCTCCGACAGGACGTGCTTGCCCGCCTCCAGCGCGGCGAGGTTCCACGGCCCGTGCAGACCGTTGGCGAGGGGGTTGTAGACGACCTCGACCTCGGGGTCGGCGACCAGGTCGGCATACGAGTCCGCGACCCGCTCGACTCGGTGCGCCGCGGCGTACGCCTCCGCCCTGCCCCGGTCGCGGGCGGCCACCGCGACGAGGCGGTGGCCGGTCGTCCGGGCCGGCCCGATCAGGGAGTTCTCGGTGATCCGAGCGGCTCCGAGTACTCCGATACGCAGTGGTTCCCGGCCCGGACCGCTCATGCTTCGCGTACCTCCTGGATGGTGACGGGGCGGTGCTCGTGCAGCGACAGGGTGCAGGCGTCGGCGATCCAGCCGGCCTCCAGCGCGTCGGCGACGGTGCAGGGGGAGGTGCGGGTGCCGGCGACGACCTCGGTGAACGCGGTGAGTTCGGCGCGGTAGGCGGCGGTGAAGCGGTCCATGAAGAAGTCGTGCGGGACACCCGCCGGGAAGGCCACACCGGGCTCCACGGAGCGCAGCGGCAGCTTGTCCTCCAGGCCGACCGCGATGGAGTCGGCGAAGCCGTGGATCTCCATGCGGACGTCGTAACCCCGGGCGTTGTGGCGGGAGTTGGAGACCACCGCGATGGTGCCGTCGTCCAGGGTGAGGATGGCGCCCGTGGTGTCGGCGTCGCCCGCCTCCTTGATGTACTCGGCGCCCCGGTTGCCGCCGACCGCGTACACCTCGACGACCTCACGGCCGGTGACCCAGCGGATGATGTCGAAGTCGTGCACGGAACAGTCGCGGAAGATGCCTCCGGACGCGGCGATGTACGCGGCGGGCGGCGGCGCCGGGTCCAGCGTGGTCGACCGCACGGTGTGCAGCTTGCCCAGCTCGCCGGACTGCACGGCGGCGCGCGCGTTGACGAAACCGGTGTCGAAGCGGCGGTTGTAGCCGATCTGGATCGGCACGTCGCTGCCCTCGACGGCTTTGAGGACCTGGACGCCCTCGGCCATCGTCTTGGCGACGGGCTTCTCGCAGAAGACCGGGATGCCCGCCTCGACGGCGGCCAGGATCAGGCCCGGGTGGGCGTCGGTCGCCGCGGCCACCACGACACCGTCGACCCCGGCGGCCAGCACGGCCTCGGGGGAGTCCGCGACCTCGGCGCCGAACCGCTCGGCGGCCTTCTTGGCGGCCTCCGCGAACGGGTCGGCCACGACGAGGGACTCGACGGCGTCGAGTCCGGACAGGGTCTCGGCGTGGAAGGCGCCGATGCGGCCGAGGCCGAGGATTCCGATGCGCATGAGGGCTCTTGCTTTCTTGAGGGGTGCGGGTTTTTCTGCAGTTGTCTCTCGCAAGGGTTTCTCGCGAGACGGTGAACGTCGGTCGGGGGTGCTGCTCAGCTCTCGCGCCGCTCGGCGCCGGCCCGCAGCTCCCCGCGGAGCGCCTGCGGGGCCCACCCCTCGCGCACCGCGCGGCGCACGATGTCGGCCTGCGAGGGCGGGGCGAGCCCCTCGACGGGCGGGTCGTTGTCGAGGTTGGTGGGGAAGGGGTAGCCCTCGGCGCCGGCCGCGACGACCCTGTCCAGCCACTCCTCGCCCACGCCCTCGGCCTTCCGCCGGAGCAGCACGGGGAAGACCGCGTTGCTGACGGCCTCGCGGTCCACCGTCTCCATCGCCCGTCCGAACGCGGAGGACACCTGGAGCAGGTTGGCCATGCGCCGTACGTCGGTGGTGCGGTTGGTGCCGGCCGCGTGGAACAGCGCCGGGTTGAAGAACGCGGCATCGCCCTTGGCGAGCGGGAGTTGGATGTGGTGGGCCTCGAAGTAGGCCTGGAATTCGGGGAGTCGCCACGCCAGATAGCCGGGCTCGTACTTCTGCGAGTGCGGCAGGTACATCGTCGGCCCCGACTCCACCGGCATGTCGCAGTGCGCGACGGCTCCTTGGAGGGTGAGCACGGGGGAGAGGCGGTGGACGTGCGCCGGGTAGCCGGCGGCGGTCTCGTTGCCGAGGAACCCGAGGTGGTAGTCGCGGTGCACGGTCTGTGCGGCGCCGCCCGGGTGGACCACGTTGATCTGCGAGGTGACCTGGTAGCCGGGGCCGAGCCAGGCCTCGGACACCAGTGCCAGCATGTCGTTCGCGTAGTAGTCGGCGAACGCCTCCGGGGCGTAGAGCGCGGCCTTCTCCAGCGCGTTCCACACCCGGTCGTTGGCCCCCGGCTTCGCGAAGTGGTCCCCGGCGCCCGCGCCGGAGGCGTGCTGCTCGGCGATCAGCGCTTCGAAGACCTCGGTCGTACGGTCCACCACGGACGCGTCCGGGAACGCGTCCCGCAGGACCACGATGCCGGGCCCCTCGGTGAACACCCGCACCAGTTCGGTCTGCACCTCGCGGCGCTCACCGGCCGCCACCGACTTGCGGAGCCGGTCGCTGTCGTAGACGAGGACGTTCCGCTCGACCGAGGAGGCGTACGGGAAGTCGCCCAGGTCGGTGGGCTGCTCGACGAGGGTGCGGAAGGCGTCGAGATCGCAGTCCTGCTCGGTGAGCCAGGCGGGGCGTTCTGCGGATGTGAAGGACATCGTCGTCCCCTCGGGTCACGTGGTGGTGCGGTCCTGTCATTCTTGTCAGTACAAACCCTTCGAACAACCGGCAGTGAGCCATCAAAAACCCCTCAAGGAGACGACCGGTGGGCCACCCCTTCCCGATCAGGGAAATCGCACGTCAGGCGGGTCTCAGCGAGGCCACCGTGGACCGGGTTCTGAACGGCAGGGGCGGTGTCCGCGAGAGCACCGAGCGTGAGGTCCGGCAGGCCATCGCCGATCTCGACCGGCAGCGCACCCAGGTCCGGCTGGTCGGCCGCACGTTCATGATCGACATCGTGATGCAGACACCGGAGCGGTTCTCCACGGCCGTACGGGTGGCTCTGGAGGCCGAACTGCCCGATCTGCACCCGGCCGTGGTGCGCTCCCGCTTCCACTTCCGGGAGACCGCGCCGGTGAAGGAACTCGTCGGAACCCTGGACCGGATCGCCCGCCGCGGCTCGCAGGGCGTCATCCTCAAGGCGCCGGACGTCCCCGAGATCACCGCGGCCGTCGGCCGGCTCGTCACCGCCGGTATCCCGGTCGTCACCCTGGTCACCGACCTGCCCGCGAGCGCCCGCCTCGCCTACGTCGGCATCGACAACCGGGCGGCGGGCGCCACCGCCGCCTACCTGATGGGCCAGTGGCTCGGCGACCGTCCCGGCAATGTCCTCACCAGCCTGAGCAGCGGTTTCTTCCGCAACGAGGAGGAGCGCGAGATGGGCTTCCGCAGCACCATGCGCGCCCGCTACCCGGACCGGGCCCTCGTCGAGATCACCGAGGGGCACGGCCTGGACGCCACCCAGTACGAGCTGGTCCGGGCCGCCCTCAAGCGCGACCCGGACATCCGCGCGGTCTACTCGATCGGCGGTGGCAACATCGCGACCCTGCGCGCCTTCGCCGACCTGGGCCGCGAGTGCGCCGTGTTCGTCGCGCACGACCTGGACCACGACAACACCCGGCTGCTGCACGAGCAGCGGCTTTCGGCGGTCCTCCACCACGACCTGCGCCAGGACGTGCGCGAGGCCTGCCGCATCATGATGCGCGCACACGACGCGCTGCCGTCGGCGGGCCCGACCCTGCCGTCCGCGATCCAGGTGGTCACGCCCTACAACTTGCCTACGGCGCCACTGCGTTGAGGCGGTTCACAGATTGATGGCGTACGCCTTGCGGAGCGTCTGATGCACCGTCCACGTCGTACGGTCGCCCGCGCGCAGCACGGCCATGTCCCCGGGACCGACCTCCAGGGTCTCGCCGCCCTCGACCTCGATGGTCGCCGAGCCGCTGATCACGACGAACAGCTCGTCCGCCTCCGTGTCGGTGACCACCCCAGGGGTGATCTGCCAGATCCCCCGGATCTGCCGCCCGTCCTCGGACTTCCACACGACCTTCCCGGTCACCTCGGGCGTACCGGAGACGATCTGCGCCGGGTCCAGCGGCTCGGGTTCGAGCTCGGCGTCGGGGATGCGGACAACGAAACTGTGCGTCATGCCGCGACCCTAGCCCGCCCGGGCGTGGCCCGGGCGTGGACACTGTGTGGGGTATCGGCCCAGGTCGGAGGACACTTCGTCGCGGAGTGGCGGCCCGGATGGGGCCGGGTGATCGTGGAAGGCATGGCGCAGACCACGACGGCCGTCCCCGAGCCGCACCCGCACTCGCACGAGACCCGGGAGAACATCCTCTTCGGGGGCGTCTACGGCTCCGTCCTCGCCTGCTCGATGGTCGCCGCGCTCACCCAGTACGGCCACACCTCGAAGGGCAGCCGCCGCTACGACGCCCTGTGGCTGCTGGTGACCGCGGGCGCCTCGGCGCTGGCCCACGGGTACGCCCACTACATCGCCGAGCGCGCTCCGCACCGCCGCTGGGACGCCCTGCGCACCCTGCGCGACGAGTGGCCGCTCGTTGCCGCCGCGCTGCCCACCGTGCTGCTGCTCGCCGGGGCGGGCTGGGGCTGGTGGCCCGCGAACGGCGTCGAGTACGCGGCCTTCGTCCTCAACATCGCGCTGCTGTTCTGCCTGGGCCTGGTCACGGCCCGCTGGTCGGCCCGGAGCTGGACGGCCGCCGTGGCGATCGGGGCGGTGGACGCACTGCTCGGGGTGATCGTGGTCGTGGCCAACGCCCTGATCAAATAGGCCGGTTCAGGAGACGCCCTGGTAACCGCGCAGCTTCCGGTACAGCGTCGCCCGCCCGATGCCCAGCGCGGCAGCCGCCCGCGCCTTGTTGCCGCCGTGCCGGCGCAACGCGGCCAGGATGGCGGTGCGTTCGGCGTGTTCCATCGGGCTGAGCCGCCGGGCCGCGGGGCCCTCCCGGACGGGATCGGGCAGCTCGGCCCGCCGCACCGGACCGGTGACCCGCCGGTGTTCCGCCAACGCCCGTACGACATGGGCGAGTTCGGTCACGTTCCCGGGCCAGGGATGCTCCTCCAGGGCCCGCAGCGCGTCCAGCGTCCAGCTGAGCGGCGGCTGTCCCGGGGCGGGCCGGGGCGCCAGGACCGGCAGCAACTCCCGTACGTCCTCCCGGCGTTCCCGCAGCGCGGGCAGGGCGACCGACCGGGCTGCCAGGGTGTCCAGCAGGCGCTGGAAGCAGGGGCCCGGGGGAGTGCCCGGCGTGTAGGTGACCAGCAGATGCACGTCCGGGTGTTCGTCGAGCAGGGAGTTGAGCGCGGCGACATCGGGCTGGGCCAGCCGTTCGGCGTGCCGCAGGAGCAGTGGGCGGCCGTCGGCCAACTCGCTGTACTTCACGCCCAGGTCCGGCGACTCGGCGGCGTCGGCGACCAACGGCACGGTCTCACCGAGCAGTTCACGGGCCAGCGCGGTCTTGCCGGTGCCGCGCTCGCCGGTCAGCAGCAGCGGCTCCGGGACCCGGGCCAGCTCGACCGCCCGCGCGACCGCGTGCCGCCAGGGCACGGAGCCGCCCGTGAGCGCCAGCGCGGGGCGCGGAACGGGACGCGGCACCTCGACGGCCCGCGCTTCGAGCACGGCGACGATGCCGAGAACGCGGCCCTCGTGCCGTACGGGAGTGATCACCGCGGTGCACCCGGCGTCGTCGGGGAGCGCATCGTCGTACGACTCCTCGCCGGTGCCGACGCGTTCCAGGGCGGCCAGTACCTGGGGGGTGGCGAGGCGGACGGCGGCCTCGCTGATCAGGCGGTTGCGGCCGTCGAGGGCGACGACCGCGCGGCCGGCGCCGTGCGCGGCGCGGGTGTAGGCGTCGAGGAGCACCCGTTCGGCCGTACGGGAGCGGGCGAGGAGTTCCGCCTCCACCGCGACGGCCGCGGCCTCCGCGAGGGCGGCACCGGGGTGCGGGCCGCAGCCGGCGCACAGGCCGGACGCGACGGACACCGTGCCGAGCACCTGGCCCGTCTCCGGGGCGAGCAGCGGCACGCTGACCGCGGACACGTCCTGCCACACGTCGAGGAAGTGCTCGGGGCCGTGCACCTCGGCCCGGCGCCGGGTGCGCAGGGCGAGGGCCGCGCTGTTGTGGCCCACCTCCCGCTCGGACAGATCACGGCACCGGTCGCCGCCGGGCACCTCGCCCGCCGTCCACACCACCCGCAGCCGCTCGTCGGTGAGGAACAGCGCGGAGTGGGCGCCCAGGGCGGGAGCGACGCGCTCCAGCACGGGCCGCGCGGTCTCCGACAGGGCCGATTCGACGGGCGGTCCGGGCTCCTGGAGCGGCCCGTCGAGGTCATGTCGTACGCCGAAGAAGCGGGCGCGCCGCCAGGCGGCGAGGACCTCGTCCGGGACGCCGTCGGGCAGCGGGCGGCCGGTCAGGAACCGCTCGCGCGCCTGGCGCAGCGGGGCGAGGGCGGGGGAGTGCTCCACGATGGTCATGACGCCTCACACCGTATCGGGCCCGTGACAGCAGCCGCCGCGGGGCTGTAACTGTCTCGTAATGAGACACCCGAGGGTGTTCCGCCCGCATGATGATCGTGAAGAGTCGGTGCCTTTCTCACCCCAGTCTCAACCTGTCTCACCCCCTGGAGCGTCCCGCCGTGCACGTTGTCGAGACCGACGTACTGATCGTGGGCAGCGGCCCGGCCGGTGCCGCCGCCGCGCTGGCGCTGAGCACCTACGGCGTGCCCCACATCGTCGTCACCCGTTACTCGCGCCTCACCAGGACACCCCGCGCGCACATCACCAACCAGCGCACCATGGAGGTCCTGCGCGACCTCGGTGTCGAGGACGAGGTGCTGGCCAAGGCGACCCCGCAGAACCTCATGGGCAACACCACGTTCTGCACCAGCCTCGCGGGCGAGGAGCTGGGCCGGATCCGCTCCTGGGGCAACGACCCGCTGGTGCAGGCCGCCCACGACCTGGCCAGCCCGACCCGCATGTGCGACATGCCGCAGCACCTGATGGAGCCGGTGCTCATCGACGCGGCGCTCGCGCGCGGCTCGAACGTCCGCTTCAGCACCGTCTACAAGTCCTTCGAGCAGGACGAGGACGGCGTGACGGTCACCGTCGAGGACCGGCTGCGCGGCGACGAGTACCTCATCCGCGCCAAGTACCTCATCGGCGCCGACGGCGGACGCTCCCAGGTCGCCGAGGACGCGGGGCTGCCGATGGGCGGGCAGATGGGGGTCGCGGGCAGCATCAACATCGTCTTCAACGCCGACCTGACGAAATACACAGCACACCGTCCCTCCACCCTCTACTGGGTGCTCGCCCCCGGCGCCACCGTCGGCGGCATCGGCGCGGGCCTGGTGCGCTGTGTCAGCCCCTGGGACGAGTGGCTGATCGTGTGGGGGTACGACGTGAGCGCCGGCGCCCCCGACCTCACCGAGGAGTACGCGCTGTCCGTCGTACGGCAGCTCGTCGGCGACGACGACATCCCGGTGACCATCAAGTCGTCCTCGGCGTGGACGGTCAACGAGATGTACGCCGAGACCTACTCCAACGGCCGCGTCCTGTGCGCCGGGGACGCCGTGCACCGGCACCCGCCGTCCAACGGGCTCGGCTCCAACACCTCGATCCAGGACGCCTACAACCTTGCCTGGAAGCTGAAGCTGGTCCTCGACGGGACCGCGACGCCGAAGCTGCTCGACACCTACGACGCCGAACGCGCGCCCGTCGGCAAGCAGATCGTCACCCGCGCAAACAAGTCCATCGGCGAGACCGCCCCGATCTTCGAGGCGCTCGACGGACTCTCCCCGCAGACCCCCGAGCAGCTGTGGGCCAACATCGAGGCCCGCAAGGACGCCACCGAGGCCGCGGAGAAGCAACGGGCCGCGCTGCGCGAGGCGATCGCCTACAAGGTGTACGAGTTCAACGCGCACGGCGTCGACCTCAACCAGCGCTACACGTCCGACGCGATCGTCCCCGACGGCACGCCCGACCCCGGCTTCGACCGCGACCGGGAGCTGTACCACCAGCCCAGCTCCCGCCCCGGTGCCAAGCTCCCGCACGCCTGGATCACCTCGGGCACCCGCACCGTCTCGACCCTCGACACCGTCGGCAAGGGCCGCTTCACCCTCCTCACCGGCATCGGCGGCGACGCCTGGCTGCGCGCGGCCGAGGCGCAGCCCCTGGACATCGCCACGGTCGTCGTCGGCCCCGGCCGGCAGTACGAGGACCCGTACGGCGACTGGGCCCGCCTCCGCGAGGTGTCCGACGCGGGTGCCCTGCTGGTCCGCCCCGACGGCTACGTCGCCTTCCGCCACGCCGACGCGGCCGAGGACGCCAAACATTTGCTCACGGACGCGTTGCGACGCATCCTCGGTGATGGTTGATATTTCAACAGGCTAGGGAGCCGACATGACCACTCACGTCACCGTCACGGACGAGGCCGTCGCGAGTCTGCGGGAGACCGCCGACCCCCGTCTGCAGGAACTGCTCTCCGGCCTGATCCGGCATCTGCACGCGTTCGCGCTGGAGACCCGCCTGACCCAGGCGGAGTGGGAGCAGGCGATCCGCTTTCTGACGGAGACCGGGCAGGCCTGCACGGACACCCGGCAGGAGTTCATCCTCCTGTCGGACGTGCTCGGCCTGTCGATGCTCGTGGAGACCATCAACGGCGACCGCGAGGCCGGCGCCACCGAGTCGACGGTCCTCGGCCCCTTCCACATGACCGAGTCGCCGGTCCGTGAACTCGGCGCGAACATCGACCTGGTGGGCGGCGGCGAACCCTGCGTGGTCAGCGGCCGGATCGTGTCGGGGAACGGCACCCCGCTCCCCGGCGCCCTCCTCGACGTGTGGCAGGCCGACGGCAACGGCTTCTACGACGTGCAGCGCCCGGACGTCCAACCCGCGGGCAACGGACGGGGGTTGTTCACCACCGACGCCGAGGGCCGCTTCTGGTTCCGCACCTGCGTGCCGAGCCCGTACCCCATCCCCACGGACGGCCCGGTCGGTGACCTCCTCAGGGCGACCGGCCGCCATCCCTACCGCCCTGCCCACATCCACTTCATCGCCTCGGCCGAGGGCCACGCCCCCGTCACCACCCACATCTTCGTCGCGGGCAGCGACTACCTCGACTCCGACGCCGTCTTCGCCGTCAAACAGAGTCTCGTCGAAGACTTCACCCCGACCGACGACCCTTCCCTGGCACGGGAGTTCGGCATCGAGAACCCCTTCCGGCACGCACAGTTCGACCTCGTACTGGAGCAGCGCTCGTGAAGGACTCCCTCGACTTCGCCTACGAGGCCCAGCCCATGCGGGTCGTCTTCCGTCCCGGCGCCGCACTGACCGCGACCGCCGGTGAGGCCGAACGGCTCGGACTGCGCCGGGCGTTGGTGCTCTCCGGCGCCCGCGGCGCCGACACCGCCCGGGCGGTCGCCGACTCGCTGGGTGACGCGTGTGCCGGGGTGCATGCCGAGGCGAAGATGCATGTCCCGGTCGAAGTCGCCGACCGCGCCGTCGAGTTGGCGCGCTCGCTGGGCGCCGACGGATGCGTCGCGGTCGGCGGCGGCTCGTCGATCGGTCTCGGCAAGGCCATCGCGCTGCGCACCGGCCTCCCGCTGATCGCCGTGCCCTCCACCTACTCCGGCTCCGAGATGACCCCGGTCTGGGGTCTCACCGAACACGGCGCCAAACGCACCGGCCGCGACCCGGCCGTCCTGCCCCGCAGCGTCGTCTACGACCCGGAACTGACCCTCGGTCTCCCCGTCCCGCTCACGGTGACCAGCGGCATCAACGCCACCGCGCACGCCGTCGAGGCCCTCTATGCCCCGGACCGCTCACCCCTGATCACGCTGATGGCGCAGGAGGGCGTACGGGCGATGGCGGGCGCGCTGCCCGAACTGGCCGCCGAACCACGGTCGTTGGACGCCCGGGGCCGCGCCCTGTACGGGGCGTGGCTCTGCGGCTCCTGCCTCGGCGCCACCACCATGGGCCTGCACCACAAGCTGTGTCATGTCCTCGGTGGCACCTTCGGCCTCCCGCACGCGGAGACCCACACGGTGGTGCTGCCGTACGCGCTGGCGTACAACGCGCCCGCCGCGCCGGAGGCGGCAGCCGCCGTGGCCCGTGCGCTGGACGCCCCGGTTGCCCCAACTGCCCTGTGGGAGCTGGCCGGACGGCTCGGCGCGCCGCGCTCGCTCGCCGAACTCGGCCTGAAGGAGAGCGACTTGGCGACGGCTGTCGCCCAGGTCGTGAGCCAGGCGTACGCCAACCCCCGGCCGGTCACCGAGGACGGGGTGCTCGCGCTGCTGCGGGCGGCGTACGAGGGAACCGCCCCCGTGTAGTCAGTGGTCGGTGCGGACGCCGTCCAGCGCGATGGCCAGGACGCGGTCGCGCTGGGTGTCGTCCACGAACGTCGTCCCGGTGATGCCGGCGACCATCCGCAGCAGATCACCGAAGTCCATGTCGGTGCGGGCCACGCCCGCCTTCTGCGCGCGCTCGAACAGCGGGCCGCCCGCGGAGAACATCGACTCGCGGCAGGTCCCGAAGATCTCCGAGTCGTTCTCCAGCGCCTGGCGCACCGCCTGCTTGGTCACCATGTAGCCCGAGAAGCGGCTCAGCCAGGACGTCAGCGCCTCCCACGGCTCCAGGCCGGCGAGGTCAAGGGCGGCCTGGCACAGGGTGTTCACCTCGTCCGCGTAGACGCTCTCGAAGAGGGACCGGCGGGTCGGGAAGTTGCGGTAGAGGGTGCCGATGCCGACGCCCGCCCGTCTGGCGACGTCCTCCAGCGAGGCGTCCGCGCCGTGCTCCGCGAACGCCTCACGGGCGGCGGCCAGCAGGGCGTCGTAGTTGCGGGCGGCGTCCTTGCGGTGGGGGCGCTGGGCCGCGACGATCTCGCTGACGGGGAACGGCTGGGCCGTCACTGGTGCCTCCCGGGCGGATTCGGTTGAACCGGAGGTGTGCCTCCGTTATGGTGGAGGGGTACCTCCACTTTAGCAGTGGCGGGTGCGTACCGCCGTGCACGTGCGCGCGGACGCACTCCGCCTGCTTGTTTCGGAGAGGCTCTCCATGCCCCGCACATCCACCACCCGCCTCACCTTCGCGGTCCTCGCGACGGGAGCGGGCGTCTTCTCCATGCTGCAGTCGCTGATCGCGCCGGCCCTGCCGACCGTCCAGCACGCGCTGCACACCTCCCAGTCCACCGCGACCTGGGTGATGACGGCCTATCTGCTGTCCGCCTCGGTCTTCACCCCGATACTCGGCCGCATCGGCGACCTGATCGGCAAGAAGCGCACGCTCGTCGCCGTCCTGCTGGCCGTCCTGGCCGGCTGTCTCGTCGCCGCGCTCGCGCCCAACATCGGCGTACTGATCGTCGCCCGGGTCGTCCAGGGCATCGGCGGCGCGCTGTTCCCGCTCTCCTTCGGCATCATCCGCGACGAGTTCGACACGTCCCAAGTCCCGGGCAGCATCAGCAACTTGTCCGCCGTGATCGCCGCCGGCGGCGGTGTCGGCATGGTCGCCGCCGGACCCATCGTGTCCGCGCTCGACTACCGCTGGCTGTTCTGGTTCCCCGTCGGCATCGTCGCCGTCACCACCCTCATCGCCCTGCGCTACGTCCCCGAGTCGCCGAGCCGCGCCGAAGGAAGCGTCAACTGGTCCGGCGCCGTACTCCTGTCCGGCTGGCTGGTCGCCCTGCTGCTCCCGCTCAGCCAGGCGAGCCGCTGGGGCTGGGGTTCCGTGCGGGTCGTCGGCCTGTTCGCCGCGGCCGTCGTACTCTTCACGGCCTGGCTGTACGCCGAGGCCCGCTCGCGCAGCCCGCTCATCGACCTCAAGGTGATGCGCCTGCCGTCCGTGTGGACCACCAACACCGCCGCGCTGCTCTTCGGCGCGGGCATGTACTCGATCTGGTCCTTCCTGCCCGGCTTCGTCCAGACCCCTGCGTCCGCCGGCTACGGCTTCGGCGCCAGCGTCACCGCGTCCGGACTCCTCATGCTGCCCATGCTGGTCGCGATGTTCGTGTCCGGTGTGCTCAGCGGCCGGCTCGAACCCGTCGTCGGCGCCAAGGCACTGCTCACCACCGGTGCTGCACTCGGCGCGGTCGCCTGCGGGATCCTCGCCCTCTGGCACGACCAGCAGTGGCAGATCGCCCTCGTCGCGGGCATCTTCGGCCTCGGCATCGGACTCGCCTTCGCCTCCATGGCCAACCTCATCGTCGGCAGCGTCCCGCCCGAGCAGACCGGCGCCGCGACCGGCATGAACGCCAACATCCGCACCATCGGCGGCTCCATCGGCGCCGCGGTGACCAGCGTCCTGGTCACCGGCCGGCTCCAGGCATCCGGGCTTCCGTACGGCTCCGGCTACACCCACGGATTCGCGCTGCTCGCCGTGCTGTGCCTGGCGGCGGCGCTGGCCGCGCTGATGGTGCCGGTGCGGCGGCCCGGCCGTGGCGGAGGAACCACGGTCGGCACCTCCGAGTCGTCGCTCGTGAAGGCGGAGGCAGAGGCGTCGGCGGTGGCTCCCGGTGCCGTGAACTGACCCGGCCGCTATGTCAGCATGAGCCGATGATCGAACAGAGCGCGCGGCGCCCCGGCGCCGAACTGCTGGACGTCCACCGGCTCAGGCTCGTCGAATCAGCCGCTCCCCGGCTCACCCCCGAGGAGCGGCTCGCCATGAACCGGGCCTGGGACGAACTGGTGCGCGTCAACCCGAGCTTCTTCGACGGGCCGGTCGTGGTGTGCGCGGGAACGGAACGGGAGGGCCCGTACGACCTGGTCGTCTCCTGGGTCAGAACGACGTACCGGCATTTCGCCCTGCGGCGCGTCCCGGGCCACGCCTCCTCGATGCCGTCCCTCTTCGCCTCCGTCCTCCAACCCGCCGACGACGGGCGGCTGTTGGTGGGGCGAATGTCGAACTCCACGGCGGCGCCTGGGCGTTGGCAGCTGCCGGGCGGATCCATCGAACCGCCGGACGGGGACGCCGCCCTCGACTTCGCCGCCCTGCGCCGCCACGCCGCACGGGAGTTGATCGAGGAGACCGGCATCGACACCCGGCCCGAAGACCTCACCTACTGGAACGTCACCCGCGCCGGAAACGGCAGCATCGGCGTCCTGTTCCGCGCCCCGTCCCTCCCTGAGGCGCGACTGCGCGAACGGTTCGAGGACGTGGTGGCCGCGGAGACGGCGCAGGGCCGCGAACCGGAACTGAACCGCATCGCCCTGATCCGCTCGACAGCCCAACTCCCGGACCTGACGGGCCCGCACGCGGACTATCTGGAACCAATTGTCCGCCGCTACGCGGAGGGCGCCGGAACGGGTGTCTCGATATGAGACACCCGTTCCACTGTCGGAGCGCCCACGATCGGGGACGTGTCGCCCGGCGCCGTATGCCGGTGCGACTGCTGTGAAGAAAGGTGATCACCATGGCCCTCGCACTGCTCAGGCGCTGGCGGCCCCAAGGCGCCTCCGCCCCGGCGGCGGGCCTCTCGCTCACCCTCCCGCCCGGCGCCGGCGGCCTCGGCCGTGAGATCGTAGACCCGATGGGCGCGCCCATGGCGTCCGCCGAGGTCACCGTGACGGCCCTGGACTCGCACCGCGTCGCCGCCTCCGGTACGACCGACCCGTACGGCTTCTTCCTCGCCGCCCTGCCGCCCGGGCGCTACAGCCTCCTCGTCTCGGCGCAGGGACTCCAGCCGCACCAGGAGACGGTGGAGATCGCCGCCGGAACCGCCGCGCCCGCCGAACGCGTGTGGCTGCAGCCCGGCCGCGCACAGGAACTCCCGCCGCCCGGCACCTGGCTCTTCGACCCGCCGCACACCGCGATCCGCTTCATCGCCAAACACGTCGGCATGGCCCATGTGCACGGCCGCTTCGAACGATTCCAGGGCGGCATCCAGATCGCCCAGGAGGTGACCGACTCCAAGGTCCACGTCCGCATCGACGCGTCCAGCATCACCACCGGCAACAACACGCGCGACAACCATCTGCGCTCCGGTGACTTCCTCGACGTGGAGCGCTACCCGTACATCGACTTCACCAGCACCCGGTTCGCCTACCGCGGCGGCAGCAAGTGGACCTTGCAGGGTTCGCTCACGATGCACGGCGTCAGCCGCTCGGTGAGCCTGGACACCACCTACCTCGGCACCGTCAACGGCGGCTACGCGGAGGAACTCCGCTGCGCGGCCCTCGCCACGGCCGAACTGCACCGCGAGGACTACACGTTGAACTGGCGCAGCATGCTCGCGCGGGGCATCGCGGTCGTCGGCCCCACCGTCCAGCTGGAGCTGGACGTCCAGGCGATGTACCGCACCCACGACACCCCGACGCCGCCGAAGTGACCCGGTACATGCGGTAAGGTTTACCTGCGCGTTCACCCGACCAACCGGGTGCGGCGCGACCGGGACGTGGCGCAGCTTGGTAGCGCACTTGACTGGGGGTCAAGGGGTCGCAGGTTCAAATCCTGTCGTCCCGACTTTTCGAAGTCGCAGGTCAGGGGTCATTTCAGAGGAGATCTGAAGTGGCCCCTTGATTATTCTTGGGGACCGTTTGGGGACCACTGCACTTGGCGGGCGCTGTGGCGCACTTTGACCCGGTCAAGGTGCGCCACGGGGTGGTCGGTACAACGCAGAGCGGGCGGTTCGTGGAGTCGCCCGTGTGTTTCTGATGACGCATCACGTGGAGTGCGTCGCGACCTTCGAGCCCTCTCGAAGGGTTCCTGACCTGGTGTTTTTCGTCCACATTGTGTGTGGCGTGGGCCTTGCGGGCGCCATCTGGACGAGCCCTGCCGGGTATGCCGCCGGGTCTGCACCAGTGAGGTGCCGGCCCTGTTCCAAGTCAGCCGACGGGCCATCAGCAACGCTCTGCTCGACCTGCGGCCGTTCTTGAACGGCGACTGATTCTGTCTCGATCCGGCCCTGAGGAAATACCTAACTGTCGGCGCCCTCGTGGTCCGCGTCCCCAACCGGCGAATCCACCGCGCAAGTTCCGCAAGGTTCCACTTGATGCGAGACGCCTTCTCGGTCATCGAGAAAGGCTTTCATGAAGGTGATCGCGGCGACGATTCGCCCCGTCATCGGGCAGACCACCGCCGAGGCTGTCTGCCGACCCGGCGTGATCCGAACCCGGAGGGACTCAAGGCGTATCTGCAGGGCTGAGGTTCCCCCGGGATGCGGAGGATGCTGACAGCAGGTCAGATGGGACTCATGAGAGGACCTGTGACCATGGCTGCACCCCGGAAGTACTC
>NZ_JBFAJD010000064.1:0-34021 GCF_040655035.1 Streptomyces sp. NPDC050549
GGCTCGCCGATCCTCTACTACGGCGACGAGATCGGCATGGGCGACAACATCTGGCTCGGCGACCGCGACGCCGTCCGCACCCCGATGCAGTGGACGCCCGACCGCAACGCGGGCTTCTCCTCCTGCGATCCGGGGCGCCTCTTCCTGCCGACGATCATGGACCCCGTCTACGGCTACCAGGTCACCAACGTCGAGGCGTCGATGTCGTCGCCCTCCTCGCTGCTCCACTGGACCCGCCGCATGATCGAGATCCGCAAGCAGAACCCGGCGTTCGGCCTCGGCTCCTACACGGAGCTCCAGTCGTCGAACCCGGCGGTGATCGCGTTCCTGCGCGAGTACGAGGACGACCTCGTGCTCTGTGTGCACAACTTCTCGCGGTTCGCGCAGCCGACCATGCTGGATCTGCGGGAGTTCGACGGCCGGCATCCCGTGGAACTGATCGGCGGGGTGCGTTTCCCCGCGATCGGTGAACTGCCGTATCTGCTGACGCTCGCGGGACACGGCTTCTACTGGTTCCGGCTCTCGCGAGCCGCTTCCCGCCGCAACGGCCGACGACTTTGAGGATGTGCCCGCGAAAGGACGCGTCACCATGCCGAAGACCGCACCCCTCCGACTGAGCACTCCCACCGTCGACCGGCCGCCGACCACACTCGCCGGGCTGCTGCGTGAATGGCTGCCCGGGCAGCGCTGGTTCGCCGGCAAGGACCGGCCGGTGGCCGACCTCGGCGTGCTCTCCACCACGGAACTGTTCCCGGGCTGTCTCCATCTGCTGGTGCACGCCTCCCACACGGGAGTTCCCGCACCGGGCGGCACTCCCCCGCCCGGCGACTGCTACCAACTCCTGCTCGGCGTACAGGAACACGTCTCGCCGCGGCTCGCGCGGGCCTTCATCGGCCGCGTGCACGAAGGTCCGTTGGCCGGTTTCGCGGTGTACGACGCCCTGCAGGACCCGCGGTCGGCGGAACTGCTGCTGGACCGGTTGCGGCATCCCGGTACGGCGGGTCCCCTGCGCTTCGAGGCGGACCCGTCCGTGTCCGTGCCCGCCGGACTCGCGCCCCGGCTGCTGGACGCCGAGCAGTCCAACTCCTCGCTGGTGTACGGCGACCGGTTCATCCTGAAGGTGTTCCGGCGCATCCAGCCCGGCGTCAACCCGGACCTGGAACTGCCGGGGGCGCTGGCCGCACAGGGCTGCACTCGGGTCCCCGCGCCAGTGGCGTGGTTCCGGACGGCCGAGCCGCGGGCCGCGACGCTCGGTGTGCTCCAGCCGTTCCTGCCGGACGCCTCCGACGGCTGGGCGCTGGCGCTGCGCGCACTCGCCGCCGGTGACGAATTCACCACCGAGGCACATGAGTTGGGACAGGCCACGGCCGATGTCCATCTCGCGCTGGCCGCGGCTTTTCCGTCCGGCGGCGAGCCCGTCGCCGAGATCGACCGTACGGAGACGGTGACGGGGACAGCGACTGCGATGATCGAGCGTCTGGAAGCGGCCGCGCACTCCGTTCCCGCGCTGCGGCCGTTCGTGCCGGGGCTGCGGACCGCGTTCGGCGCGCTGGTGGGCCGTGACGCCGGGCCGCCCGCCCAGCGCATCCACGGCGATCTGCATCTCGGGCAGGTGCTGCAGGCCGGTCACGACTGGTTCGTCATCGACTTCGAGGGCGAGCCGTCCAAGCCGCTGGCCGAGCGGCGCAGCGCGCAGTCCCCGGTGCGGGACATCGCCGGCATGCTGCGTTCCTTCGACTACGCGGCCCGGCAGCGCCGTCCCTGGCGTCCCGAGTGGGCGCGCCGCTGCCGGGAGGCCTATTGTGCGGGCTACGCGGCGCGGGCCGGCTGGGACCCCCGCACCAAGCACGCCCTGCTGCGCGCCTACGAGACGGATCGCGCGGTCTACGAAGTGCTGTACGAGGCCAGACACCGCCCGGACTGGCTTCCCGTACCCATGGCGGCGATCGAGCGACTCGCCGTCCGAGGAGGCTGAACTCCGTGGCCCTGCGCGACACTTCACCTTCGGAGGCGGGCGGTCCCGCCGTGTCCCCTCCCCTGGACCCGGCCGACCGCGAACGCCTGCTGTCGGGCGCCCATCACGACCCGCACGCGCTGCTCGGCGCTCGCCCGCTTCCGGGTGGGATCGGCTTCCGGGTGCTGCGGCCGTACGCGCATGCCGTGAGTGTCGTGGCCGACGGCATGCGCAACCCGCTCGTCTCGGAAGGGGGCGGCCTCTTCTCCGGTGTGCTGCCGCTCGACGCGATCCCGGCCTACACGCTGCTGGTGTCGTACGCGGAGGGCGACGAGCACGAGGTGGACGATCCGTACCGCTTCCTTCCCGCACTCGGCGATCTCGACCTGCACCTGATCAGGGAGGGGCGCCACGAGGAGTTGTGGAAGGCGCTCGGCGCGGAGCCGATGACGCACGAGGGAGTGGCCGGCACCCGCTTCTCCGTGTGGGCGCCGAATGCCCGAGGGGTGCGTGTCGTCGGGGACTTCAGCTCCTGGGACGGGACGGCCTTCCCGATGCGGTCGCTCGGTTCGTCGGGGGTGTGGGAGCTGTTCCTTCCGGGGGTGGGCGAGGGCGCGCGCTACAAGTTCGAGATCACCTCCCGGTACGGTGACCGTTTCCTCAAGGCGGACCCGATGGCCCGCCGTACGGAGGTGCCGCCCGCCACGGCGTCCATCGTGACGGCCTCGCACCACGAGTGGGACGACGCGGAGTGGCTCGCCCGCAGGACGGAAACACCGGTCCACGAGGCGCCGTTCTCCGTGTACGAGGTGCATCTGGCGTCCTGGCGTCAGGGCCTGACGTACCGCCAGCTCGCCGAACAACTCCCCGCGTACGTCAACGATCTGGGCTTCACCCACGTCGAGTTCATGCCGGTGACGGAGCATCCCTTCGGCGGTTCCTGGGGCTACCAGGTCACCGGCTTCTACGCCCCGACCGCGCGTCTCGGCACCCCCGACGACTTCAAGTCCCTGGTCGACGCACTCCACCGGGCCGGCATCGGCGTGATCATGGACTGGGTGCCGGCACACTTCCCCAAGGACGACTGGGCGTTGGCCCGGTTCGACGGGGAGCCGCTGTACGAGCCCGGGGACACGCGGCGGGCCGAGCATCCGGACTGGGGGACGTACGAATTCGACCTCGGGCGGACCGAGGTGCGCAACTTCCTGGTGGCGAACGCCGTCTACTGGTGCCAGGAGTTCCACATCGACGGCCTGCGCGTGGACGCGGTCGCCTCGATGCTCTACCTCGACTACTCGCGCGACTCGGGCCAGTGGACCCCGAACGTCCATGGCGGGCGCGACGACCTGGATGCCGTCGCCTTCCTCCAGGAGATGAACGCGACCGTGTACCGCCGGGTGCCGGGTGTCGTGACGATCGCCGAGGAGTCCACCGCCTGGGACGGCGTGACCCGCCCCACCGACACCGGGGGCCTCGGCTTCGGGCTAAAGTGGAACATGGGCTGGATGCACGACTCGCTCGGCTACATGACGCACGAGCCCGTCCACCGCAAGTTCCATCACCACGAGATGACCTTCTCGATGGTGTACGCGTACAGCGAGAACTACGTGCTGCCCATCTCGCACGACGAAGTCGTCCACGGCAAGCGCTCGTTGGTGTCGAAGATGCCCGGCGACTGGTGGCAGCAGCGGGCCGACCACCGGGCGTATCTGGGGTTCATGTGGGCTCATCCCGGCAAGCAACTCCTCTTCATGGGCCAGGAGTTCGCCCAGGGCGCCGAGTGGTCCGAATCCCACGGCCCCGACTGGTGGCTCCTAGACCCGGCCTACGACGCCGAGCCCGACCACCGGGGCGTCCAGAACCTCGTCCGCGACCTCAACACCCTCTACCGCCGCACACCCGCTCTCTGGCAGCTCGACACACAGCCCGTCGGCTTCCGCTGGGTGCTGGGCGACGCCGCGGAGGACAACGTCTTCGCGTTCCTGAGGTTCGACGCCGAGGGCACTCCGCTTCTCTCCGTCAGCAACTTCTCCCCCGTCGTGCGCCACGACTACCGTCTCGGGGTCCCGGACGACATCCCGGCCTGGCGCGAGGTGCTCAACAGCGACTCCGCCGCCTACGGAGGCAGCGATGTCACCAACCCCGACCCGGTCAAACCGGAGGACGGCCACCTCCGGCTCACCCTCCCGCCACTGGCGACGGTGTGGCTGACACCGGCGTGACATGCTGCGGGTCGTCACGCAGGAGGTGCGGGGCGCAGGGCGGGTGCTGAACGATGTGTCGTTCGAGGTCGGGGCGGGGCAGGACAGCTCACGGTGATCGCGGGCAGCGGCGGCGCGGGCAGGACGGTGCTGCCGCAGACCCTTGCGGGACTCCGGAGCCCGACCGCTGCGGGATACCGAGGACGTCCTCGTACATCCGCTTTGTCAGGTCGGTTCCACTCAACCACCGAACTCCGCAAGGGCACTTCCCTGTTCCCCTCACCAATCGGTCACACCTGGGCTACATTCGAGCACCGTCGATAACAGCAATGATCGGCAGAGTCACGCCCCGTACAACCCAGGAGCAGCGCATGCGCGACTTCGCCGTCGCTCCACCCCCCACCTCCACCCTGTCCACTCTGACCGGCGGCCTCGCCGACAGCATCTTCGAGACCGCCGCCGTCAACCCCACCCTTCCGCTGATCGCGCGCCGGCCCGACCCCTCCTCCACGGTGTGGGAGGAAGTGACGGCCGTCGAACTGCGGGACGAAGTCGTCGACGTGGCCAAGGGGTTGATCGCCTCGGGGATCTCGCCGGGCAGCCGGGTCGCGATCATGGCCCGCACCCGTTACGAGTGGACGGTCCTCAGCCACGCCCTGTGGGCCGTCGGCGCCGAGGTGGTGCCCGTCCATCCGACGTCCTCGCGCGAGCAGGTCGAGTGGATACTGCGGGACGCCAACTGTGTGGCCGTGGTGGTGGAGGACGAGCAGGGCATCATGACGGTCGGCACGGTGTGTGCCGCGCTGCCGCTGCTGCGGCACGTCTGGCAGCTGGACTCCGGGGCGCTGCCCCAACTCGTGGAGCGGGGCACGTACATCCCGCAGACCACGGTGGACTCGCTGCGCCGGATCGTGATGCCGGACTCGACCGCGGTCGTCGCCTACACCTCGGGCACCTCGGGCCGCCCCATGGGGTGCGCGCTGAGCCACCGCAGCCTGGCCAGCCCCTGCGACACGCTGCTCGCGGGCTGGCCGAACACGGCGGCGCCCCAGGGGGAACAGCCGGCCGTGCTGGCCTTCCTGCCCTTCTCCCATGTGTACGGCCTGATGATCCAGGGCCTGTGCACGCGCGGCGGCTGGCTGATGGCCCACGAGCCGGAGATGACCGAGGCCGCGCTGGTGTCGGGGCTGCGTTCCTTCCGGCCCACCTATCTCTACGCCGTGCCGTCGGTCTTCGAGAAGATCTACAAGAACATGTTGCGGACGGCCCAGCAGCTGGGCCGCGGCGCGCTGTTCGAGCGGGCCGCGGCGACCGCGCGGGAGTTCGCGGCGGCCCAGGAGCGGCTGAGACTCGGCCGGGGCTCGGGCCCCGGTCTCGATCTGCGGTTGCAGCACGCCGTGTTCGAGCGGACGGTGTACCGCAAGCTGCGCGCGGGCCTGGGCGGCCGGGTGGTCGGCGGCACCTCGGGCGGCTCTCCCCTGAACCGTGAGCTGTCCCTGTTCTACGCGGGCATCGGCATCATGGTGCACGACGGCTACGGGCTCACGGAGACCGCGGGCGGGATCACCATGCAGCCGGCGGGGCGGGAGAAGATCGGCACCGTGGGGCAGGCGCTGCCCGGCACCGAGATCCGGGTCGCGGAGGACGGCGAGATCCTGGTGCACGGTCCCTCGGTGTTCCAGGGCTACATCAACGACGAGCGGGCGACCCGGGCGACGATGCACGCGGGCTGGCTGGCGACCGGTGACATCGGGCGGCTGGACACCGAGGGGTATCTGACGATCACCGGCCGCAAGAAGGACATCATCATCACCAGCAGCGGCAAGAGCGTGGCACCGGCCGCCCTGGAGAACCGGCTGCGTATGCATCCCCTGATCCATCAGGCGGTGGTGGTCGGCGACGACCGTCCCTGTGTGGGGGCGCTGCTCACTCTGGACCCCGAGTTCGTGGCGCACTGGCAGGCCGGTCTCGCGATGCAGAGCGACGCGCGGGGCCGGGAGGCGCGTGAGGAGAACGCGCTGCGGGAGGAGATCACGCGGGCCGTGGCAGCAGCCAACAGCCCGGTGGGGCGCGCCGAGTCGATCCGGGTGTTCCGGGTGCTCCCGCAGCCGTTCGACGTCGCCGGCGGGCTGCTGACGCCGTCGATGAAGCTGCGCAGGGACGCGATCGTGCGGCACTACGCGTTCGAGATCGACGCGATGTACCAGGCCCGCGCGCGTGCCCCGCGACTGCCGACGGTGGAGGAGCAGGTCTCGGGGTGGGAGGACGCGGACAACGTGTTCCGGTGAGGTCACCGGGCGGAGGTCACTCCGGGCGGTGGGCGACGACCGCGAACATCGTCACGGACATGTGCAGCGCGCCCTGCTCGGCGGCCTCGGTGAGGTCGGCGTAGGCGCGGTCGCGCTGGGCCTCGGTGAGTGCGCCGCGGCGCACCGCGGACTCGCCGAGCATGCGGATCAGCGGCCAGACGACCGACCGGTGGTCCTGGAGCAGCGCCTGCGAGCCGCGGTCGTCGACGGCGAAGCCGGCCGCGCTGAGCTGTCCGACGAGCCGGCGTCCCGCGTAGGGGTTGGCGGCGCCGGTGAGGGCGCCCGAGGTGAGCGCGGCCATGATCTCCGGGTCGCCGGGGTGCAGGATCGTGGTCGCCCAGTCGGTGTCGAGGAGGGCCACACGTCCGCCGGGACGCAGCACACGGGCCATCTCGGCGACGGCCTTGTCCGGTTCGGCGAGGTGCTGGAGCACCCGTTCGCACCAGACGACGTCCACGGAGGCGTCGGGCACGGGCAGGGACAGCGCGTCGCCGTCCGTGAAGCGGGCCGGGTTGCCGGCCTCGGCGGCGCGTTCCTCGGCGACGGCCCGCAGCCCGGGGTTGGGCTCGACACCGAGCGCCGACCCCGTCGGGCCGACCGCCGCGGCGAGTTCACGAGTCGTCGAGCCGGTGCCGGACCCGATGTCGAGGGCGCTCTCGCCGTCACGCGGGGCGAGCGCCTCGTGTGCCCAGGCCCGCAGCCGTCGTACGCCGGGATTGGTCTCCTGTATGTCGAGCGCGGCCACCAGCCGTGGCACGCCGCCGGGATCGATGTTCTGGGTGCGGAAGCCGGACCCCGGCTCGGGCTGAGTGTGCGACATGGCGTGCACTCTACGGTCCGGAGCAGTCGCCCAAGAGCGGGTCGAGGCCGGTTCACGTACGCCATTTGTTCATGCGCCCGGGGCGTACGCCGGGCGTCGGCGGGGCATGCTGGTGCCCACGCGTTCGTCTGCCTGCCGCGCTCAGCTGGCGGAACGGCTCCCGGCACGGTGGGATCGATGTTGGTGTGCGAAGCAGCGATCCAGGGGCAGGCGTACGGCGTCGAGGCATACCGCCTGGAGCCGCAGAAGGGATGAACACCGTGACACGACCGAGGATCCTGGTGGTTGGCGCAGGCTTCGCAGGAGTGGAGTGCGTTCGCCGCCTGGAACGGAAACTGAACACCGACGAGGCGGACGTCGCCCTGGTGACGCCGTTCTCCTACCAGCTCTATCTTCCCCTGCTGCCCCAGGTCGCCTCCGGCGTCCTGACCCCGCAGTCGATCGCCGTCTCGCTGCGCCGCAGCAAGAAGTACCGCACCCGGATCATCCCGGGCGGCGCCATCGGTGTGGACCTCAAGGCCAAGGTCTGTGTGATCCGCACGATCAACGACGAGATCGTCAACGAGCCCTACGACTACATCGTGCTGTCCCCCGGCAGCATCACGCGCACCTTCGACATCCCCGGGCTGACGGATAACGCCTTCGGGATGAAGACCCTCGCCGAGGCCGCCTACATCCGCGACCACGTGATCACCCAGCTGGACCTCGCGGACGCGAGCGACGACCCGGCGGAGAGGGCCTCGCGGCTGCAGTTCGTGGTGGTGGGCGGCGGATACGCCGGCACCGAGACGGCCGCCTGTCTGCAGAAGCTGACGCACGCCGCGGTCAAGCGCTACCCGCGGATCGACCCGGGTCTGATCAAGTGGCATCTCATCGACATCGCGCCGAAGCTGATGCCCGAGCTCGGCGACAAGCTCGGCAAGAGCGCGCAGGAGATCCTGACCAAGCGGGGTATCGACATCTCCCTGGGTGTCTCCATCGCCAAGGCCGGGCCGGAGGAGGTCACCTTCACGGACGGGCGCGTGGTGCCGACCAGGACCCTGATCTGGACGGCCGGGGTGGTCGCCAGCCCGCTGATCGCCACGCTCGGCGCGGAAACGATTCGGGGGCGGCTCGCGGTCACCGCCGACATGAACCTCCCCGGACACGACGGGGTGTTCGCGCTCGGCGACGCCGGCGCGGTACCGGACGAGGCCAAGGGCGGAAAGGGCGCGATCTGCCCGCCGACCGCGCAGCACGCGATGCGCCAGGGCAAGGTGGTCGCCGACAACGTGATCGCGACCCTGCGCAACCAGCCGCTGAAGCCGTACGTCCACAAGGACCTCGGGCTGGTCGTGGACCTCGGCGGCACGGACGCGGTGTCCAAACCGCTGGGTATCGAACTGCGCGGCCTGCCCGCCCAGTTCGCCGCCCGCGGCTATCACTGGGCGGCACTGCGCACCAACGTCGCCAAGGTCCGCGTCGCGACGAACTGGACGCTCAACGCGCTGGCCGGCGACGACTTCGTGCGCACCGGCTTCCAGGCCCGCAAACCGGCCACGCTGAAGGACTTCGAGTACACCGACTCGTATCTCTCGCCGGAGCAGGTGCGGGACCAGGTCGAAAGGTCCGGGGCCCAGGAGCCGTAGCATCGGTGGTACGGATCTTGAGATGAACCCGGGGAGAGTACGGCGGCGTGAGGGCAGCGGGACGGGCGGCGTGGGCACGGATGCGGTATCGCGTCGCGGCGTCCGATCCCGGACTGCTGCGGCTGACGGCCGGGCTGCGGACGGTGGCCTCGATCGCGCTCACGCTCACCGTGCTCTCCCTGCTGCACGCCTCGGTGCCGCATCTGGTGGCCGGAGCGATGTCGGCGATGGTCTCCACGTTCGCGATCCGCGAGAAGCAGCGCGCGCGGCAGGCGGTGACGCTCGCGCTCGGCCTGCCGGTGGCGCTGGCCTCGGTGTCGCTGAGCGCGCTGCTGAACTCGCGGGTGGTCGCCGGTGACGTCTTCTTCGTCCTGCTGATCTTCGGCGCGGTCTACAGCCGCCGCTTCGGCGACCGCGGCACCGCGCTCGGTCTGATCGGCTTCCAGATCTACTTCCTGTCCCTGTTCGTCGGCGTGACCGTCTCCGCGCTGCCTCGGCTGTACGGCGTGATCGGCGTGGCCTTCGTGTGCAGCGCGCTGGTGCGGTTCGCGCTGGTGCCGGAGACGCCCACGGGAACGCTGGACCGGCTGCGGCGGGCGTTCCGGGCGCGGTTCGCCCAACTGGTCGCCGCGCAGCTCGCGTTGCTCGACGCCGGTCCCGACGACATGGAGAAGGCCCTCGACGACGTGCGGGAAGGGACCGCGCGGCTGCACGAGACGGCGCTGCTGATCCAGGGGCGGCTGGAGGACGGGACCTCCGACGAGGCGGTGGCGCGGCTGGTGCAGCGGCGTATCGCCGACGCGGAGATCGCCGCCGAGCGGCTGGGGCTCCTGCTGCTGACCGCGCGCAGTGCCGAGCGGGGGCACACCCTGACCCTGCATCTGCCGGGCGCGCCCGTCCCGTCGGCCGACCGGCTGCCGGTGCGGGACGGGACGACCGACACGCTGCGCCACGAGCTGGAGGCGCTGCGCCTGCTGGTCCTGCGGCCCGTGGGCGCGGACTCGGGCACCGGGCTGGCCCATGTGCGCAACCGGCTGCTGGGCTATCGCGAGGAGGAGAACCTGCCGCCCGCCCCGGACGCCGTGCAGGACGTGTTCCGGGGCATCGGTGAGGCCGCGCGTGCCGTGCTGGGGCTGCGGATCGCCGTGGACGGGCCGCAGGACGAGTCCGAGGACACGCCCGCGACGACCCGCTCGCGCGAGGAGCTGGACGCGGAGGACGTCGCCATCGCGGGCAGCGAGGAGGCCGAGCGGGAGGACGCGGAGCGCACCGGGCTGCGGCGGCCGACGACCCGAGCTGCCGTGCAGGTGGCGGTGGGGTCGTCGCTGGCGATCATCGGCGGCGAGTTCCTGTCCAGCCAGCGCTGGTACTGGGCGGTGCTGACCTGCTGGATCGTGTTCCTCAACACCTCGTCCACGGGCGAGATCCTGGTCAAGGGCTACCGGCGGCTGCTCGGCACGGTCCTGGGCGTCGTGGCCGGTATCGGTCTGGCGGGGCTGGTCGGACACCACACATGGACGGCGTTCGCGCTGGTCCTGCTGTTCATCTTCGCGATGTTCTACACGGCACCGCTGTCGTACACCCTGATGTCCTTCTTCGTCACCGCGATGCTGGGGCTGCTCTACACGCTGCTGCACACCTACAGCGCGTCGGTGCTGGTGCTGCGGGTCGAGGAGACGGCGCTGGGCGCGGCCTGCGGGGTGGTCGCGGCGGCTCTGGTGCTGCCGGTGCACACGGACCGCCGTACGAACGAACTGCTCGGGACGGTGCTGGCGCGGCTCACGGACGTCACCGAGGCCGCCGTCGACCAGCTCAGCGGTGGAGTCCCGACCGAACTCCTCGACAAGGCAAGGGACTTGGATCAGGCGCTGGCCGACCTGAGCGCCTCCACACAGCCGCTGACGCACCCGATCACGCCGTTGCGGGCGCGCCGGGACACGGCCCGGTACGTGGTGGCGCTGCTTGAGACCTGCGCCTATCACGCGCGGTATCTGGCGGCGACCGCCGAGCTGCTGCCGACGCATCCGTCGATCGCGGCCGATCCCCGGCTGCGGGAGGCGGGGCGCCGGATCGTGCACAACATCGGGGTGATCGGTGCGCATGTGGCCGACGGGGACGCTGTCGGTCTGATCGAGACCGGGCCGAGCATCGCGTCCCTGCTGCGGCCCGGCACCCCCGGGACCCCGCGCTACGGCCGGGTCACCGACCGCGTGCTGCGGCATCTGCAGCGCCTCGACGAGGCCGTGGTCGGCCTGGCCCGCCCGCTCGGCGTGCCGATTCCGGCGCCCGCGAAGTGAAGTCCGCGCGCCGGGGTAGGCGTCAGGCATGACTGATGTCGTGGACTCGGACGAACTGTTGCGGCGCATCCAGCGGGCCCGGGCCTTCGCCGCCCAGGAGGCGCGGGCGTGGTCGGAACGGGGCGACGCCGTGCGGGAGGTGGCCTATGAGGCCGTTCTACGGGTTCTGGACGAGATCGTGGCACCGGGCCGGCGTCCCGCGAAGTGAAACCGGTCACGCGACCGGTTCAGCTGGGTACGAAATGCCCGCTGATGGTTTACGGTTCATTCATACGTGGTCACGGAGTCGACCGTACCGTCCTCCGCCGCCACCGCTTAACGGCCCTGGCTGGTCTCCCCCGTCCAGCCAGGGCTTTTTCATGCCCCGATTCCGTCCCCCGAGGTGCCCGGGACGTCGACAGCGGCTGAAATGGGCGTAGGGAGAATTCCGGAACCGCTGCCGGCGAGGAGCCCCGTGCCATGACCAAAGCGATAAAACTGCTGACCGCCCTGCCCCAGGCCCAGCGCGAACGGCTGATGGAGCTCGCGCAGGAGGTGTCGTTCGCCGAGGACTCCAGGATCTTCGAGGCGGGCGGCACGGCCGACCGTTTCTGGGTGATCCGCTCCGGCGCGGTCTCTCTCGACCAGCGGGTGACACCCCAGCAGCGGGTCACGGTGGGCACTCTCGGGGCCGGCGACCTGCTCGGCTGGTCGTGGCTGTTCCCGCCCTACCAGTGGGACTTCGGCGCGGAGGCGTTCAGCGCGGTGCGGGCCTACGAGTTCGACGCGGCGGCCGTTCTCGCCCTGTGCGTGGAGGATCCGCTGCTCGGGCTCTCCCTGGTGCGGATCGTCGCGGAGATCCTGGCGCACCGGCTGGAACTGACCCGGGGCAAGCTGATGGAGCACTACACGCTCCACCGGCCGGTCTGAGGGCACCCTCAGATGCGGTAGCGGCGCAGCGCCGGGACCGTGAAGGCCAGGGTCAGCATGATGACCACGACCAGGATGCCGCCGCCGGCCACCGCCGTACGGGGACCGAAGACCGAGCCGGCCGTGCCGTGCAGGACGTCGGCCAGGCGGGGTCCACCCGCGACGACCACGGTGAAGACGCCCTGCATACGGCCGCGCATCTCGTCCGTGGCGGCGGACAGCAGGATCGCCCCGCGGAACACCATGGAGACCATGTCGGCGACCCCGGCGGCGGCCAGGAACACCACGCCGATCCACAGATTGCTGCTCAGCCCGAACCCGGTGATGGCCACACCCCAGGCGACGACCGCGCCGATCACCATCCAGCCGTGCCGCCGCGCCCGCGAGAACGTGCCCGAGAACAGCCCGCCGACCACCGCCCCGATCGGGATGGCCGCGAACAGCAGGCCGAGCGCGAGACCCTCGCCGTATGGCGCGTAGGTCTGGGCGGCGAGCTGCGGGAACAGGGCGCGCGGCATGCCGAAGACCATCGCGATGATGTCGGCGAGGAAGGACAGCAGCAGCACCTTGTGCAGCGAGATGTAGCGGAAGCCCGCGACGACCTCGCGCCAGCCCGCGCGGCGCGGGGTCGCGGAGTCCAGGGGCGGCAGCGAGGGCAGCCGGACGACCGCCCACAGGGTGACGCACAGGGCCAGCGCGTCGATGAGGTACAGCTCGGGCAGGCCGATGACCGGGATGAGGGCGCCCGCGAGGAGCGGTCCGACGACCTGGCCGGTCTGCATCACGGTCGAGCCGAGGGCGTTGGCGGCGGCCAGCTGCCCGGCGGGGACCAGACGGGCGATGGAGGCGTTGCGGGCGGGCGCGTTGAGGCCCCAGAAGGCCTGCTGCATCGCAAGCAGCAGCATCAGCGCGGCCACCGATTCGAGCCCGCCGACAGCCTGGAGCCAGAACAGCACCGACGTGACCGCTATGCCGCTGTTGGTGATCAGGAGCAGTTTGCGGCGGTCCATGCTGTCGGCGATCGCCCCGCCCCACAGCGCGAACACGATGAGCGGCAGCAGGCCGGCCATGCTGGCGGCGCCGACCCACGCCGAGGAGCCGGTGATGTCGTAGATCTGCTTGGGCACGGCGACGGCGGTGAGCTGGCTGCCGACGGCCGTGACGACGGTCGAGGACCACAGGCGGCGGTAGGCGGGGATGCGCAGCGGGCGGGTGTCCATCGCCCAGCGGCGCCAGCCGCGCCGGGGTCCGGTCGCGGGTTCCGCTTCCTTCTCGGCCTCGGGTTCGGTACCGCTGTCGGTGCTCTCGCTGGTGTCCACTGGCTTCCTGGTTGCTCGCTACATCTAATCGACCAGGGTTCACTATCGCAGCACCTGCTGTGGCTGCCGAATCCGTGATCTCATGTTCCGGCGACGAGAGTTGCGCCGAGGCCGATCATCATGGCGGCGACCAGACCGTCGAGCACCCGCCAGGCCGAGGGCTTGGCGAGGAAGCGGCTGAGCACACGGGCGCCGAAGCCGAGCGCGGTGAACCAGCACACGCTGGCGCACACGGCGCCGAGTCCGAAGGTCCAGCGCAGCGGGCCGCGGTCGGCGGCGATCGAGCCGAGCAGGAAGACGGTGTCCAGGTAGACGTGCGGGTTGAGCCAGGTCATCGCGAGACAGGTGAGGACGGCCCGGCGGCGCGAGCCGGTCGCCCCGCCCTCGGCGTGCAGGGCCGCGGGCCGGAAGATCCGGCGGGCGGCGAGGACGCCGTAGACGAGCAGGAACGCGCCTCCGATCAGGCCGACCGCCTTGAGCGCGCCCGGCCAGGCGACCACGACCGCGCCGACCCCGCCCACGCCGAGCGCGATGAGGAGGGCGTCGGACAGGGCGCAGATGCCGACGACGGCGAGGACCGCCTCGCGGCGGATGCCCTGGCGCAGGACGAAGGCGTTCTGGGCGCCGATGGCGACGATGAGCGAGAGGCCGGTGCCGAATCCCGCGGCGGCGGCGGACAGAGCGTTGGTCACGTTCCCTGTCAAGTTCTTCTGTTCAGTGTCACTGCAGGCTGGACGAGAGCCGGGAGATTACCGAACGCCGCTTGGAACCGAGTGACAGTCAACTCGCCCAAGGCGGTGTCTCGGGTGTCGCAAAGCAGGCCTTGAAGCAGCGTTCTGTGTTGTCCCGTAGAGCCTGGTTGTCAGTGCTGAGTGGAAGACTGCCCGGCATGATCGAACCGAATCCGAAAGCGGACCTTCTCCGATACCTGCAAGAGGCGCGCGATGCCTTGTTGTGGAAGCTCGACGGGCTCTCGGAATACGACGTCCGTCGCCCGCTGACTCCCACGGGCACGAACCTGTTGGGGCTGGTCAAACATGTCGCCAGCATGGAGCTGGGGTACTTCGGCGACACGTTCGGGCGGCCGTTCTTCCACGAAGAGCCGCCGGCCTGGTGGTATACGGAGGACGTAGAACCCGAATCGGATATGTGGGCCTCTGCAGACGAGTCTCGCGAAGAGATCGTGGGGCTGTATCACCAGGCGTGGGGGCACTCCAACAACACGATCGGGACGCTGACGCTTGACGCGATCGGTCACGTCCCGTGGTGGCCGGAGGAACGCCGAGAGGTGACACTGCACCACATCCTGGTACGCATGGTCTCCGAAACCCAGCGGCATGCCGGCCACGCCGACATCGTGCGGGAGCTCATCGACGGATCCGTCGGGTATTTGCAGGGCAAAGACAACATGCCACCAGGCGATCAGGCATGGCGGGAGGACCACCGGCGCAGACTGGAGCGCGTGGCGCGGGAGGTCGGTAACAGCTGATCTCGCCCTCCCGTCAGCTTGTTGGTCGGGGGAACGGGACGACATTGTCAGGAACGGGCTCGCGCCTCGATTGATCGTCACTCTGTTGAGCAAGGACGGCGCTGGCGAGCGTGAGCCTGGTCACCTGCTGGCGGAGCTCTTCGATCTCGGCTCTCTGATTGGTGATGGTCTTCTTGAGCTTGGTGACGGTGTCCCGGAGTCGTTTCTCGGCCTCCGGAACTTGGTGGGTCTCGGCGCGGACGCGTTCGTAAAACTCGTTCTTCAGGTCGACGTGCCGTTTGAGAAGGGCCATGCGGTGGACGTCGGCCTCAGCGGCGAGGGCGACGACGGTGAGGCTGCCGTTGGAAGCGGTGGCCTGTCCGGTCAGGAGTCGGTCCATGGCCTCGCGGATGCGGACGCGCTCGTCCTGGTGCTGCTGGTTCACGTGAGGGCCTCCGCCGCAGGGTGCGCGGTGCTGTCGTGGGTGTCGGCCGTTTCGCGGAGCCGGTTGGCGTTGGCCCGTAGACGCTTACTGACCGGGCCGGGGGCGTGGGCGGCGAGCTGGTCGAGTTCCTCGGCGCGTTCGCGGAGTTGTCGGGCGTGGGCGTCAGTGCGGACGGTGTTGCCGCAGCCGGGTCGGCAGTCGTATTGCCGTGGGGCGGTCGCACCTGGCTCTGGTTCGCAAAGCGCGTTGTCGTGCTTGAAGGCGCAGATCAGGAACGCGTCGGGGTTGTCGTAGAGCACGATGCCGTCGCGGGCCAAAAAGGTGCTGGCCTTCCTGGCGAAGGTGCGGGGGACGATGCGGCCCTCGAAGCGAGGGGTGTGGGCGGCGGCGGTCAGGGCTCGGCGAGCGGCCGGCCCGGAGACGTTCTCTCCGGCGGCGACGCGGTCACGCAGTCGGGCAGCGGTATCGGCAGCGGCGAGGGCCGTTTCGACGTCGAGGATGGCGTGAATGCCGCCGCGGCCTCGGGCGCCGTAGCCGCTGGAGGTGCGGCCATCGAGGACGGTGCGCATGTGCCCGTACTGAATGGCGAGCGCGACCAGTCCGCCGGGACGGCGGGCGATATGCCAGGCCAGAGACCTTCTGAACCGGCCCAGTCCGATCGCGCCGTTGGGGTCCTCGGGGATGGTCTGGTCCGACAGGCCCTGCACCCCGGCCTCGCGGTTTACCCAGTTCACGAAGGACTCGATGCGCAAGGTCAAGGTGTGCTTCTTCAGCGCGCCCGCGTGGCCGTGGCGGGAATGGAACTCGTGGTGGGCGGTGCTGAGGAGGAGCTCTCTCTCCGGGACCATGCGCTCCAGCACGCGGATGGCGTGAACGACCGGGGTGATCGCGACCCATGGCACTTGGCGGACTTCACCGGCGGAGATGTGGTTGCCGTCGTCGTCGGTGACGTTCTTGTAGTGGTGGCTGTGGATCAGGTGCCGTCCGTCCGTGCCGTCGGCAGCGGGTGCGGGGTCGGGACAGCAGCCGGAGCGCAGTCCCTGCACCTCCTGGGGGCGCATCCCGGTCAAGTAGAGCAGGGTGATCGTCGCGGCTGTGCCCAAGTGCTTCATCAACTCTGCGGCCTCGTTGAAGTCCACGTGGTCGCGCCATGGCTTGCCGTTGATCCGTCCGGTTACCGGCCCCCGCAGCGGACACGGCCCTGGCCGCTCTGCGGCGATCTCTGCGAGGCCGTGCTGCTTGACGAACCTCGAAACCTGGCCGCGGTTGGAGCCGGCGAGTGCGGCAATGTAGGTGGTGGCCACCTGGATCTCGCTTTTCCCCGAGTTGGTCGGCAGGGGGTGCCCGGCCCGCGCCATGGGCAGCAGCCACTCCTCCAGCGCGGCCCATCCGGCCGGCGCAGCCTTCGTGGCGGCGGCAACGGCGACCAGGCGGCGTTCGGCCCAGGCCGCCAGGATGTCGTCGGCGAAGTCGTCGATGAACCGGATGGCCCAGATCAGCAGCGGACCGAGCACCCGGGGGTCCAGCGGCTCCGTCGCGTTCTCCCCGCCGCCGGCCGTACCGACTGGGGGAAGGAAGTCGTCGACTCCTTCGGTTTCCCACGGAGGGCGGGCGATGCCCGAAGGACGGGCGCTGAGCTGGTCGAACGCCCACAGGTTCGCCAAACGGACACAGATGATCGCCGCGGTGTCACGGGACACCTGGCCCAGGCGCTCGCTCGCGTAGGCCCGCCACTGCGTCTCAGTGCAGGCGGCCAAGCTGGTGATCTGGCGTTCGTGCAGCCAGCGGGCGAGCCGCATCCATTCATGGCAGGTGGCGAGCATGTCCGTGCCGCCCGACCGGGATCGGGCCTGGACTCCTCGGGTTTGCAGGTAGGTGGGCCGCAGCTGGCCGTTGATCATCGTCCAGGCGGCGAGTTTCACCTGGTCACGCAGAGGTCCCGGGCAGTTCTTCCAGTGGAGTTTGACCAGACCGGTTCCGGGGTTGTCGATGAGCGGGGCCATGGACCAAATCGGCTCCTGATAGCGGGAGTTCGGGTGCGTGTTGCCGCGGCTGATCCACTGGGGCAGCACCACGGGGCTGCCCGGTGCGGGCATGGCCAGCAGGTACGTATCGATTTCGGCAACGGTGCCGACGGTGGTCATGGGGTGAGATCTCCCTTCACCAGGAGGTGGACCAGGGTGCGGTCCTCGTCGTTCACGCGGGCGAGAGCCGCACTCCAAGCCGCCGGGCCGACCTTGTCGCGCAGGTCCTCAAGACGGAATGCGTGCTCGCTCCACCGCTCGTGCCAGGAGGATTCCGGCAGGACGGATTGAAGGCTGTGCACCTTCTGGTGCAGGTGAGCAAGCCGGGAGTGATGGCCGGGGTGAACACGGGCGTTGGGGCAGGCCAAACAGAGCAGGAAGTCCGCTCCGCAGCCGCCCTCCGCGTCGGGCCAGGGGCTGGAGGTCTCATCCGCGCAGTCCGCGGTCACGGTCTGCTCGTGGTCAGGGTCCGGGGCGGCGGCCATATCGCCGGCGAACACCGCAGCCTGGGCCTGTTCGAGGGCCTCGCGGGCACCGGCCTCGAAGACGCTCCGCGATGCGCGCTGAACATGCTCATCGGGCAGCACGTAGATGCTCTGATGGGCGCCCTGGCTGTGCTGAAGGGGACGGCCTTCCCGCGTCACCGTCGTTCTGCGCGCCCGCTGGAACGGAGATCCGCCCAGCTCATGCGTGGTCCACCAAAGCTGGGCGTCACCGTTGCCGATGCCGAAGGCGCAGGGGCCCACCGGGCGGGGCCGTTCCGTGCGCTGGTGCCTCCGCTTGGGGTAGTGCATCCGCGCAACCATCAAAAGGTTGTTGTCGGGCGCGAGACGATGAACCAGCGCCCGTCCGTGCGCGGTGGCTTCCAGCGCCTGAGTGATCAGCCTGCCGGAGGAGTCGGCCCCGGAGTCGGTGATGTTCTCCGTGGAGAACCACCGGCCTCCGCCCTGCCTGCGCTTTTCGATCTGAACCTGATAGGTCACCGTGGCCGTCGATCCGGCAGACGGGGCCGTGGTCGGGGCCGGCAGCCGGTCATAGACGGACAGGTTCCAGCCGAACCGGTCAGTCAACAGCACGCCCAACGCAGTGAGTTCGGAACGGGACAGGAAGAGCCTGCCCCAGGTGTTCTCCGGGCTCGTGCCGCCAAGCAGCTTGTGGTTCTTCACGAACTCCCCGCTCGGCATGACCGTGTGCGGGACGTAGCCGGTCCGTGCAAGGTGATCGAGCACCTGGCCGAGGCGCCAGTCGCGGCTGCCTTCCGCCAGGTCACCGGCCCGCCACCTCTCCAACAGGATGGTGTTCTCGCGGATCCGCAGCAGAGCCGTTCGAAACTGCCGCTGGGCCACCAGCAGGACCCGCTCCCGCTCCTCCTTCCCGTACGACTGTTTGATCGGCACGGTCTTCGGGATGCGCCGGGCCAGTTCCTCTCCCACCGGCCCGCCGGCCAGCCGCGGATCCGCCCGCAGCAGGGGCCGAACCTGACGCAGCACGCTCTTGCCACTGTTGGTGCCGATATGCCCCGCGCGCCAGCGCTTGAGCATGGCGGACGTCAAGTCCCCTAGGTCCTGCGGGGGATGCTCCAGCTCGGCGACGAAGCGCCCGAACACCTTCACCGTGATCCAAGAAGCCCGTGCGGTCTCGTGACTGTTCCAGCCCGCAGACCGGATCGCGAAGACCGCGGCCAGTGACCGCTGCATCGCCTCGGCGACGGGCAGTTCGGCGAAGTCGAACGTCATCTCGTATCCGGCCTTGTTGACGACCCTCACCACAAGCCCATCAGGGGCCAGCGGCGGCTCGGTGCTGTGGTCGGCCGGCGGCAGGACGGCCCGCCGTCCCCGCCCGGTCACCGGGCCGCCTCAAGGATCGCGTCGATGTCCTGGATGCCCTCCGACTCCCGGGCGAGCCGGGTGAAGACGCTGTCCAGGTTCTCGGCCTGCTGTTTCTCGTCGTCGACGGGCTCGGCCGCAGCCAGGATCGACTCCAGTTGCAGGTGCGCGACCGGCGCGAGGTAGTGCCGTTTCGTCACCTCCACGTCGGCGTGTCCGAGGAGGGTCTTCACCAGCCACCACGGATCGCCGAACAGCAACGCAAAGTCCCGCCGGTCCGCAGCCGAGAGCCCGTAGCGGGTCTCCACCAGCTGATTCAGCAGGACCAGCATGTAGAGAGCCATCGAATGACGCGCGGCGTGCGGTGTCGCGTACGGACTCTTCCCGCGTACCTCCGCCAGCCGGAACTCCCGCTCGACCGCCCGCTCCTTGGCCGTGAGAAGGACTTCTTCGCAGCGCAGGTTCGCCGCCCTGAAGACGCCGTTCCACCGGTCCGGAGCCATCGGCAGGCCCTGCTCCGACAGCCACAACCACGCCGGCTCCGGTCCGTCCGGGCCCTCCACGAACAGCCACTGCCGCTCACGCCACCCCAGACGGCTGAGTTCCTGCTCACCGACGACGCCGTCCGAGTCCACCCACTCGATCCTCGGCTTCAAGCCGCGCGTCACCTTCGTGACCAGCCGCATCATGGGCAGCCGCTCGTAGCGGCCTTCCGCCTGGGCGCGCTGCACGGCCCACGCGCGCTCCGACTCGGCGTATGCCTCGACCTGACCGACCGCGTCCACCGACGCGTAGAAGACCCGGCTCGCCTTCGACCGGGTGACCGCCGCGGCGACATGGCCATGGCAGTAGCGGCCAAGACGCAGACGCTGACTGGGCAGTTCGAACGTGAGCAGCGAACCACCCTCCTGTCGGCGCAGGCCGGAACTGAGCAGCAGCTGCACGAAGCTGGTGTTGCGCAACTCCGTCCGCGACTCCCACCCCGGCGTCGACGCCCCGGTTCGGGTGAGGCCACGCAGCCCAAGGTCCGACCACAGGCCCCACGTCCGCGGCGTCAGCCACAACACCCGCGAACTCACCGAGTCCGCGGCCCGGTCCGCACGCCGCGAGACGTCCACAGGCATCGGGGAAACCTTCGCCCACCGAAACAGCTTGGTGAACGCGGCCGCCTCCCGGTTCCACTTCGTCCCACCAACCCGGCGCGGATTCTGCGGAGCCCGGCATCTCCAGTGCCGGTAATCCGCCAAATCCTGCCGCGTCGCCCGCCTCCACCAAACTCCGCGCGAGGACAGAAAAGTCAACAACGGCCGGATATCCATCGCGTAATTCCGCTTGGTCTCCCGCTCCAGATTCCTGAATTCGATGGACCGGACGAAATCCAGCAGATCCCGGTCCACCGTCCCGTCCGGCGCCACGAACACCGGATCGCCCGGACCCAGACCGATCCGGGCGACCGCAGTCGGCAGGTCCTGTACCCCCAGAACGCCCTCAGCCGGCAGCTTCCCCCACTGCCCCGGATCCGGCACTCGCACCACATACCACTCGTGCAACTGACGCCTCCCCTGACGCTTGAACACGCCCAATCATCAGGGAAGTCGCGTCCTCGACGCTAGAGAGGCCGACATCAGGAGTACAGCTAAAGATTCTTACGTAACATTAGCGCTCGTGATGATTTCGGAGCTGCCCCTCGACCAGGTGCGGACGCTGCTCGCGGTGGTCGACGAGGGCACGTTCGACGCGGCGGCCGGCGCCCTGCATGTGACGCCCTCAGCGGTAAGTCAGCGGGTGAAGGCCCTGGAGCAGCGCACGGGCCGGGTCCTGCTGCTGCGCACCAAGCCGGTGCGAACCACCGAGTCCGGCGAGGTGGTCGTACGGTTCGCCCGACAACTGGCCCGTCTGGAACGGGACGCGCGCGCCGAGCTGGGCATGAGCGGGGCCGGCGAGCCGACCCGGGTGACGGTCGCGGTGAACGCGGACTCGCTCGCCACCTGGTTCCTGGGCGCGCTCACCCGTGTCCCGCGCGATCTGCGGGTCTGCTTCGAACTCCGCCGCGAGGACGAGGACCACACGGCGGCCCTGCTGCGCGAGGGGCTGGTCATGGCGGCGGTGACCTCGTCGCCGGACGCCGTGCCGGGTTGCTCGGTGCGTGTACTGGGGCGGATGCGCTATCTCCCGGTGGCGAACCCGGAGTTCAGGGAGACCTGGCTCGCGGGCCCCCTGCCGGACGCGCTGTCCGAGGCACCGGTGGTGACCTTCGACCGGCTGGACGACTTCCAGGACACCTTCGTACGACGGCTGCGGCACGGGCAGGGCGCGGCGAGTGCGGTACGGCATCTCGTGCCGACCTCGGAGGGCTTCGTCCAGTCCGTCGCCGCCGGGCTGGGGTGGGGCATGGTCCCGGAGCTGCAGGCCGCGCCGCTGCTCGACGCCGGGCGGCTGGTGAACTTCGCGCCGGAGCGTCCGGTCGACGTACCGCTGTACTGGCAGCAGTGGAAACTGGACTCCCCGGCACTGGCCGCGATGGCCTCGGCGGTCATGGAGACGGCGACGGCGGCGCTGCGAGGCTAGCGAGCTGGAAGGCGACGCTGTCCAGCAGCATCTCCAGTGCCGTCGGATACGCGCTGTCGACCATGCGGGTGGCCAGGAGCGGGGCCGCCTCGGCGATGCGCGGGTGGGTGGTGCGGGGCAGGCGGGCGTAGGTCGAGTGCCACATCGCCTCGTCGGCGTGGAGGGCCGCGCTCGGCAGGGCCAGGGACGCGGCGTCGAGGGCGGCGAAGGCCAGGGTCTGGTCGATGAAGGCGTGGTAGATCCGGACGGTGTCCGGCAGCGGGAGGCCGGCCGTGCGCAGGACGTCGAGTACGGCCTCGTCGGCGGCGAGTTCGTTGGCCCGGCCGGTGACGCGGCTCGCCGTGAGCTGGGCGGCCTGCGGGTGGGCGACGTACGCGGCGTGGATGCGCAGGCCGATCGCGCGCAGGTCGGCCCGCCACTCCCCCGTCGGCTGCCAGCCCCGCAGCGCCTGCCCGACGAGGGCGTCGCCGATGGCCAGGGTCAGGTCGTCCATGCCCCGGAAGTAGCGGTAGAGCGTGCTGGGGTCGGCGTCCAGGGCAAGGCCGAGGCGGCGGGCGGTCAGACCTGCGCTGCCGTGTTCGCGCAGCATCCGCAGGGCCGTGTCGACGATCAGTTGCTCGGACAGGACGGTGCCGTTCTTGGTGGGACGGCGCCGCCGCCGTTTCTCCTCGGACACCACCGGTTTCGGCATCGCGGCCCCCTCACACCCTTATGCCAACGCCATTGACCTTATCCGGAGGACCGGCGTTGTATCACCGGTGAGACATCGGCACCGAAGGAGTTCTTGCCATGCGTGTACTGCTCGTGGGAGCCGGTGGCGTGGGTGGCGCTGTCACCCGGATCGCGGCCCGGCGTCCGTTCTTCGACGCGATGGTGGTCGCCGACTACGACCTGTCCCGGGCGGAGGCGGCAGTCGCCGCGCTCGGGGACGAGGGCGCCCGGTTCCGTGCCGAGCGGCTGGACGCGAACGACGAGGAGGCCGTCGTGGCGGCGCTGCGCGCGCACGAGTGCGACGTGCTGCTCAACGCGACCGACCCGCGCTTCGTCCTCCCCCTCTTCCGCGCGGCACGGGCCGCGGGGGCCGACTACCTCGACATGGCGATGTCGTTGTCCCGGCCGCACCCGGACAGGCCGTACGAGGAGTGCGGGGTCAAGCTCGGGGACGCGCAGTTCGAGGACGCGGCCGAGTGGGAGAAGGCGGGCGCGCTGGCGCTCGTCGGGATGGGGGTGGAGCCGGGTCTCTCGGACGTGTTCGCGCGGTACGCCGCCGACGAACTCTTCGACGAGATCGAGGAGATCGGCATCCGCGACGGCGCCAACCTCACCGTGGACGGCTACGACTTCGCGCCCTCCTTCTCCATCTGGACCACGATCGAGGAGTGCCTGAACCCGCCGGTCGTCTACGAGGCCGACCGCGGCTGGTTCACCACGGAACCGTTCAGCGAGCCCGAGGTGTTCGACTTTCCCGAGGGCATCGGCCCGGTGGAGTGCGTCAACGTGGAGCACGAGGAGGTGCTGCTGGTCCCGCGCCGGGTCGACGCGAAGCGGGTCACCTTCAAGTACGGCCTGGGCGGCGACTTCATCGAAACCCTGAAGACCCTGCACCTGCTGGGCCTGGACCGCACCGAGCCGGTCACCGTGCCGAGCGCCGCGGGCCCCGTCGCGGTGTCGCCGCGTGACGTCGTCGCCGCCTGTCTGCCCGACCCCGCGACGCTGGGCGACCGTATGCACGGCAAGACCTGCGCGGGCACCTGGGTGCGCGGTACGAAGGACGGGGCGCCGCGCGAGGTGTACCTCTACCACGTGGTCGACAACCAGTGGTCGATGGCGGAGTACGGCTCCCAGGCCGTGGTGTGGCAGACCGCGATCAACCCGGTGATCGCCCTGGAGTTGCTGGCCACGGGCGTGTGGACCGGCTCGGGCGTGCTGGGCCCGGAGGCGTTCCCGGCCGGCCCGTTCCTGGACCTGTTGACGGCGTACGGCTCGCCCTGGGGTCTGCGGGAGCAGTGACGGGCGTCAACCTCCTTCCGGTGGGCGCGAGTTGGGCAGAAGCAGCGTGAACACTGAACCCGTTCCGGGTTCGCTCGCCGCCTCGACCGTGCCGTCGTGGGCGGCGGCCAGGTCGCGGACGATGGACAGGCCCAGACCGCTGCCTCCGGTGCGGCGGCTGCGGGACTGATCGGCGCGCCAGAACCGCTCGAAGACGTGCGGGAGGTCCTCGGTCGCGATGCCGGTACCGGTGTCGGTGACGGTCAGGACCGCCCGGTCGCCCTCGCGCCACGCGGTGAGGGTCACCGTGCCGTCGACCGGCGTGTGGCGCAGCGCGTTGGACACGAGGTTGCCGAGCACCTGGCGCATGCGCACCGGGTCCGCGTCCAGCCAGAGCGTGCGGTCCGCCTTGGTGAGCATGACCACCCCGGCCGTGTCGGCGGTGACCCGGTACGCGGCGGCGACCTGGTCGAAGAGGTCCTCGACGCGCACGGGTTCGCGGTGCAGGCGCAGGGTCCCGGCGTCGGCGGCCGCGAGGTCCTGGAGGTCGTCGATGACGCGCTGGAGGACCATCGCCTCCTCGTGCAGGGAGCCGAGGAGTGCCGGGTCGGGTTCGACGAAGCCGTCCCGGGTGACCTCCAGCCAGCCGCGGATGTTGGTGAGCGGGCTGCGCAGTTCATGGGCGATGTCGCTGACCATGGCCTTGCGCTGGGCCTCCATGCGTTCGCGGCGATCGGCGAGGTCGTTGAAGGCCTCGGCCAGGATGCCGGTCTCGTCCCGGGTCCGCACCGGCACCCGGACGTGCAGCTCGGGCGGCTGCTGGGCCGCCTCGGTCAGCACGCGCAGGGGCCGTACCAGCCGGGTGGCGACCACGGCCGTCACCAGGACGGTGAGTGCCAGCACTGCCGCTGCCGCGCCGACGACCTTGGCCTTGTTCGCCGGGGAGACGTCGAAGCGGGGGGCGGTGGTGTCGCCGCCGCCCAGGAACAGTTCGGCCACCGGCGCGACGTAGGGGGCGAGTTGGGCGCGGCGGGCGTTGTCGGTGCAGGTCTGCAACTTCTGCATGGCGGCCGTGTCGCCCAGCTTGGCGTAGGCGCCCGGAAGGTAACGGGAGCCGAGGCTCTTGGCCGTGATGTCGACGGAGAAGAACATCGGGTCCCTGTCGACGATGCCTTCCCGCGCCATGCAGGGGCGGGCGCGCACGGTCAGGTCCTTCAGGGCCCGGGTCTCGGTGGTGGTCGGGTTCTCCAGCTTCCCGTCGGTGCAGTGCTCCGGAACGTAGTCGGCGGAGCGGGTCCCGTCCGGCTCGACGATGACGGGACGGCCGCTCGGTGTCGTCACGAGATTCGATTCGAGACCGTAGCGGGCGAAGCACTTCACCCGTATCTCGGCCAGTTTCCTCAGCAGCGTGCGCTCTTCGGTGGTCAGCCGGTACGGCCCCACGACCCGGGGATCGAGGCCGCTGAGCTGTGCGCCCTGTTCCGTGTACGTGTCCGTGTGCAGCGGGTCGACGCTCGCGGCGGCGCGGGGCGGCAGTGAGGTGCCGTGCGGTGCGGAGTCGGCGATGAGGGCGCGGTCGGAGGTGGTGAGGGCGATGCGGCGGCCCATCTTCTTCGACAGTGCGCGGACGGCGGGTGCGACGCCCTTCCAGTCGGGGTGGGTCGCGGCGTATCCGCTGAGCTGCGCGAGGATGCGCATGTCGTCCGCGAGGTCCTGGCCCTGTTCCTCCCGGATGGCCCGGGTGGTGGTCTGCACCGCCAGCCAGGCCGTCGCCCCGACCGAGCAGAGCGCGATCAGCACGGTGGCGACGAGCAGCCGGACCAACAGCCGCTTGCGCAGCGGTATCCGGGGCCTCACGCGCGACCGCCGCGCAGTTTGTAGCCGACGCCGAACACGGTCAGCAGTCGGACCGGTTTGCGCGGGTCGGCCTCTATCTTCCGGCGGAGGTTCATGATGTGGACGTCGACGGCCCGTTCCGTGGACGCCCGGTCCAGGCCCCGGGTGTACTGAAGCAACTGCCGCCGGGAGAAGACCCGTTCGGGCTCGGTGGTCATCGCGAGCAGGATCTCGAACTCGGCCGGTGTGCAGTCCACCGGAGTCCCGTCGCAGCGCACCTCGTGCCGCGCGGGATCGACGGAGAGACCCGCCGCCCGTACGGCGGTGTCCTCCTGTCTGCTCTCGGAGTTGCGGCCGCTGCGCCGCAGGACCGTGCGGATGCGGGCCATCAGTTCGCGCGGACTGTAGGGCTTGGTCATGTAGTCGTCGGCGCCGAGTTCCAGGCCGAGCAGGACGTCGTCCTCGGTGGAGCGGGCGGTCAGCATCAGGACGGGGATGTCGTCCTCGCCGCGCAACACCCGGCACACCCCGAAGCCGTCGATCACGGGCAGCATGAGGTCGAGCACCACGAGGTCGGGCCGGAGTTGCCGGGCCGCGGTGATGGCGGCGGCCCCGTCGTGGACCACGGTCGCGGTGTGGCCCTCGGTCAGCAGGGAGCGTCGTATCAGCTCGGCCTGCATCTCGTCGTCCTCGGCGACCAGCACATGTGCGCACATTGGGCGGATCCTAGGCGGTCAGTGCGAGAGGGACGCGGCGTCGCCCATGACGACGACGGGACGACGGGCGGGGTCCAGGGTGCGCAGCAGTTCCTTCATGTGGTCCTCGGCGATGCTGACGCAGCCGTGGGTGGGGCCGCCGTGGTCGACGTGGATCCAGATTCCGCCGCCGCGCGAGGAGCCGAGGGGGCGGGTCCAGTCGAGGGGTGAAGTGCCTGGCTGCCGGTTGTAGTTGATGGCGATCACGTAGTCGAAGGACCCGGCCAGCGGTTCGCCCTCGAAGCCGGTGCCGGGCGAGACGAAGCCCGACCCCTGGTCGTACGCCAGCTTGGTGCCGGGGTCCTTGAGCAGTCCGCCCGCGTCCGTGAGCGTGTAGACACCGATCGGTGAGCGCAGGTCACCGGCCATGTGGTGGTTCGACCAGCCCCTGAGCGCGTTGTGCGCGGCCCAGCTCACGGTCTGCTGCCAGCCGTCGTCGGTGCGCTCGTAAAGGGCGAGGGAGGCGACGGAGGAGTTCGCGCCCCGGCCGGTCACCAGGACGACCTGTTCGGTGTCGGCCGGTATGCGGGCCAGCGTCTTGGGCCCCACGCCCGGGAGTTGGCGGGGCGCGGCCTCGGCGGATATCTCCGACGAGGCCGACGGCGAGGCCGAGGGGGCGGCGGGGGCGGGGTCGGACGAGTGGTCCGTGGCCGCCACCGCACCGCCGCCGCATCCCGTCAGAAGCAGGGACACGGCGAGCAGCGCGACCGGGGACCTACGAGTGATCATGAGTCGACGATGACCGACACATGTGAGGAACTCGTCAGCTCCTACGGCTGGGCCGGCTTGCCTTTCGTGTAGAGCCAGGTGTGGAAGAGGGCATCGAGTCGTCTGCCCGATTTCTGCTCTGCCAGGCTGATGAACTGTGCGGTGGTGCCGTGCCCGTAGCGGTGTCCGCCCGCCCAGGCGCGCAGGATCGCGAAGAAGGTCTTGTCGCCGACGGCCAGGCGCAGTTCGTGCAGTGCCATGGCGCCGCGGGCGTACACGGGCGTGCCGAAGATGTTGGCGCCGCTGCCCGGGTCGCCGGGCGGGAAGGCCCACAGGCCGTCGGTCGCCGCGCGGGCGTACAGCGCGTCGAAGGTCTGCTGGGCGGTCTTGCCGCCGTGCTGCTCGCTGTAGAGCCACTCCGCGTAGGTGGCGAAGCCCTCGTTGAGCCAGATGTCCTTCCAGCTGGTGAGGGAGACCGAGTCGCCGAACCACTGGTGGGCGTTCTCGTGCACGAGGGTGCTGAGGTCCGGCGCCGAGTCGTAGATCGGCCGCCCCTGCGTCTCCAGGGCGTAGCCGACGTCCGGGGCGTGGTCGACGATCGACCCGGCCGAGCGGAACGGGTAGGGGCCGAACAGCTTGCTCTCCCACTCCAGGACGGAGGGCAGCTTCTTCAGCACGGGCTCGGCGGCGGTGGCCTCGCGGGGGTCGACGGCGTTGTACACCTTGACCCCGTCCCGGGTGGTGTACTGCTCGACCTTGAACTTCCCGACCGTCGCGGTGGCGAGGTAGGCGGCCATCGGCTCGGGCGCGTGCCAGCGGAACGTGGTCTTCCCGTGCACGGTCTTCTGGCCCAGCAGAACGCCGTTGGCGACCGCGGTGCGCCCCTGCGGGACGGTGATCGTGAAGTCGTACGACGACTTGTCCTTGGGGTGGCTGTTCGCCGGGAACCACGTCATCGCGCCCTGCGGCTCGCCCGCCACGAAGGCGCCGTCGTCAGTGGCGATCCAGCCGTCCGCCGAGCCGTCCGGGTCGGTGACCTGCTTGGGGATGCCGTTGTAGGTGACGGCGATCTGGAACTCCTGCCCCTTGCGCAGGGCCCTGCGCGGGGTGACGACGAGTTCCTGACCGTCGCGGCGGAAGCCGGCCTTGACGTGGTCGACCGTCAGGCCGGTGATCGTCAGGCCCTTGAAGTCGAGGTCGAAGCGGGTGAGCTTCTCGGTGGCGCGGGCGGTGAGGACCGCCTTGCCGTCGAGGCGGCGACCGGACGTGTCGTAACGGAGCGTCAGGCCGTAGTGGGCGACGTGGTAGCCGCCGTTGCCGGAGAGCGGGAAGTACGGGTCGCCCACGCCGGACGATCCGATCGTCGTGGCTCCGGCCGGCGCTGCGGCGGCGAGCAGGGCCGCGACGGCGACGGGGACAGTGGCCACGACGGCGCTGCGGCGGAGGACAGCGGTGCGTCTTGTGGACGGCTGTCGAAGGTGCGTCACATGCGCTCCTACAGAGTGAGGGGGGTGATCATTCGTCTCAGAGACTAGGCCGCCCGCTCCCTCGGAATCCCTCTCGTAGAGGCAAAGTCGTACCACGGCGTGTTCCACCCGCGCGGACCCAACACCGGCCGCGCTCCGGTCCTCGTCCCGGAGGTGACGGTCAGTCGCCGAGTACGAGCCGGCCCGTCTCCCCCGGCTGGAGGCAGACCGCGCGGCCGGGCAGCCGCACATCGATCGGCGAGGCCTCGGAGGACGGTACGTCGATGTCCAGCCGCCCCCGCTCCAGCCTCAGCCGCACACCCCAGTGGCCCTGATAGCGCAGCGAGAATCCGTACGACGACAGTTCCGGCAGCGGCACCGGATCGAGCCACAGCGCCCCGCTGCGGGTCTCCAGTCCGGTCAGTCCCCGCTGCACCAGGTCGAGGGTCCCCGCCATGGCGCCCAGGTGGATGCCCTCGCCCGTCGTGCCGCCCTGTACGTCGGCGATGTCACCCTGGAGTGCCTCCTGGCAGAACTTCCACGCCTCGGCCCGCCGTGCCCTCGCCAGCACCCAGCCGTGGACCAGTCCGCTGAGGGTGGAGCCGTGGCTCGTGCGGCTCAGGTAGTGATCGACCGTGCGCCGCCAGGTGTCCTCGCCCAGCGGGAGTCCCAACCGGCCGAACAGGCCCCGGAGTTCGGCCGGCGAGAACAGGTAGCCCAGCATCAGGACGTCGGCCTGTTTGGAGGCCCGGTAGCGGTTGACGGTGTCGCCCTCGGCCTCCAGGATCCGGTCGAGGCGCCGGATGTCGCCGTACCGCCGCCGGTATCCCTCCCAGTCGAGTTCCTCCAGGTCGCCGTAGCCCTCGAACTGGCTGATGACTCCGTCGTGGAAGGGGACGTGGAGGGTGCGGGACACGTCCTCCCACTGCTCCATCTCTCCGCCGTCCAGGCCGGTGCGCTCTACGAGTTCGCGTCGCCGTGGCTCGGGGAGGGCGCGGAGCAGTTCGAGTGTGCGGGTCAGTACCCAGGCGGCGGTGACGTTGGTGTACGCGTTGTCGTCGAGTCCGGGCGCCGCCGCACCGGGATACGCGTCGTGGTACTCGTCGGGTCCGACCACGCCCTTGATCCGATGGCGTCCCATGTCCTCGTCGTAGACGGCCGCGTCGGCCCAGAAGCGCGCGATCTGCAGCAGCATCTCGGCGCCCTTGGTGTGCAGGAACTCGGTGTCGCCGCTGGCCTCGCAGTACTGCCAGACGTTGTACGCGATCGCGGAGCCCACGTGGTGCTGGAGGTGGGAGTAATCGGGCAGCCAGCGGCCGGAGTTGGGGTTGAGGTGGAGCCGCTGGGTCTCCTCGCGTCCGTCGCTGCCGCTCTGCCAGGGGTACATGGCGCCCTTGCGGCCCGCTTCCCGGGCTGCGGTGCAGGCCTGTTCGAGGCGCCGGTGGCGGTAGCGGAGCAGGGCGCGGGAAACCTCGGGGAAGTGCAGGTTGAGATAGGGCAGGACGAACAGTTCGTCCCAGAAGACGTGCCCGCGGTAGGCCTCGCCGTGCAGTCCCCGGGCCGGTACGCCGACGTCGAGGTCGGCGGTGTGCGGGGACAGGGTCTGCAGCACGTGGAAGAGGTGCAGCCGCAGGATGCGGCCGGCCTCGCCGTCCACATCGAGGGCGGAGCGGCGCCAGAGCTGGTCCCAGGCCGTCAGATGGTCGTCGAGCAGATCGTCGAAGCCGGGTGCCCGGCCGACCCGGTCGACCGCGGCGCGCAGCGGATCGCTGATCGCGGGGTCGCGGGAGGTGTGCAGCACGATCGTCTTGTCCACGGTGACCGTGCGGCCGTCCGCCAGGCTCAGTCGCACGTGCTGCGAGGCGCGCGGCCCCTTGTGAGTGGCCGTCACGGGCGCGTCGGCGTTCAGCCGCGCCGCCATGGCGAGCCTGATGTCCGAGGTGCGGGTGCGGCAGCGCAGCCACACCGTGTCCGACGCGGCGGTTCCGGTGTGGACGTGAGTGAGGTGACGTCCGTCCAGGTCCCGGTAGCGCGCCACGCCCGCGTTGGTGACACCGCCGTCCAGTGCCGCCTCCACGTCGAGTTCGCCGGAGAAGCCCTCGGCGGTGAACTCGGTGCGCAGCGCGGCCACATGGGGGTCGCCCATGTGCACGAGCCGTTGCTGCCGTACGGCCAACGTCCGTTCCCCGCCGAGGTCGAAGCGTGTCCGCCGTTCCAGCAGCCCGGAGGCCAGGTGGAGGCACTGGCGGTGCTCGATCACCGGTGTGTTGTCCGGGGTGAGCCATGGCCCGCCGCTCAGCTTGAACCGCAGGGGCAGCCAGTTCGGCACGTTGACCATGTCCTCGTTCTCGACCCGGCGGCCGGCCACGTCCGAGGTGAGCCGGTTGTAACAGCCGGCGACATACGTGCCGGGGTAGTGCACCTCGTCCGCGTCGCACTCCGGAAGGGCGCCGCGGGTGGCGAAGTAGCCGTTGCCCAGCGTGCACAGCGACTCCCGCAGACGCTCGTCGGCGGGAACGTAGCCCTCGTACTCCCAGGTCCAGTCCGTCACTTCGGCGATTCCTCCGTGCAGAGCTCTCCGAGATCCCGTACGACGATGTCGGCGCCGTGCCTCAGCAATCTCTCGCCCGTGCCGCGGTCGGCCGCGCGGTCCACACCGATGACGAGGGCGAAGCCACCGAGACGGCCCGCCTCCACACCGGCCACGGCATCCTCGACGACGGCGGCACGAGAGGCGGGGACGCCGAGACGGTGGACCGCCTCCAGGAAGAGATCGGGCCGCGGTTTGCCCGGCAGGCCCAGCCGGGCCGCCTCGCCTCCGTCCACCAGCACGTCGAAAAGGTCCAGCACCCCGGCCCGGGTGAGCAGTTCGCGGGCGTGGCGGGACGCGGAGGCCGCGGCCCGGGGAACACCGGCCCGGCGCAGGGCGCGCACCAGCCGCACCGTTCCGGGATACGCGTCGACCCCGTGCCTGCTCAGGTGCTCGGTGAACAGCCGCTCCTTGTCGTCGGCGACCTCCCGCACCGTCCGCGGCGACGGCTCGATGCCGCGCGAGGCGAGGAAGGCGGCGGCGCCGTCGGAGCGGGACTTGCCGTCCACGTGGCGGAGGTAGTCGTCGCGTACGTCGAACGGCCCGCGCAGGGCCGGATCCTCGGGCGGGTGCTCGCGCAGGAAGGCGTCGAACGCCGTCTTCCAGGCCGCGGCGTGCACCCGGGCCGAGTCGGTGATCACTCCGTCGGTATCGAAGACGACGGCCCGCACGTCCCTCAGTACTGGGGACGGCAGGTCGTGGAGCGTGGGGGTGGTCGGTCGACGGTCCATCGTCACACCGGCTGCGGTACGACGGCCACCGGGCAGTCCGCGTGGTGCAGCAACGTGTGTGCCACGCGGCCCAGTTGGAGGCCGAAGTGACCGGTCCGGCGCTTGGCTCCGACGATCACGAGGTCGGCGGCGGCCGTCCGGTTCAGCAGCACCCTGCGGGCCGGGCCCTCCACCGTGCTGCGGCGCACCCGCACACCGGGGTGGTCCGCCGCGGGGTCGTGCAGCAGGGCGTCGAGCAGGGCGGCCGCCCGCTCCTCGTGGTGGTGCGCCGGGTCCTCGGCCAGCCGCGGGTCGTCGGCGGTCTCGTGCGCCGGGCAACGCCAGGCGCGTACGACGTCGAGGGTGCACTTGCGGGCCTCCGCCTCGCGGAAGGCGAAACGCACCGCTTCTCCGCCGGTGGCGGGTTCGCCGGCACCGAGCAGGATCCGTTCGTGGGTGCTCTCCAGACCGGCCCTGTCCCCGCGGACGACGATCACGGGGCAGTGGGCGCGGGCGGCCACCGCCAGGCTGACCGAACCGAGGAGCAGACCTGCCACTTCGCCGCGTCCGCGCACTCCGGTGACGAGCGCGGACGCGTTGTGGCCTTCGCGTACGAGGGTGCTCGCCGCCTCGTCGGGGACAACCTCCGTGGAGACCTTCACCTCGGGACGGCGTCGGCGGGCGCGCTCCGCCGCCGATCCGACGGTGTTGTCCGCCATGACCTGCCGGGAGGGGCGCTCTAGGCCGCCCGACGACACCACGCTTTCGTATCGCTCCCACAGGGATGCGTACACCAGCCGCAACGACAGCCCGAGCCGGGCCGCTTCGTCCACCGCCCAGTCGACCGCGAGCAGGCTCCCGTCCGATCCGTCGACACCCACGACCAGGGGCAGTTCCATCGTTCTCGCCGCCTTTCGTCGGGCTGCGCAGCCGCACAGCAGAACGGTTCCGTTGCCCAGCGTCGCACTCCCCCGTCCTGTCGCAGCAGGGGCACTTCGGCCCCGAAAGTGGCCGTTCGGCCCATGTGAGGTGCCCGCTCCGCGGTGGTGACCACCGCGGCCGGGACGTTCCTCCCTCGGAATCGGGGCCGATCGGCCCTGGCGCGGGACTGGCCCGCGTGTTGTGCTGAAGGTGACGGGAAGGGCCCGCAGAGGGACGCGGAGAGGCGGTCTTCGAGCCGTGCACCGCGCAATCAGGATCCGCGAGAAGCGGATGGACCCTTCCCGCCCCTTTGTGAAGCCTGCCCGACATCGTCCGGTGCACTGGCCACGAAGACGGGCCGCCCGGCCACGCCCGTGCTCGGTCAAGTCCGGCAGCCGGCTCGCGCGGGCCTGCCGACGGCACAGGTTTTCCGGGGTCGGCGTACGTCGGGTACAACACGTACGTCAGGCGTCCACCGCTATCCGCCGCCCGGTCGTGGCGTCCGGTCGGACGGACACCCACAATTCGCGCTGCCCGCCCGCCCACGGTGTGCTGTACGCCAGCTCCGTCAGCCTGCGGACGGCGTCGGGCTCCGTCACAGCCGTCGCCCTCCCTCGTACGAGTACGCTCCAGCCAGTGCTGAACGCGTCGTCGATACGGTCGACCTCGAAGGCCACGCGACAGCCGACCGCCCGGGACGTGACGCTGCCGGGATCGGTGCGGAAGACGATGAGGCCGTCGACGACGCTGTAGTTGACGGGAACGATCACAGGCCCGTCCTCGACGGGTATCGCCAGCCGTCCCACGCCGTGCGTGGAGAGCAGGGTGCGGCACTCCTGCGTGCTCAGTTCGACGAATCCGGCATGGCGGTCGGCCTGTTCCGGGCCCGGCGGCAAGTCGACGTCACCGCCCGTCAGATGCGCCAGCGTGGTGCCCAGGACGCCCGCGAGACGGAGCAGGACGCCGGTGCTGGGCGCGGCGCCATGATGCTCCTCCAGGTATCGCAGATAACTCGGGGCCACTCCCGCCCGGTCGGCCGTCTCCTTCCGGGTCAGGCCGCGCTCCGTACGTCGCTGGACGAGGCGACGCCCCAGGTCGCCCACCGGTGGCCGGTGGGTCGTGTCCGGCGTAGCTCGGTGGCTCATGGTCTGTCACGTCCTCTCGTCGGGCGGCCCAACCACAACGACTTCCTCGTGCCGCGTCCCGCCGAGTACGACCTTGAGGGCACCGGTGTCGGCGGCCTTGCCGAAGACCTCGTACGCCTCCTCCATACGCTCC
>NZ_JBFAJD010000065.1:0-32714 GCF_040655035.1 Streptomyces sp. NPDC050549
CCTCTTCAAGGGCGACGCCAGTCACCCGGCCGGCCCCTACGGCCTCGGCCAGCGGGTCCCGATGATCGTCGTCTCGCCCTGGAGCAAGGGCCGGACCAGTCCAGGCGCTTCCAGGGGCGCGGGGAACTGCGCGACCAGCCACAACGAACCCGCACCCGCCCGACTACCCTGCCCCTATGCCCCCTGCCGCGCCCGCCTACCGCCGCCTGAACGTCGAAGAACGCCGCAGCCAGCTCCTCGAAGCCGCCCTCACTCTCTTCGCGCACCGCGCTCCCGAAGAGGTCTCCCTCGACGACGTGGCGGAGGCGGCCGGTGTCTCCCGGCCCCTGGTGTACCGGTACTTCCCGGGCGGCAAGCAGCAGCTCTACGAAGCCGCCCTGCGCTCCGCCGCCGAGGAACTCCAGCAGTGCTTCGACGAACCCCGCGAGGGCCCCCTCCTCCCCCGCCTCGCCCGCGCCCTCGACCGCTACCTCGGCTTCGTCGACCAGCACGACGCCGGTTTCAGCGCACTGCTCCAGGGCGGGAGCGTCGTGGAGACATCTCGTACGACGGCCATCGTGGACGGCGTACGCCGGGCCGCCGCCGTGCACATCCTCAGCCATCTCGGCGTCACCGAACCGGGCCCGCGGCTGCGGATGACCGTACGGATGTGGATCACCGCCGTGGAAGCGGCCTCCCTCATCTGGCTCGACGAGGACAAGCAGCCGCCCGCCGACGAGCTGCGGGACTGGCTGGTCGAGCAGTTCGCGGCGGTGCTGTCGGTGACGGCCCGGCGGGACCCGCAGACCGCCGGGCTTGTCCGGGCCCTCGCGACGGATGGCTGACACTGGTGGCGTGAAGAGCGAAGAGACCCCGTTCGAGGGCGGCCCGATGGACGGGCGTTCCCTGCCGGTGCTGGTGGGACCCACCGGGAACCCGCCGAAGACCTACCGCATCCCGGTCCCCGACGCGGACGGCGGCCCGCCCACGGTGCTCTTGTACCGCCGGGTGCCCAGGGGGCACAGCAAGCGGCTCGGTCTGCCGAAGGGCTGGAAGTACGAGTACGACCCGCAGGGTAAGCGCGGCAGCGGCCTGCGCTGGCCGTGGTCCAAGCCGGACCCCGCACCGGACCCCGCACCGGACGCCACGCCGGGCGGCAAGCCGGACGACACCCACGGGTGACCAGGTTGCGCCGAACCGCCTACACCCGGCGCGCGGGCCCGGCGCCCCCGTCTGATGCTCACGGTGCGGGGCGGAAATGCCGCCGCGCAACGGAGGTGATGACGTGTCAGGAAGGCTTCTGCGTCTGGTCTGTACGGCGGCGGTGGCGGCCGGCACCGTCCTCGCGCCGCTGCCCGCCGCGGCCGTACCCTATCCGCAGGCACCCGGACAGCGGCCCGTGGCCGAGCTGCTGACGGACCTTCAGACGCGTTACCGGGACGCCGAGCAGGCCACGGAGACGTACAACGCCACCGAGGAGCAGCTGAAGAAGCAGCGCGCGGAGGTCGACCGCCTCGACTCCGAACTGGCCCGCGCCCGCCTCTCCCTGCACGACAGCCGCGGCGCCGCCGGACGGCTGGCGCGGGAGCAGTACCAGAACAGCACCTCCCTCTCCTCGTACGTCCGCCTCCTGCTGGCCCGTGATCCGCAGCACGCGCTCGACGAGGGCCATGTCATCGGCCAGTTGGCGCGAGAGCGGGCCGAGACGGTGGGCCGGCTGGTCGGCAGTGAGCGGAAGAGCGACGGCCTGGCCCGCGCGGCGCGCAAGGCGCTGGACGGTCGACTCACCCTGGCCGCACGCCAGAAGAAGGACCGCGACGACGTACGCAAGCGACTCGACGACATCGAGAAGCTCCTCGCCTCCCTCACCCCGGACCAACTCACGGCCCTCGCCGCCTTCGAGAAGACCGACGTCGACAAGGCCCAGCAGAAGTTGGTCACTTCAGGCGCGCTGGGCGACGACGACCGTGAACCGTCCCGCTCCGGAGACCGCGCCCTCCGCTACGCCGTCCAACAGATCGGCAAGCCCTACGAGTGGGGTGCGGAGGGCCCTGAGACATACGACTGCTCGGGCCTCACCTCGGAGGCATGGGGCCACGCGGGGACCCCGATCCCGAGGACGAGTGAAGAACAGTGGGCGCAACTCCCCAGAGTCCCACTGAAGGAGCTGCGCCCCGGCGACCTGGTGATCTACTTCCCCAAGGCGACACACGTGGCAATGTATTTGGGCGGCGGGAAGATCGTCCAGGCTCCGCGCACAGGCGAAAAGGTCCAGGTGTCACCTGTGGCGTCCTACCCCATCCTTGGAGCAGTACGTCCAGACCAAGCGCCCTGAAGGGGCCCGGGGGTGAGACATTGTGCAGCTCCGCCGCGTGGGCGCGCCCAGCCACGACGAACCCGCAGCCTAGGCCGCCACAGAAGCCAGGTACGCCCCCGTCTTCTCCGGGTCGTAGAAGAAGTTCTCAAAATCGGCCGGATCGTCGAACCCGTTGGCGAACCGATCCGCCACCGGCTGCAACTGGCCTGCCGCACCGATGAGGTTGAGGATGTGCTCCGGCGGCGGGCCGAGCATCGCGTTGGTCCACTTGGTGACGTGCTGCGCGGTGTCCCAGTACCGCTCGAACGTGGCCCGCATCCAGTCCCCGTCGAACTCCTTCTCCCCGTGTTCGAGGATCGACGCGAGATATGAAGCGGCGCACTTGGCCGCGGAGTTGGAACCCTGGCCGGTGATCGGGTCGTTGGCGACGACGACGTCGGCGACGCCCAGCACCAGCCCGCCGCCGGGGAGTTGGCCGACGGGGTTGCGGACCGTGGGCGCGTAGCGCCCGGCCAACGTGCCGCCGGCATCCGTGAGTTCGACGTTCCGCGCCCGCTCGTACTCCCAGGGCGTGAACTTCTCCATGAGTTCCAGGGTCAGGGAGAGGTGCTCGCCCGGGTCCTTGACGCCGTTGAAGACGTCGAGGGGGCCGCCGGGTATGCCTTCCCAGAACAGTATGTCGGCGCGGCCGGAGGTGGTGAGCGTCGGCATGACGAACAACTCGCCCACGCCGGGCACCAGGTTGCAGCGGACCGCGTCGTAGTCCGGGTGCTCGGGGCGCGGGCCCAGACCGTGGACGTAGGAGACCGCGAGCGCCCGCTGCGGCTCGGTGTACGGGGAGCGCTCCGGGTCGCGGGCGAACATCGACACCAGCTCGCCCTTGCCGGCCGAGACGAGGACGAGGTCGTACGTGCGGGAGAAGTAGTCGAGGTCGCCGACCGCTGCGCCGTGGATGACCAGTTGGCCGCCGCGCTGGGCGAACGTCTCCATCCAGCCGGCCATCTTGACCCGCTGGTCGACCGACTGCGCGTACCCGTCGAGCCTGCCCACCCAGTCGATCGCGCGCTGCGTCGGACCCGGGTCGTGCGAGCCGGGGGCGGCGACCGAGACGCCGAGTCCTTCGATCTTCGGGGCCTGGGACTCCCAGAAGTTCAACTGGAGATCGCGCTCGTGCTGCAGTGCCGTGGTGAACATGCACTGCGTCGACATGACCCGCCCGGAACGGATCTCGTCCGCCGTCCGGTTGGACATCAGGGTGACCTCGTACCCGTGCGACTGGAGTCCGAGGGCGAGTTGGAGCCCGGACTGGCCGGCTCCGACGACGAGTATCTTCCGCATACGGGTGGTGACTCCTAGGTCGCGACTGATCGAGGACTGCTCGGGGGCTACTCGGGGGTGACGTCCAGCGCGTGGCCGACGAGCGCGAGCAGGGTCTCGATGGCCGAAATCCGCCGCCGCGCATCCATGATCATTACAGGTATGTGCGCGGGAATCGTCAATGCCTCCCGCACATCCTCCGGGTCGAACCGCTCACTGCCGTCGAAGTGGTTGACCGCGACGACGTACGGCAGACCGCAGCTCTCGAAGTAGTCCAGCGCGGGGAAGCAGTCCTTGAGGCGGCGGGTGTCGGCAAGCACGACGGCGCCTATCGCGCCGCGCACCAGGTCGTCCCACATGAACCAGAACCGCTGCTGGCCCGGCGTACCGAACAGGTAGAGCACCAGGTCGTCGTCGAGGGTGAGGCGGCCGTAGTCCATGGCGACCGTGGTGGTCGTCTTCTCCGGGGTGCCCGTGAGGTCGTCGGTGTCCTCGCTGGCCTCGGTCATCAGCGCCTCCGTCTGGAGGGGCTGGATCTCGGAGACGGCGCCGACCATGGTGGTCTTGCCGGCACCGAAACCACCGGCCACCACGATCTTCGTGGCGACCGGCGCGCGGGTGCGGTCCAACTGCCAGGCCCGCGGCTGCTCCTCGTCGTCGAGGAGCGGGGAGACGCCGTAGGCGGCGGCGTCAGAGACGACGGAGTCCACTCAGCACCCTTTCCAGCAGAGCGCGGTCAGGACGGCCCGGGCCGTGACCGGTCCCGGTTCCGTACACACGGATCTTTCCCTGGTCCGCGAGATCGCTCAGGAGCACGCGGACCACGCCGAGCGGCATCTTCAGCAGCGCGGCGATCTCGGCCACCGTGCGCATACGGCGGCAGAGTTCGACGATGGCGCGCATCTCCGGCATGACCCGGGTGTTGAGCGAACCGTTCGTCAACTCCTTGCGCTCCTCCGGGGCTTCGAGCGCCGCCACGAAGGTCTCCACCAGGAGGACATGACCGAAGCGGGTACGGCCGCCGGTGAGCGAGTAGGGGCGCACCCGGGCGGGCTTGCGGCCGCCGCCGCGCACGGGCAGCTTGTTCGGCGTACTGCCGCCGCCGGTCATCGGGCACTCTCCGCGGACGCGTCTTCGAGGGACTTCCGCAGCTCGCTGCGGAGTTCGGGGGTCAGCACATGGCCGGCGCGGCCGACGAAGAGCGCCATGTGGTACGACACGACGCTCATGTCGCAGTCCGCGGAGCCGTGCACACCGAGCAGCGAACCGTCGCTGATCGACATCACGAACAGGCTGCCCTCCTCCATCGCGACCATGGTGTGCTTCACCGGGCCGGAGTCCATCAGCTTGGCGGCGCCGATGGTGAGGCTGCCGATGCCGGAGACGATGGTGGCCAAGTCCGCCGCAGAGCCTCGCGGTCCTGTTCGCTTGGTTTCGAGGGCCTCTCTGGCCTGATCGTTGCGGTGCGGGTCGGAGGAGAGAAGCAGCAGGCCGTCGGAGGAGACGACCGCGACCGACTGGATGCCGGACACCTCCTCCACGAGGTTGCTCAGCAGCCAGTGCAGGTTGCGGGCTTCACTGCTCAGTCCGAAGGTACTGGGCGCGGTCAACTGCTTGCCTCCTCGACGGTGCCCCCCGTGGCTTCTTCGGATGGTGCGGTCGCGCCGCGCGGTGCCGGGACCGGGTTCTGGCCGGTCCGTTCGGCGATCTCCGCTTCTACGTCGCGGTAGCCGGCGGAGGCTCCGGCGCGGAAGCCGCCGAGTCTGCGGCGCAGGGCTTCTGCGTCCACGGTGCCGGTCCGCCGGCGCGGGGCCTGTGCGGGCTGGGTGATCTTTGGGGTGCGCTTGGGGAGGCCCTTGTCGGTGACGGGGTCCTCGTCGGCGCGTGTGTGCTCGGCCTCGGCTTCGCCGTCGGCCTTGCTCTCGCTGCCACCCGTACCGCCCGTGCGGCTTTCGTTGTCGGGTGCGGGTGGCCCCTGTGGGGCGTCCTCGCCGTCGGCGGCCGGCGGGTTCTCCGTCGCCGGTGGCAGCAGGAGTTCCATCGTCGTCTCGGCCGGGGTCTCCCGTACCGCCTTCTCCGCCGCCTTCTCCGCGAGCGCGACGAGGGGGTCCTCGTCCGGCTTCGAACGGCCGTCCAGGACGTTGGAGTTGACCTCGGCGGCGGCGCCGGGCAGGGAGTACGAGTGGGTGGTCCCGGCAGCCGGCGAGGACGTCGGTACGGCCGTCGTCGGGGCCGCCGCCAGGAGTGGGCCGGGCAGGACCACGACCGCCGCGATGCCGCCCTGCTTCTGGTCGCGGAGCTGGACGCGGACGCCGTGGCGATGGGCCAGGCGGGCCACGACATACAGGCCGAGGCCGAGGCCCTCCTCGCCCTCCTGGTCGTAGGGGGAGTCCGGGTCGAACTCGTTGAGGCGGGTGTTGAGGCGGGCCATGCGGTCGTCGGTCATTCCGATGCCCTCGTCCTGGACGGAGAGCATGACCTCGCCGTTCTCCAGAAGCCAGCCGGAGATCTCGACGGGGGCGTCGGGCGGGGAGAACGAGCTGGCGTTCTCCATGAGTTCGGCGAGCAGGTGGCTCAGGTCGTCGGCCGCGAAGCCGGCCACGTGCGCGTGGGGCGGGAGGGCGGAGATGCGGACGCGTTCGTAGCGTTCGATCTCGCTGACGGCCGCGCGGACGACGTCGACAAGCGGGACCGGGCCCGCGTGCTGCTGGACGTGTTCGGTGCCGGCCAGGACGAGGAGGTTCTCGCTGTGCCGACGCATGACCGTGGCGAAGTGGTCGAGCTTGAAGAGGGTGGAGAGCCGGTCGGGGTCCTGCTCGCGCTCCTCCAGGCCCTCGATGACGGCGAGTTGGCGCTCGACGAGACCGAGGGTGCGCAGTGCGAGGTTGACGAAGGTGCCGCCGATGCTGGTGCGCAGGCGCTCCAACTGGTCGGTGGAGTCGGTGACTTCGGCGCGGAGTTCCTCGCGGGCGTCGGCCATCCGCTGGCGCTGGCCGACCAGGTGCTTGCGGTCGGCCTCCAGGGTGGCGATGCGCTCGTGGAGGGCGACGGCGTGCGCGTGCAGGGAGTTGACCGAGCGGACGACCTGGGCGAACTCGTCGTTGCGGCCGGTGAACTTGATGGCTTCCTCGGCCGCCGGGTCCTCGGCGCCCGCCAGCCGGGCCGAGCCGCGGCGCAGCACCGACAGCGGGCGGGTGAGGGTGCGGGCCATGGCGGTGGCGATGCCGACGGCGAGCAGCATCAGGGCGCCGAGGATCGCGACGCGCAGCTCCAGCGCCTTGACGTCGTCGTCGCGCAGCTGGGCGAGGTCCTTGGAGCGGTGCTCGTAGAGGGCGGACTCCTCGCCGCGCATCAGGTCGACCCGGGCGGAGAGCGCTGCGTCGAGCTTCTTGGTGCTGGTGTCCAACTCGCTGTCGGACAGCGCGGGTTGGTCGGTGAGGGAGGCGAGGTACTTCTCGGCGGTGTTGACCTCTGGTCCGGTGACCGTGGAGTCGTAGCCCGCCACGGCCGCCTTCGTCGCGGTCTCGCGGAAGTCGGCGAGGGCGGCGTCGGAGCGCAGCCGGGCCTGCTGGGCGGCGGCGCTGAGGGCGTCGCGCTGCTTGGCCTGGGCGGTCGTCGAGGTCTTCTCGGTGACGGAGAGGCCGGTGGTGGGGCTGATGACCGTCTCAGTGCTGGTCGGCACGTTCAGCGCGGCCAGCAGCAGTCCGCGGGCGGCGGCGGCCTGCTGGACGGCGGCGTCGAGTTCGGCGAGCGCGTAGGCGCCGGAGCCGGCCCGCGGCGGCATCTGCTCGGCCAACTGCTCGGCGAGCCGGTGCAGTTCGGTGATGGCGCCGGAGTACGCGACATGCGCCTCCAGGGCGCTGCTCTGGCCGGTGAGCGCGGCCCGTCGTACGGCGGCGACGTCGTCGAGGTCCGAGCGCAGCGCGCCGGAGATGTCGGTGTCGGCGCGCAGTTCGTCGACCTGCCGGTCGACGCGGGCGCTGCGGTCCTCGTCGGGAGCCTGGGACTTGGGGCGACCGGCGGCGATGTAGGAGGTGACCTCGTCCCGCTCGTCGGCGAGCGAGTGGGCCAGCGACAGGGCGTCCTGGGTCTGCTCGGCGAGCGTCACCAGGTCCTGGGAGTCGTGGAGTTGGCCGGAGGCGGTGACGAGGGAGGGGACACCGGCCGCGGCGATGGCGGCGGCCACGACGGCAACGGCGACGATGAGCCGGTTGCGGACGTGGGTGCTGCGCCCCTTGCCCGCGGGATCGGGCGTGACGGCACCGGTGGCGCCCCCCTGGGGGGCCGTCTGCTTGCCTGTGCGCCGAGGCCGCTTTTTCTGCACCGGTGCTCGCATTCCTGACTCGTGATACCCATCGGGCCGGGTGACGCTCCGTCATCCCGGTACGGCGACCCTCCCAGTGCCGGTGGGCAGCGGTCGCGCATCATCCGGGCCGCCACCCGAAGGAGTGAACCCCGTTGGGGAGTTGGCGGGCAAGTTCCGCGGGCCCGTCCTGCGGCCTTGTGGGCCGCGCCGGTTGGACGTGAGCGGCGGGCTTTGGCAGGATTCGCCGCCACGCATTCCCGGAGTGATCCATTCCAGCCCAAACCAGGCGTCTGACCTGCGGGGCTGCGCCGATTCGGTGACCAGTGCCAAGCTCTTGCGGGGCCTGTGAAGAGGTCGTGCAGACTGGCCGAATGCGTACGGAACTTGTGTCGGAGCCCGGTGACCCCAACCGCCCCAACGAGGACTTCGCGAGCGTCGGCCTACCGGCCTCGGGACAGGGCGGTTCGCTGATCGTCCTGGACGGAGTGACCCCACCGAGGGGGGAGACGGGCTGTCTGCATCCGGTCCCCTGGTACATCGCGCGACTGGGCGGCGCACTGACCGAACTGACCGTTTCCTGCCGGGATCTGACGCTGGCGGAGATTCTCGCCCGGGCGATCCTCCGAACATCCGAAGCCCACTCCATCACCTGTGACCTTTCTCACCCACGCACCCCACAGGCAACCGTGGTGCTGGCCCGCTGGTCCCCGCGGGAGATCGAATATCTGGTCCTTTCGGACTCCGCCCTGCTGGTCGAATCCCCGGCCGGCGAGGTGACCGCCGTACTGGACGACCGCCTCTCGCGCCTGCCGCGCGCCGCTCTCGCCACGGACGAGCTGATCGACGCCACGCTCCGTAACAAGGAGGGGGGCTTCTTCACGGCCGCCGCCGATCCCTCGGTCGCGGAACGGGCGGTGACGGGCACGCTCCCCCGCGCCGAGGTCCGCGCCCTCGCCGCCCTGACGGACGGGGCGACGAGGTGGGTGGAGAAGTTCGGCAAGGGCGACTGGGCGGAGTGCCTGGCCCTCGTCCGGAAGGAGGGCGCGGCGGAGCTGGTGGGCAGGGTGCGGGCGCTGGAGCGCGCCGACGCGGAGACGCGGACGTATCTGCGCCGGAGCAAGACGCACGACGACGCGACGGTCGTGTACGCAGAACTGTGAGCCCCCGCTTCCGCTCCTCCCTCACTTCTCCATGACGCCGTTCAATTGGTGGAGCAGCCGGGCGAGTTCGGCGACCTCCCGGCGGTCCCAGTGGGAGAGCTGGCTGACGTAGCGGGCCCGCCGGGCCTCGCGGACGTGGGCGACGCGGCGCCGGCCCTCGTCCGTGAGGTCGACCAGCCAGGCGCGGCCGTCCGCCGGGTCCGGCTCGCGGGAGATCAGGCCCAGCTCCTCCAGGGCCCGCAGCTGGCGGGACATGGTGGCCTTGCCGACGCCGATGTAGGCGGCGAGTTCGGTGGCCCGCTGCCGCCCGTACTCGTCCAGCCGGACCAGCAGGCCGTACGCGGCGGACTCCAGGTCGGGGTGGACCTCACGGGCCATCTCGCCCTGGTTGGCCCGGGCCCGCCGGAAGAGGAACGTCAACTCGCGTTCCAGGGACAGGTATTCGGGATCGGGATCGGGGATCCCGCTGTCTCTTCTGTCCTCGTCCTTGTGCACGTCAGCACCCATGTTCTGCTTTCCTGATCGTGGAAGTCGCCGCAGTTTCGCCAGTATTTCGCAGGGTGGGACCTACGTACGACGAAGGCCCGGGCCCCTCGTGAAAAGGGACCCGGGCCATCACCTGACCGGTGGCGTCCGTCACGCCGCCACCGGAACCTCCGCGCTCGCGCCGTTCGTCGCGGGCGACAGGGCCAGCTCCAGGACCTGGCGGACGTCCGTCACCGCGTGGACGTCGAGCTTGTCCAGGACCTCGGCCGGGACGTCGTCCAGGTCGGGCTCGTTGCGCTTCGGGATGATCACCGTGGTGACGCCCGCCTGGTGCGCGGCGAGCAGCTTCTGCTTCACCCCGCCGATCGGGAGGACCCGGCCGGTCAGGGAGACCTCACCGGTCATCGCCACGTCCGTACGGACCAGCCGGCCGCTGAGCAGCGACGCGAGAGCGGTGGTCATCGTGACACCCGCGCTCGGGCCGTCCTTCGGCACCGAACCCGCCGGGAAGTGGATGTGTACACCCCGGTCCTTCAGGTCGGCGACGGGCAGCTCCAGTTCGGCGCCGTGCGAGCGCAGGAACGACAGGGCGATCTGCGCGCTCTCCTTCATCACGTCACCGAGCTGACCGGTCAGGGTCAGACCCGCCGCGCCCGTCTCCGGGTCGGCCAGCGACGCCTCGACGTAGAGGACGTCACCGCCCGCCCCGGTGACCGCGAGCCCGGTGGCGACACCGGGGACCGCCGTACGGCGCTCCGCCGGGTCCTGGGCGGACTCGGGCACGTGGTGCGGCCGACCGATCAGACCGCGCAGGTCGGCGTCGGTCACCGTGAACGGCAGCTCCCGCTCGCCCAGCTCGTGCTGCGCGGCGATCTTGCGCAGCAGCCGGGCGATCGACCGCTCCAGCGTGCGGACACCCGCCTCACGGGTGTACTCACCGGCGAGCTTGCGCAGCGCGCTCTCGTCGATGACGACCTCGTCGTCCTTCAGGCCCGCCCGCTCCAGCTGGCGCGGGAGCAGGTGGTCACGGGCGATGACGACCTTCTCGTCCTCGGTGTAGCCGTCCAGCCGGACCAGTTCCATCCGGTCGAGCAGCGCCTCCGGGATGGCCTCCAGGACGTTCGCCGTCGCGAGGAACACGACGTCGGACAGGTCGAGTTCGACCTCCAGGTAGTGGTCGCGGAAGGTGTGGTTCTGCGCGGGGTCGAGGACCTCCAGCAGAGCCGCGGCCGGGTCGCCCCGGTAGTCGGACCCCACCTTGTCGATCTCGTCCAGCAGGACCACCGGGTTCATGGACCCGGCCTCCTTGATGGCGCGGACGACACGGCCGGGCAGCGCACCGACGTACGTACGGCGGTGGCCGCGGATCTCGGCCTCGTCCCGCACACCGCCGAGCGCGACCCGCACGAACTTCCGGCCCATCGCGTGCGCGACGGACTCGCCGAGCGAGGTCTTGCCGACACCGGGCGGACCGACTAGGGCCAGTACGGCACCGCCGCGCCGCCCGCCGACGACACCCAGCCCGCGCTCGCTGCGGCGCTTGCGCACGGCCAGGTACTCGGTGATGCGTGCCTTCACGTCCTCCAGACCGGCGTGCTCGGCGTCCAGGATCGCCTTGGCGCCCCGGATGTCGTACTCGTCCTCGGTCCTTTCGTTCCACGGCAGTTCGAGGACGGTGTCCAGCCACGTACGGATCCACGACCCCTCGGGCGACTGGTCGGAGGACCGCTCCAGCTTGTCGACCTCCTTGAGGGCGGCCTCGCGGACCTTCTCGGGAAGATCGGCGGCCTCGACCCGGGCGCGGTAGTCGTCGGACTCCTCGCCGTCCTTGGCCGAGTCGCCGTTCAGCTCACGCAGCTCCTTGCGGACGGCTTCGAGCTGGCGGCGGAGCAGGAACTCGCGCTGCTGCTTGTCGACGCCTTCCTGCACGTCCTTGGCGATGGTCTCGGCAACGTCCTGCTCGGCGAGGTGGTCGCGCAGGTGCTGCGTGGCGAGCTTCAGCCGGGCCACCGGGTCGGCGGTCTCCAGCAGCTCGATCTTCTGTTCGGTAGTGAGGAAAGGTGAGTAACCGGAGTTGTCGGCGAGCGTGGACACGTCGTCAATGGCCTGCACACGGTCGACGACCTGCCAGGCCCCGCGCTTGCGCAGCCACGCGGTGGCCAGCGCCTTGTACTCCTTCACCAGCTCGGTCACGGAGCCGGGCAGGGGTTCGGGCAGGCTCTCGTCGAGCGCGGTGCCCTCGACCCAGAGCGCAGCACCGGGACCGGTGGTACCGGCGCCGATCTTCACGCGACTGCGGCCGCGGATCAGCGCACCCGGGTCGCCGTCGGCCAGCCGGCCGACCTGCTCGATGGTGCCCAGCACACCCGTGCTCGCGTATGTCCCGTCGATGCGTGGCACCAGCAGGACCTTGGGCTTTCCGGGCTCGGACCGGGCGGCGGCCTGGGCGGCCTCCACGGCGGCGCGTACATCGGTGTCGTTCAGGTCCAGCGGAACCACCATTCCGGGCAGCACGACCTCGTCGTCGAGCGGCAGCACGGGCAGGGTGAGCGGTGTGGACGTCGAAGCCATGATCTCCCCTTAGGCAGTCAAGTTGAGCTATGCCGACTCAATGCCTGGGCGCCTTCGGTTGTTCCCCACCGGCTGTTCGCCGTGAGCGATCAGAGGGGAGGGTCCTGCCTCAGTGCAGGTCAACACGGGAAGGAGGCGCGGGCTTCCCGGGAGTAGGGGGCGTTGTGCCGCCGGGAGAACAGCTCCACCTGCTCCAGACTCACGGCGCCATGGAACAACTGCCCGAGAGCGTGGACCGGGAGATCCTGGAGCACCGGATCATCTCTGCGCTCGCCGCCATCCGCGAGGCCCTGGGATGCACCCTGCACCAGGCGCTCGATGTCTTCGCGGAGCGGTACGAGGAGCTCCGCCGTGATCGCCCGGACGACTTCGCCCTGAGCCGGGACGAATACGGCCGAGGCTTCTACTCCTGAACCGGCCGACCCGGCCGGAGCGGGCCCGGCCCGGACGTGCGGCGATGCTCGCCACCCCGGGAGGCCGGACCACCGGACCGGCCGGATCAGGAGACCGTGCGGCCCACGTACGCCAGCAGCCGCGCATGAGGGGCCGCGTCCGCCGAGGCCCGGACCTCGGGGCCGAAGACGCCCGGTACGCGGTACGCGTCGAAGCCGCCCATGCCCCGCGTCAACGCCAGCAGCTCCCCGCACAACTCCTCGTCCACCAGAGCCCGTTGGTCCGTCGCGACCGCCAGGTCCACGCCGTGGACACAGATCTCCGTGAAGTGGATCAGCGCGGCCATCGGGCCGGGCAGCGCGCCGAGTGAGATGTGGACGGTGGTGTCGAGGGCGCCGGGGCGGTTCCAGGCCGCGCTGTCGGCCCCGGCCGCCTCCGCGTACGCGCCCCGGGGATCCGCGCCCAGCCAGTCGGACTCGTGCTCGGCGACGGGGCCGGCGCCGTTCAGTTCGGCGGTGAAGATGCGCATCCCGCCCACCGTGTGGTTGAGGAGGGTCCGGGCGTCCCACTCCGCGCACGGGGTGGGGTTCGTCCACTGGCCCTCCGCAACTCCCGCCACCACAAGGCCGGTTGCCGCGAGCGCCCGCTCGATCCGCCGTACCACCGCGACCGTCTCCGCCACTTGGACCTCCCCCGCAACGCCATTCATAGGCAACTGCCGCAAACTGCAAGCGGATTCACAGCTGAGCGGGTGCGCGTGGATGAACATACGGGGACACGGGGGACGACATGGACAAGGACAAGGATCAGCATCAGGAGCGGCGCGGGCCCGGCAGGCGCGCTGTCGTGGCCGGAGCCGCGGTGGTCGCGACGGCGGCGGCGATCCCGGCCGTCCTCCACGCGGTGAAGGACGACAAGCCCACCGCCCCGGCCGAACCGGCCACGCCCGTACGGAACTTCGCCGCCCCCTCACCCACGCCCCGCACCCGCGCCCGGGGCGACGACCGCCCCAACATCCTGCTCGTCGTCACGGACGACCAGCCCAAGGACACCGAGTGGGCGACCCCGCAGACCGTCGACTGGCTCGGCGACCACGGCGTCACCTTCGAGCGGGCGCACGCCAACACCCCGCTGTGCGCGCCCTCCCGCGCCTCGATCATGTCGGGCCGTTACGCCCACAACCACGGCGTCCTGGACACCCGTCACCCCTACCACCTGGACCAACACACCACCGTGCAACGGCAGTTGCACGACTCCGGTTACCGCACCGGCCTGTTCGGCAAGTACCTGAACTACTGGCACACCGGCGACAACCCGCCCCACTTCGACGAGTGGCTGCTCCAGGAACCGGTGGCGTACTACAACGGCCATTACAACGACGGCGGGACCGTCCGGAACATCCCCGGCTACAACACCACCGTCATCAAGAACCGCGCCCTCGCCTTCCTGGAGGGTTCGAGGACGGACCGGCGGCCGTGGTTCGCGTACGTCGCCACGCGCAGCGCCCACGAACTGAACATCCCGGAGAAGAAGTACACCCGCACACGCGTCCCCGAGTGGCCGGGACGGCCGTCCGTCTTCGAGACCGACAAGGCCGACAAGCCCGCGTTCCTGCGCCGGGCCGAGCACGGTCTGGCCGCCGGACAGGCCCTGCGCGCCCGGCAGTTGAGGACCCTGCTGTCGGTGGACGACGCGATGCGCGACTTCCGCGACCGGCTGCGGTCGCTCGGCCAGCTGGAGAACACGCTCGTGCTGTACACCAGCGATCACGGCCTGTGCTGGGGCGACCACGGCTGGCTGCGCAAGTCGGTGCCGTACCGGCCGAGTCTGGAAGTGCCGTTCCAGTTGTCCTGGCCGGCCCGGGGTCTCGACAGGGGCACCTCGGACGACCGCCTCACCGGTCACGTCGACCTCGCGCCCACCCTCCTCGACGCAGCCGGCCTCACCCCGGACACCCCGCACGACGGCCACTCGCTCCTCGGCACCGGCGACCGGGGCCATCTGCTCGCCGAGTGGTGGTGGAACCGGCAGGACAAGGAGCCGATCCACACCTGGGCGACGTACATCGGGAAGTCGGAGCAGTACACCGAGTACTACCGCACCCGTCTCGACAACAACGGCCGACCCACGGACGGCGACGGCAAGGTGCTCTTCCGCGAGTACTACGACCTCCGCGCCGACCCGTACCAGCTCACCAACAAGCTGCACGGAGCAACCCCCGCGCAGGAAGCGCGACTTGGCATCCCGGCCCTGGCGAAAGGGCTGAACGCGGCCAGACGGGCCGGGAGTTAGACCCGGCCGACCTCGACCCGGTCCGTCCCGGCCACCTCGACCCAGGCCAACCGGACCATCCGCCCGTCCCGCTGCCAGCGCCGTATCAGCGGCCAGGTCGCGACGCCCATCGTGAGCGAGATCAGGTGGCCCCAGTTGGTCATGGGGTCGGTGAACGCGATCAGGTCCGTGACCAGGGTCCAGCCGAACAGGGCGAGCAGCGGCAGCCCGAGCCAGGGCCTGAGCAGACCCGCCAGCGCCCCGGTGCTCGCGGCGACGCCGAAACTGATGCCGTAGTCGAGGCGGTGCAGCGAGGTGTCGGGCAGATGCCCCGCCAACACGGCCAGCCCCACGGTGCCCTCGGTCGCGAGCGTGGCCAGGATGTGGCCGGTCAGGAACACTCCGGCGGCGCGCACCCCGCCGATCCGCCGCTCCAGCGCGGTCAGCACCAGCAGGAAGAGGATCGCGTACGGCGACATCACCCCGCCGACGATCCACAGCGCGCTGGCGACCAGCACCAGGAACGGGTCGCTGACGAGATGGGTGACATCGGTGCTGGAGGCCTGGTGCAGCTGGTTCACCAGCGTGGGAGAGGCGTACTGCGCGATGAACGAGGTGACGACGAGCAGCGTCCCGTAACCGAAGGTGAACGGCGTCCCGGTGGGCGTCGGCAGCAGCCGCCAGGGGCGGACCAGACGCAGCAGGCCCGGGACGCGCGGTGCGCGGGGAACGGCAGGGGTGGACGCCGAGACGGAGACCGCCGGCCGGCTCAACCCCCAGGCCGTTTCCACCACTTCACGCTGTCTTGGCATGGCGTCCAGCAGAGAGGAGTCCTCCCCGGCCGAAGGCGCGCCCGAGGGCGTGGCGGAGACCTGGGTATCGGCCGTCGCGGTCCGTTCCACCGTGAGGGGCTCCTTCCGTTTCACCCCACCCTTCGCCGTCCCACCTGTCGCTGTCTATGACCGACGCCACGCGAGAGCCGATTCACAGCAACCTCCAAGGCTTCTTGCGCGTCCACAGGCGGCCGATCCCGCCGCCCGATCCGGTGAAACTGCCAAAATGGGGCGCATGACCACCGCGTACGACACTCCCGTTGTCCTGGACCGTCGCGAGGGCCCCTACGGCGAGGTGGTGCTGCGCCGGCACGGGGAGTTGCTGCAGATCATCGCCAACGGGTGCTTCCTGATGGACACCTCGGACGGGCGCTCGGAGCGGCTGCTGGTCGACGCCGCGTACGCCGCGCTCGACGGGCGCCCCCAACCGGACGTGCTGATCGGCGGGTTGGGCGTGGGTTTCTCGCTCGCGCACGCCGCCGCCGACCCCCGCTGGGGCCGGATCACGGTCGTGGAGCGGGAGCCCGCGATCGTCGAATGGCACCGCTCTGGCCCGCTGTCCGCGCTCTCCGCGGCCGCTCTCGCCGACCCGCGCACCGACATTCTGAAAACGGATCTGGTCGCATTCGTCAATGAGACTTGCGCCACTTTCGACGCGCTCTGCCTCGACATCGACAACGGCCCCGACTGGACCGTCACCGACAGCAACGAAACCCTCTACTCACCGGCCGGACTGGCAAGCTGCGCAAGGGTGTTGAGGCCTGAAGGGGTACTCGCCGTGTGGTCGGCGCAGCCCTCTCCGGAATTTGAGCGAACCTTATGGAATGCCGGGTTCCAGCAGGTGCGTACCGAAGAGATCCTCGTTGCCCGAGGAGTTCCCGACGTCGTGCACCTCGCCGTACGACCTGGATAGCAAAGGGGTTGCCGCTGCCCGTACCCTGCTTGCCTGACGCGGATCATTCAAGCGTCAAGCGCAGTCATGGGATCACCCCACTGGTTCCGGAAAGCACACTTCAGGGGCGGGCGATGGAGCAGACACACACCTCCCACAACGGTACGGCCACGGCCACGCCGGGCGCGCAGCGCCGGGTGCTCGTGGTCGAGGACGATGCGACGATCGTCGACGCCATCGCGGCCCGTTTGCGCGCCGAGGGATTTCTCGTACAGACCGCGGGCGACGGGCCCTCGGCCGTCGACACCGCCGAGGCCTGGCAGCCCGATCTGCTGATCCTCGACATCATGCTGCCCGGCTTCGACGGCCTGGAGGTCTGCCGCCGGGTGCAGGCCGCCCGCCCGGTGCCGGTGCTGATGCTCACCGCGCGCGACGACGAGACCGACATGCTGGTCGGACTCGGGGTCGGCGCCGACGACTACATGACCAAGCCGTTCTCGATGCGGGAGCTGGCCGCGCGGGTGCACGTCCTGCTGCGCCGCGTGGAGCGTGCCGTGGTGGCCGCGTCCACCCCGCGCTCGGGCATCCTGCGCCTCGGCGAGCTGGAGATCGACCACGCGCAGCGCCGGGTACGGGTCCGCAGCGAGGACGTGCACCTGACGCCCACCGAGTTCGACCTGCTGGTCTGTTTGGCGAACACCCCCCGTGCCGTGCTCTCCCGCGAGCAGCTGCTCGCCGAGGTGTGGGACTGGGCGGACGCCTCCGGCACCCGCACCGTCGACAGCCACATCAAGGCACTGCGCCGGAAGATCGGCGCCGAGCGGATCCGCACGGTGCACGGTGTCGGCTACGCACTGGAGACACCGACGCCATGAGCGGCGGGCCGACGTCACGGAGGAGCCCCGGGGAGCCCTGGGGCGGCGTACGCCCGTTCTCGATCAAGACCAAACTGGGCGCGCTGGTCGTCATCTCGGTGCTCATCACCACCGGGCTGATGATGATCGCCATGCGCACGGCGACGGAGCTGCGCTTCATCACGGTCTTCTCGATGATCGCCACACTGCTGATAACGCAGTTCGTGGCCCATTCGCTCACCGCGCCGCTGGACGAGATGAACACGGTGGCCCGGTCCATCTCGCGCGGCGACTACACGCGCCGGGTGCGCGAGAACCGCCGCGACGAACTGGGCGACCTGGCCGAGACGATCAACGTCATGGCCGACGAGCTGGAGGCCCAGGAGCGCCAGCGCAAGGAACTCGTCGCCAACGTCTCGCACGAGCTGCGCACCCCCATCGCGGGCCTGCGCGCCGTTCTGGAGAACGTCGTCGACGGCGTCTCGGCCGCCGACCCGGAGACCATGCGCACGGCGCTGAAGCAGACCGAACGCTTGGGACGTCTTGTCGAGACGCTCCTTGACCTCTCCCGCCTGGACAACGGCGTCGTACCCCTGAAGACGCGCCGCTTCGAGGTGTGGCCGTATCTCTCGGGCGTGCTCAAGGAGGTCAACATGGTCGCCTCCGCGCGCGCCGGCATCGCGTCCGGCTCGGGCAGCCACACGCGCACGGACGTCCATCTGCACCTGGACGTGTCCCCGCCGGAGCTGACCGCGCTCGCCGACCCGGAGCGCATCCACCAGGTCGTCGCCAACCTCATCGACAACGCGGTGAAGCACAGCCCGGCGCACGGGCGCGTGACGGTCAAGGCGCGGCGCGGGTCGCTGCCGGAGTCGTTGGAGCTGGAGGTCCTGGACGAGGGGCCCGGCATCCCGAAGGCGGAGTGGGCGCACATCTTCGAGCGGTTCAACCGGGGAGCGGTGAGCGCGCCCCACGGACCCGGCAGCGACGGCGGTACGGGCCTCGGCCTGGCGATCGCCCGCTGGGCGGTGGACCTGCACGGCGGCCGGATCGGTGTGGCCGAATCCGACCGTGGCTGCAGGATTATCGTCACTCTCCCGGGACTGTCATCCGTGCCAAGTTGACGTAAAGTTCGACCCGGAGCCCCAAGATCCACGGCGGTCCGCGCTGACGGACACGTGTGATCAGGCACAGGCCCGCGCTGTTCGTGCGCCCGGCCCGCACCAGAAGACCCCCTCTATAGCGGAACCACGCTTGTTTCCCGCCATTTCAGCCCCCGAAACACACTTTCCGGTGTGACTTACACGACGATGGACCGGCCCGACCTGACCTTCGTGGTCATGGGGGCGTAGCCTTAATTCCCGCTGTCCATCACCTTGTGAAGCGGAAGAGGGCGGTTGCCGCCGTGTCGTCACAGTCCCCCAGTAACTCGACCATCTCGACCGAGTCCGACCAAGCCGCGGGTAAGAATCCCGCGGCGGCGTTCGGCCCCAACGAGTGGCTCGTCGACGAGATCTATCAGCAGTACCTCCAGGATCCGAACTCGGTTGACCGAGCCTGGTGGGACTTCTTCGCCGACTACAAGCCGGGCGCGGCTGCCGCCCCGACCTCGACTTCGGCGGGTACTGCGGCCACGGGGGCCGCAGGGACCACCACTCCCCCGGCCGCACCCGTAGCCCCGGCCCCGGCCGCTCCTGTCGCACCCGCGGCTCCGGCGGTCCCCGCGCCGGCGCCCGCAGCCGCCGCTCCGGCGCCGGCTCCCGCGGCCGCGCCGGCGAAGGCCCCTGCTCCGGCCGCGGCCCCTGCCGCCCAGCCGAAGAAGGCCGAGCCGGCGACCGAGGCCCCCGCGGGCCCCGAGTACGTGACGCTGCGCGGCCCCGCCGCCGCGGTCGCGAAGAACATGAACGCCTCGATCGAGGTGCCCACGGCCACGTCCGTGCGCGCGGTCCCGGTCAAGCTGCTCTTCGACAACCGCATCGTCATCAACAACCACCTGAAGCGCGCCCGGGGCGGGAAGATCTCCTTCACCCACCTCATCGGCTACGCGATGGTGCAGGCCATCAAGGCCATGCCGTCGATGAACCACTCCTTCCAGGAGAAGGACGGCAAGCCGACCCTGGTCAAGCCGGAGCACGTCAACTTCGGTCTCGCCATCGACCTGGTGAAGCCCAACGGCGACCGCCAGCTCGTCGTCGCCGGCATCAAGAAGGCCGAGACGCTGAACTTCTTCGAGTTCTGGCAGGCCTACGAGGACATCGTCCGCCGCGCCCGCGACGGCAAGCTGACGATGGACGACTTCACCGGCGTCACCGTCTCGCTGACCAACCCCGGCGGCCTCGGCACCGTCCACTCGGTGCCGCGTCTGATGCCCGGTCAGTCGGTCATCATGGGCGTCGGCTCCATGGACTACCCCGCGGAGTTCCAGGGCACGTCCCAGGACACCCTGAACAAGCTCGGCATCTCGAAGGTCATGACGCTCACGTCGACCTACGACCACCGGGTCATCCAGGGCGCCGCCTCCGGCGAGTTCCTGCGGATCGTCGCGAACCTCCTGCTCGGCGAGAGCGGCTTCTACGACGAGATCTTCGAGGCGCTGCGCATCCCGTACGAGCCGGTCCGCTGGCTCAAGGACATCGACGCCTCGCACGACGACGACGTCACGAAGGCCGCCCGCGTCTTCGAGCTGATCCACTCCTACCGGGTCCGCGGTCACGTCATGGCCGACACCGACCCGCTGGAGTACCGCCAGCGCAAGCACCCCGACCTGGACATCACCGAGCACGGCCTCACCCTGTGGGACCTGGAGCGGGAGTTCGCGGTCGGCGGCTTCGCCGGCAAGTCCCTGATGAAGCTGCGCGACATCCTCGGCGTGCTGCGCGACTCGTACTGCCGCACCACCGGCATCGAGTTCATGCACATCCAGGACCCGAAGCAGCGCAAGTGGATCCAGGACCGCATCGAGCGCTCGCACTCCAAGCCGGAGCGCGAGGAGCAGCTGCGCATCCTGCGCCGCCTGAACGCGGCGGAGGCCTTCGAGACCTTCCTGCAGACGAAGTACGTCGGCCAGAAGCGCTTCTCGCTCGAAGGCGGCGAGTCGGTCATCCCGCTGCTGGACGCGGTCATCGACAGCGCGGCCGAGTCGCGCCTCGACGAGGTCGTCATCGGCATGGCCCACCGAGGCCGCCTGAACGTTCTCGCGAACATCGTGGGCAAGTCGTACGCCCAGATCTTCCGCGAGTTCGAGGGCAACCTCGACCCGAAGTCGATGCACGGCTCCGGCGACGTGAAGTACCACCTGGGCGCCCAGGGCACCTTCACCGGCCTGGACGGCGAGCAGATCAAGGTCACGCTCGCGGCGAACCCGTCCCACCTGGAGACGGTCGACCCGATCATCGAGGGCATCGTCCGCGCCCGCCAGGACATCATCAACAAGGGCGGCACGGACTTCACGGTCCTGCCCCTCGCCCTGCACGGTGACGCGGCCTTCGCGGGCCAGGGCGTGGTGGCGGAGACGCTCAACATGTCGCAGCTCCGCGGCTACCGCACCGGCGGCACGATCCACATCGTCATCAACAACCAGGTCGGCTTCACGGCCGCCCCGGAGTCGTCCCGCTCGTCGATGTACGCGACGGACGTGGCGAGGATGATCGAGGCCCCGATCTTCCACGTGAACGGCGACGACCCGGAGGCCGTGGTCCGCGTGGCCCGCCTGGCCTTCGAGTTCCGTCAGGCGTTCAACAAGGACGTGGTGATCGACCTCATCTGCTACCGCCGCCGCGGTCACAACGAGTCGGACAACCCGGCCTTCACCCAGCCCCTGATGTACGACCTGATCGACAAGAAGCGCTCGGTGCGCAAGCTGTACACCGAGTCCCTCATCGGTCGCGGCGACATCACCCTTGAGGAGGCCGAGCAAGCCCTCCAGGACTACCAGGGCCAGCTGGAGAAGGTCTTCACCGAGGTCCGCGAGGCGACTGCCCAGCCGGGCGTGGCCCCGATGTCGGACCCGCAGGCCGAGTTCCCGGTCGCGGTCGGCACGGCGATCTCCACGGAGGTCGTCAAGCGCATCGCCGAGTCCCAGGTCAACATCCCGGACAACTTCCACGTCCACCCGCGCCTGCTGCCCCAGCTGCAGCGCCGGGCGACGATGGTCGAGGACGGCACGATCGACTGGGGCATGGGCGAGACGCTCGCGATCGGCTCGCTGCTCCTGGAGGGCACGCCGGTCAGGTTGTCCGGCCAGGACTCCCGCCGCGGCACCTTCGGCCAGCGCCACGCGGTCCTCATCGACCGCCAGACGGGCGAGGACTACACCCCGCTCCAGTACCTCGCCGAGGACCAGGCGCGCTACAACGTCTACGACTCCCTGCTCTCCGAGTACGCGGTCATGGGCTTCGAGTACGGCTACTCGCTCGCCCGTCCCGACGCGCTGGTGATGTGGGAGGCGCAGTTCGGCGACTTCGTCAACGGCGCGCAGAGCGTGGTCGACGAGTACATCTCGGCGGCGGAACAGAAGTGGGGCCAGACGTCAGGCGTCACCCTGCTCCTCCCCCACGGCTACGAGGGCCAGGGCCCGGACCACTCCTCGGCCCGCGTCGAGCGCTTCCTCCAGCTGTGCGCGCAGAACAACATGACGGTCGCGATGCCGACCCTCCCGTCGAACTACTTCCACCTCCTGCGGTGGCAGGTGCACAACCCGCACCACAAGCCGCTGGTGGTCTTCACCCCGAAGTCGATGCTGCGCCTCAAGGCCGCCGCGTCGAAGACGGAGGAGTTCACGACGGGTCAGTTCCGCCCGGTCATCGGCGACGAGACGGTGACGGACCCCGCCGCCGTCCGCAAGGTCGTCTTCGTCACGGGCAAGCTGTACTACGACCTGGAGGCCGAGCGCGCCAAGCGCGGCACCACGGACGTGGCGATCATCCGCGTCGAGCGCCTGTACCCGCTGCCGGGTGCCGAGCTCCAGGCGGAGGTCAACAAGTACCCGAACGTCGAGAAGTACCTGTGGGCCCAGGAGGAGCCGGCCAACCAGGGCGCCTGGCCGTTCATCGCCCTGAACCTGATCGACCACCTGGACCTCGCGGTCGGCGCGGACGTTCCTCACGGGGAGCGGCTGCGGCGGATCTCGCGCCCGCACAGCTCGTCCCCGGCCGTCGGTTCCGCAAAGCGGCACCAGGCGGAGCAGGAGCAGTTGGTGCGTGAGGTCTTCGAGGCGTAACCGCCCCGAACCCCCGTCGTACGCGGCCGGGCCGCACCCCCACTCCGGGGGTGCGGCCCGGCCGTTTGCGCGCACTTATCCTTGACCCATGTACTTCACGGACCGTGGCATCGAAGAACTGGAGAAGCGGCGCGGCGAGGAAGAGGTCACCTTCGAGTGGCTCGCCGAGCAGCTGAGGACGTTCGTCGATCTGAACCCGGACTTCGAGGTCCCGGTGGAGCGCCTGGCGACCTGGCTGGCACGGCTGGACGACGAGGACGACGACGAGTAGCAGTAGTTCCTACGGCGGCCCGGCCCCGCCTCCCCTGTCAGTCGCGCGGGCGGGCCAGCTCGTAGGCGATGCCCAGCGCCCCCTGGGCCAGGAGCAGTGCCCCCGCCACGATCCAGCCCGCGCTACGGCGTCGTAGGCCCATAGCCGTGAGCGGGAGGCCCGCCGTCAGTTGGGCCAGGGTCAGGGCGCGTACCGCGGGGGTGCCGGACCAGGGGAGCCAGGGGCCCAGGGGGCCGTTGTCGACCGCTTCCAGTTCCGCAGGGCCACTCCCGCGCGCGTGAGGACCGCCAGGAGGCCGCGCAGACGGGCGCGGGCGTCGGCCTCGGGGTCCAGTTTCGTCAGGTGGTCGAGGGACTGCAGATCCAGTACGGGGTCCAGGGACAGGCGGGCGGCGAAGGTGCGCATCGCCTCGTCCTCGCCGGCGGGAGTGCCGTCGGCGAGCCAGACGTAGCCGACGGGACGCCGGAAGCCCGAGGCCAGGGTGTATCCGGCGCGGTCGGCGTCCCACCACAGGGCGAGTACGGGCCAGGGGGCGCCTACGGCGAGCGCGGCGGCCCAGCCGGTGAGGACGCGGTCGACCGGTTCGTCGCCGTCCAGCCAGGGCCTGCCCTCGGGGACGAGCACGCTCCAGTCCTCGCCCGCGCCGGTCAGCAGCATGCGCTCGCGAAGCAGATGTGCCGCCGGAGCGACGGAATCCGCCTCCGCCCGGCAGAGCAGCAGCGCGCCCGGGCCGGCACCGGCCCGGCGTCCGACCTGGGACTTCTCCGTGGACATGGTCACACGCTAGGGCAATACGCCCCTTTCCGCCGGTCGTTGGACGGTCGGGGTCGATCGACGATCACCGAAACGAGTGTCTTGACTTTCCGCATCCGCGATATATCGTGTTTCTCGGGAGACGCGATATGGCGCGTCATGTCCGGTCTCGTCTGCGTCCGGTCCCGTCTGTGTCCGATCCCGTCCCGTGCGGTTCGACCGAGGAGGTCTGCATCATGTCCGAGTGGTCCGTCGCAGAGCCCAAGAAACTCGCGTTCGACGAGCCCGTGAGCGATCTCCACGTGCGCATCGTCAACGGAACGGTGAACGTCGTAGGGACGGACGAGAGTTCCGCCCGTATCGAGATCTCCGAGATCGACGGGCCGCCGCTTGTGGTGACCCAGGAGAACGGCACGCTGACGGTGGCGTACGAGGACCTGCCCTGGAAGGGCTTCCTCAAGTGGCTCGACCGCAAGGGCTGGCGGCGCAGTGCGGTGGTCTCCCTGGCGGTTCCGGCCAGCACCCGGGTCGAGGTCGGGGTGGTCGGCGCGGCGGCCGTCGTCTCCGGGATCAGCGGGCCTGCGGTGGTGCGGGGGGTCACGGGTGACACGACCCTCGTCAGCCTCTCCGGATCCGTCCGCGCCGAGACGGTCTCGGGGAACCTGGAGGCCCAGGCCGTCACCGGCGACCTCCGCTTCAACTCCGTCTCCGGCGACCTCACCGTCGTCGAGGGCTCGGGGCCCTCCGTGCGCGCCGAGTCCGTGAGCGGATCGATGATCGTGGACCTGGACCCGGACGGCCCGACCGACGTCCGGCTGACCAATGTCTCGGGCGAGATCGCCATCCGGCTGCCGCATCCCGCGGACGCGGACGTCGAGGCCAACACGGCGAGCGGTTCGATCTCCAACGCCTTCGACGGACTGCGGGTGCACGGCCAGTGGGGCGCCCACAAGATCACCGGACGCCTGGGCGCGGGCACCGGAAAGCTGCGCGCCACTACCGTCTCCGGCTCGATCGCCCTGCTGCGCCGGCCGGCGGCGGAGGACGAGGAAGACACCGTCCAGGACAGCGGCCGGGGAAGCGGTCGGGGCGTTGAGGACGACGTGACCGATGCCCCCGCGAACGGGGTTCAGGGCGACTCGGGGGACAATTCCGTTTCCGGCCCGGACGATGCTTCCGGCAACGCCTCGGCCGACGGTACGACCGACAAGAAGGTGCTCTGACATGCCTCCCGTCTTCGCCCACGGCCGCCTCCGCCTCTACCTGCTGAAGCTGCTGGACGAGGCCCCCCGACACGGCTACGAGGTGATCCGCCTCCTGGAGGAGCGCTTCCAGGGGCTGTACGCGCCGTCGGCGGGCACGGTCTACCCGCGCCTGGCCAAGCTGGAGGCCGAGGGCCTGGTCACCCACACCACCGAGGGCGGCCGGAAGGTGTACGCCATCACGGACGCCGGACGCGCCGAACTGGCCGACCGCAGTGGCGAGTTGGCCGACCTGGAGCTGGAGATCCGCGAGTCCGTCGCCGAGTTGGCCGCCGAGATCCGGGCCGATGTCCGCGGCGCGGCGGGCGACCTGCGCCGCGAGATGCGCGCGGCGGCCTCCGAGGCCCGGCGGGGCACCGGCAGCGCGCGGGCTCGCAACGGCGAACACGAAGGGACCGCCGGGGACTTCACGGACTTCGGCGACAAGGAGTCGTGGCGCGCCGCCAAGGAGGAGATGCGCCGCGCCAAGCAGGAGTGGAAGGAGCAGGCCCGGCGCGCAAAGGACGAGAGCCGGCGAGCCCGCGAGGAGGCCCAGCAGGCCCGGCGCCAGGCCAAGGAGGCGCAGGCGCGGGCGTGGGCACAGGCCCAGGAGGAGATGCAGCGCATCGGCCGCCAGGTCCAGGAGCACGCCCAGGACCACTTCGCACGCGGCGACTGGCCCACGGGCGTACGGGAGAGCCTGACCGAACTGGCCAAGGAGTTCGGGGACTTCGGGAAGGAGTTCGGCAAGGACTTCGGGTTCGGGGGGCGGCCGAGTGCGGGCAAGTCGGCTTCGGCACCAGCACCGGGGGCGTCGGCACCGGAGTACAGCCAGACCCCGGACGACTTCCCCGCGGAGTACGAACCGGCCTGGGCCCACGAGGACTCCACCGGCGACCCGGCCCGCGATCTGGACCGGCTCCTCGACCGCTTCCGGGACGACATCCGTGACGCGGCCCGCGACCGGGGCGTCACCGAGGACCAGCTCCGTGACACCCGGCGCCACTTGTCCGTGGCGGCGGCGCACATCGGGGCGATACTGCGGGGCGGACGCAAGTCCTGAGCCGAGGCAGAGGCCCGCACACGGTGCGCCGCGACATCGAACCGAGGCGCACCGCCCCGCTCCTCAGCCCGCCTTCGCCTCTCCCCCGCCGTACAGAACCCGTGTCGCCGCCTCGTGGGTCACCCCGTGGTCGGCGAGCACCTCACCCGGCACACCGGGGAGGATGGTCAGGGCGAGGAGGAGGTGTTCGTCGCCGATGTGGCGGTCGTGGTGAGCCACGGCGATACGCAGGGACTTCTCCAGGACGTTCTTGGCACCCCGGCTGAAGGTACGACGGCCCGACCTCCACTCCCGGCCCTTGCGGTCGCCGGACATCGCCCCGACACCGTGCACCTCCTCGACCCGGGCGACGATCTCCGAGACGTCGATGCCGAGTCCGGCAAGGGCGTCGGCCTCGGACTGCGAGAGCCCGGCCCGTCGGCGCGCGTCGCCCAGAGCCCGCCGTAGGGACTCCTTGCGTTCTTCGGTGGCGAGGCCGAGGGCGGCCAGGGTGAAGGCGGCGCGGCTGCCCTCGCGGTCGAGGAGTGCCAGCAGCAGGTGTTCGGCCTCGACGGAACCGGAACCGGTCCCCGACCGCTCGCAGTGCTCCACCGCGCTCTGCACCACGGCGCGGGCGTCTTTCGTGAACCGTTCGAACATCACTGCCTCCCGTACTTCTTGTGGACGGCCTGCCTGCTGACTCCGAGTTCCGCGGCGATCTCCTGCCACGACCAGCCCTGATTGCGCGCGGCGCGCACCTGCACCGCCTCCAGTTGCTCCACGAGCTTGCGCAGCGCGGACACGGCACGGAGGCCGACCCGTGGGTCACGGTCACCCGCGCGCTCGGCGAGATCCGTTGCTTCGGTCATGATGTCAACCTACGTTGACACTCACCCATCTGTCAATCAAAGTTGACAGACGCCGACGGCCGGCCCGAGAAGAACCGGACCGGCCGTGAGCCAGACAGAAGAGACGAGCGGAAGGGGCGAGCAGAAGGGACGAGACGTCAGCCGTTCGTGAGCACGATCTTTCCGAACTGGCCGCCGGAGTCGAGCCGTTCGAAGCCCTCGCGGGCCCGGTCCAGTGGGAGTACCTCGTCGATGACCGGGCGGACACCCGTCGTGGCGCAGAAGGCGAGCAGGTCCTCCAGCTCGTCCTTGGTACCCATGGTCGAGCCGACGACCTTGAGTTCGAGGAAGAAGATGCGGGTCAGTTCGGCGTGCGAGGGGCGGTCGCCGCTCGTGGCGCCGGAGATGACGAGTGTGCCGCCCGGCTTCAGCGACTTGACCGAGTGGGACCAGGTGGCCGCGCCGACGGTCTCGATGACGGCGTCCACGCGCTGCGGCAGCCGAGCCCCCGGCTCCACCGCCTCCAGAGCACCCAGTTCCAGCGCCCGCTTCCGCTTGGCCTCGTCCCGGCTGGTCGCGAAGACCCGCAGCCCGGCCGCCTTCGCGAGCACGATCGCGGCCGTGGCCACACCGCCGCCCGCACCCTGCACGAGCACCGAGTCGCCGGGGCGTACGCCGGAGTTGGTGAAGAGCATGCGGTACGCCGTCAGCCAGGCCGTGGGCAGACAGGCGGCCTCCGCGAAGGACAGCTCCTTCGGCTTCGGCAGCACGTTCCATGTCGGTACGGCGACCTGCTCGGCGAAGGTGCCCTGGTAGTGCTCGGTGAGGATGGAACGGGGTTCCCTGGGGCCGACGCCGTGGCCGGTCTGGCCGATGACGGAGTGCAGGACGACCTCGTTGCCGTCCTCGTCGACGCCGGCGGCGTCACAGCCGAGGATCATCGGCAGCTTGTCCTCCGCGAGGCCCACGCCGCGCAGGGACCACAGGTCGTGGTGGTTGAGGGAAGCGGCCCTGACATCGATGGTGCTCCAGCCCGGCCGAGCCTCGGGGGCGGGACGCTCCCCCAACTCAAGGCCGGAGAGCGGCTGGTCGCGGTCGATTCGGGCGGCGTAGACGGCGAACATGACCTTGACCATAGGCTCCGCCGGTGGCGCGGGGAACTACCGGGCGGTGTGACACATGCCCTCTTGCCAAGAGGAGGGGGTGTTCAGGGGCCGTCCAGGAGGCTGGCGCTCCCAGCCCCCCGGCTTCGGCCCCGAACGGGCCTCGTCCTCAAACGCCGGGCGCGCCAAGATGTCCGGACCGGTGCCAGGAAGCCCGCCCGGCCCGCAGTCGCCGAACGACCCGAGCCACCGACGGGAAACGCCCACCCCTCAATCACCCGAACGGCCGGGCGGGTGGGCAAAAAAATGGCCCCGCCCGAACGGGCGGGGCCATTCGGACTACCGTCGGGCAACACCCTCCGCCCGCGCAGCCGCGGCCACAGCTGCCGTCACCGCAGGCGCGACCCGCTCGTCGAACGGCGAGGGGATCACGTAGTCCGCGGCAAGGTCGTCGCCGACGACCCCGGCCAGCGCCTCGGCCGCCGCGATCTTCATGCCCTCGGTGATCCGAGAGGCCCGCACCTGCAGCGCGCCCGCGAAGATGCCCGGGAACGCCAGCACGTTGTTGATCTGGTTCGGGAAGTCGGACCGGCCCGTGGCGACGACCGCCGCGTACTTGTGCGCCACATCGGGGTGCACCTCGGGATTCGGGTTGGCCATGGCGAAGACGAAGGAGTCCTTGGCCATCGAGGCAACGGCCGGCTCCGGCACCGTACCGCCGGAGACGCCGATGAAGACGTCCGCGCCTTCCAGCGCCGCCTCCAGCGTCCCGGAGAGCCCGGCCTTGTTGGTGAGCTCGGCCAGTTCGCGCTTGACCGGCGTGAGGTCGTCCCGGTCGCGCGAGACGACGCCCTTGCGGTCGGCGACGGCGACGTCACCGAGCCCGGCCTCCAGCAGGAACTTGGCGATGGCCACCCCGGCCGCGCCCGCGCCGGAGATGACGGCGCGCAGGTCGCCCAGCTCCCGCCCGGTCAGCTTCGCCGCGTTGCGGAGGGCCGCCAGCGTCACGATCGCCGTACCGTGCTGGTCGTCGTGGAAGACCGGAATGTCGAGCCGCTCCTGGAGCCTGCGCTCGATCTCGAAGCAGCGAGGCGCCGAGATGTCCTCCAGGTTGACGCCCCCGAAGGAGGGCGCGAGGCGCACCACGGTCTCGATGATCTCGTCGACGCCGGTGCAGTCCAGCGCGATCGGCACCGCGTCCACGCCGCCGAACTGCTTGAACAGGATCGCCTTGCCCTCCATGACGGGGAGGGAGGCCTCGGGGCCGATGTCGCCGAGTCCGAGCACCGCCGTACCGTCCGTCACGACGGCGACGACGGACGACTTCCAGGTGTAGTCGTGGACGAGTTCCGGCTGCTCCGCGATCGCGGTGCACACGCGCGCGACGCCGGGTGTGTACGCCAGGGACAGGTCGTCCTTGTCGCGGATCGGCACGGTGGCCTGCACGGCCATCTTGCCGCCGCGGTGCAGCGCGAACGCAGGATCGAAGGAATCGAGGGGCTCGGCCCCACCCTCCTGATCCGTACTGCTGTCGCTGCGAGGATTGACGATCTCCGCTGCCACTTTGTCTTACCCCTTAAGTCTTCATTGATTTTGAGGGTGGCCACTCCCTGGTGAGGGGTGGGCGGGCACCGCGCAGGGCCCAGAGAGTTGATGCGTACGAGCACCTGCGCGACGGGCGCGCCGCACACGCGCCCTGAGCCCCGGATGAGGGGTGTAAAGAACCTTCTTACCGGACGGACGGCACCGAGGACGAGTCCAATAGGCGCAAGGTCACATCTCGTCGGCCGAGGACGGAACGATGATCGATCACATCGTGAGACATGCCGAAGATCTTCCGGCCGGAAGGAGTGATTCCAGCAGATGGTCCGTGATCAGAGCGTCCCGATGTACCGACCTGATGCGTTTCGGGGGTCACCCGTTATCCGATTTTGACATAGGGAGTCCCCTGAATGGTTCAGTCCGAATGGCAAGATGCCCTAATCACACGAGGTCGCGACACCCGAAGGTGTGTGTTCTCGTCGACCCGTCGGCACCGCCGCCCATCCGCCGGAGGAATCCATCATGACCGCACGCTTCACCCGTCGTACGACCGCCCCGCACACCCGGCTGGCAGCGGTCGGTGCGATCGCGGTCGCCGGCTCCCTGCTGCTCGCCGGCTGCGGTGACCAGACCAAGAAGGACAACAACTCCAGCAGCGCGTCCACCAGCTCGGCTCCGCTGGCGTCCAAGCTTCCCGCGGCGATCCGCGACAAGGGAGTCGTCAGGGTCGGTTCGGACATCGCGTACGCCCCGGTGGAGTTCAAGGACTCCTCCGGCAAGGTCGTCGGCCTCGACCCGGACCTCGCGGCCGCCATGGGCAAGCAGCTCGGCGTGAAGTTCGAGTTCGAGAACGGCACGTTCGACGCGCTGCTCACCGGTCTGCGCTCCAACCGCTACGACATCGCCATGTCCGCGATGACGGACAACAAGAACCGTCAGAACGGTGTCGACCCCGACACGGGCAAGAAGGTCGGCGAGGGCGTCGACTTCGTCGACTACCTGACCGCCGGTGTCTCGATCTACACGCGCAAGGGCGACACCGGGGGCATCACCTCGTGGGCCGACCTGTGCGGCAAGAAGCTCGCGGTCGAGCGCGGCACGGTCTCGGAGGACCTCGCCAAGACCGAGACGAAGAAGTGCACGGGCGGCAAGAAGATCACCATCGAGCCCTTCGACGACGACCAGCAGGCCCAGACGCGGCTGCGCTCCGGCGGCGCGGACGCGGCCTCCTCCGACTTCCCGGTCGCCGCCTACGCGGTGAAGACCTCGGGCGGCGGCAAGGACTTCCAGCTGGTCGGCGACCAGGTCGAGGCGGCGCCGTACGGTATCGCCGTCGCCAAGAGCAACACCCAGCTGCGGGACGCGCTGCAGGCCGCGATGGACGCGGTGATCAAGAGCGGTGAGTACCAGAAGATCCTGACGAAGTGGGGCGCCGAGGACGGCGCCGTCAAGTCGTCCGTGATCAACGGCGGCAAGTGACCGCGTGTACGAGCGGCTGCTGAAGGGCAACCCCCGTGACTACTGACATCGAGAAGACGACAGGGCCGGAGGACACTCCTCCGGCCGGCCCGAAGCCCGTCAAGGCCATTCCGGTCCGGCACTACGGGCGGTACGTCTCCGCCGTCATCGCGATCGGCATCCTGGTCGCGATCGTCTACGCGTTCGGCCAGGGCAAGATCAACTGGCATGCCGTACCGGACTACTTCTTCGACCACCGGATCATGACCGGTGTCTACAAGACCCTCCTCCTGACGGTCCTGTCGATGGTGATCGGCATCGTCGGCGGCATCGGCCTCGCGGTGATGCGTCTGTCGAAGAACCCGGTGACCTCGTCGATCGCCTGGTTCTACATCTGGTTCTTCCGCGGCACCCCGGTCCTGGTACAGCTGTTCCTCTGGTTCAACCTGGGCCTGGTCTTCGAGTACGTCAACCTCGGTCCGATCTACAAGAACTACTGGTCTGACTTCATGACGCCGCTGCTGACGGCGCTGCTCGGCCTGGGCCTCAACGAGGCCGCGTACATGGCGGAGATCTGCCGCGCCGGTCTGCTCGCCGTGGACGAGGGCCAGACCGAGGCCTCGCACGCGCTCGGCATGAGCCACGCCAAGACGCTGCGCCGGATCGTGATCCCGCAGGCGATGCGGGTGATCGTGCCTCCCACGGGCAACGAAGTGATCAACATGCTGAAGACGACCTCGCTCGTGGCGGCCGTCCAGTATCCGGAGCTCTTCCGCTACGCCCAGGACATCGGCCAGAACTCCGGTGCCCCGGTGGAGATGTACTTCCTCGCCGCCGCCTGGTACCTGATCATGACGTCCGTCCTGAGCGTCGGGCAGTACTACGTCGAGCGGTACTACGCCCGCGGTTCCAGCCGCGCGCTGCCGCCGACACCGCTCCAGAAGATCCGGGCGAACGTGCTGTCCATCGGCCGTCCGAAGGGAGCAGCGGCATGACCGACAAGCTCACCAAGACCGACTCCGCCACGACCGACCCGTCGGTCCCGATGGTCAAGTCCGAGGGCGTCCACAAGTCGTTCGGTCCGGTCGAGGTCCTCAAGGGCATCGACCTGGAGGTGAAGTCCGGCGAGGTGTTCTGCCTCATCGGCCCCTCCGGCTCCGGCAAGTCGACCTTCCTGCGGTGCATCAACCACCTTGAGAAGATCAACGCCGGCCGGCTGTACGTCGACGGCGAACTGGTCGGCTACCGCCAGCAGGGCGACAAGCTCTACGAGTTGCGCGATCGTGAAGTGGCGGTGAAACGGCGGGACATCGGCATGGTCTTCCAGCGCTTCAACCTGTTCCCGCACATGACGGCCACGGAGAACATCACCGAGGCGCCGGTACAGGTCAGAGGCGTCAACAAGGCTCAGGCCAAGGAGCGCGCGATGCAGCTCCTGGAGCGGGTGGGGCTCGCCGACAAGGCCCAGAGCTACCCCTCGCAGCTCTCCGGCGGCCAGCAGCAACGGGTCGCCATCGCCCGGGCGTTGGCGATGGACCCGAAGCTGATGCTCTTCGACGAGCCGACGTCGGCCCTCGACCCGGAGCTGGTCGGTGACGTCCTCGACGTCATGCGCGACCTCGCCGAGTCCGGCATGACAATGATCGTCGTCACCCACGAGATGGGCTTCGCGCGCGAGGTCGGTGACAGCCTCGTCTTCATGGACGGCGGTGTGGTGGTCGAATCCGGCCACCCGCGCGACGTCCTGACGAACCCTCAGCACGAGCGGACGCAGGGGTTCCTGTCCAAGGTGCTCTGAACCGTCCCCAGCGGCGGGTTGGGGCCCCCCCCCGCCCGGGGGGGGGGGGACGGCCGGGGGT